>CAMLHB010000008.1 GCA_946479725.1 uncultured Actinomycetes bacterium | reverse complement strand
GAGGCCGAATGGCAGAGCCATTTGGCCGACTGAGGACGACGCCCCGCGAAGTGTGTCCGGCGCCGCCAGGCGTGCGCGGGGATTGCGAGGCAGGCCCTCAGCCGCGCCCGCACTGGAACGCCGACTCGGGGACGGCGTGGGACCTGCGCTCCGCCGCTCGCCGCCCCGATGGCTGGACCTCCGCCGATGCCGCCGGGCTGCCGATCTTCCCCGGCCTCGTCCGCTACGACGAAGTCGCCGCGGGCCATCTCGACCACGCGATCCGGGTCACCGTCGAGAGCACCCGAGACGCCTGGGTCCACCCCGCCTCCCATTGCGCCGGCGACACCTCCAACCCCGACGCCCCGCCGATGGGACTGCGCCTCCGCCTCAAGGCGGGTTACGACCTCGGCCGCTTCAGCGGCGCCGCGAAGACGATCGCCCTGGCGATGAAGCGCTACGGCCTGATCGTCGCCGACAACGGCTCCAACTGGTTCTTCTCCGGCAGCAGCGACCGCCGCTGGGACGACGAGAACCTGAATCAGTTGAAGGGCATTCCGGGGAGCGCCTTCGAGGTCGTGAGGAGCGCCGCAAGCGTCCATCCATGCTGATTTGCCCACATTGGAATGGGTATCTGAGCCAATAGGGACCCCCCGAGGAGAGAGGAAAATGGCTCAGACGAAATCCAAATCGACTTCGAAATCGAAACCGAAATCAAAAAGCACTTCGGCATCGAAAACCGCGAAACCGGCTTCGCAATCGAAAGCCAAAGCGAAACCGAAAGCCCCGAAAGCGAAACCGAAATCGAGCAGCAAACCGCGCCGCTCGAGCAGCGGCAACGGCGCCTCCAGCTCGAACGGCTCCGGGAGCAAACACTCGAACGTCGAGGCGGTGCGCAGCGCGGTCGGCGACGCCGGCAAAACCGTCGGCAAAGTTGCCGGCAAAGCGAAAGTCCCGCTCGTCGCCGGGGGCGCCGCCCTCGCCGGAGCAGCCGGGGGGATGGCCCTCGCCGCTTCCAAGAAAGGGCGGAAAAGCGGGATCGGCAAGGCGATCGCCCGCCGGCCGAAGATCAAGATCGACTCCAAGGACATCGCCAAGGCGGCCCAGGGAGTCGGGAAGGTGAGCACGCAGGTAAGCGAGGTTGCAGGCGGTCTCGAGACTGCCGCCTCGGGGAGGAACGGCAAGCACCGCTCCCCGATCGAGGTCGTTCTACAGGGACTCACCGCGAGGCACTGACGCCGGGCAGGCCCTGAGGACAAGGCTGGCGACCGCGCCGAGGGGATGCGGTCGCCAGCCCCGACTTCTCCTACTCGTCCTCCTCGTCCTCGGCGTCGGTCGGGTGGACGATCCACTGCTTCACAGACCAGTCGACCTTGACGTCGCGGTAGGTGACACCCTCCTCGGGTTCCTCGGGGATGTTCTCCCGCTCGACCGTGGCGTCGGTTTCGTGGCCGGGCTCGCCGTAGTAGGTGACCTTGCGCCGCTCCGGCACCTGGCCGAACTTCACCTCATCGGCCTTGACCGAGGTGAAGAACTCGAGGTCGGGACGGCGGCCGCTCACTCGGCCGCCGCCTTTTCGACGTCGTGGACGGTGCCGCGGCCTTCGGAGCCGGTGCCCTCGACCCGATCGACGTCGACCCCGTGCTCCTCGGCCTTGCGCAGCGCCGCCTCGGTGGCGTTGTGCTTCGCCGCCCGGCGCTGGCGCCGCCGCTCGCCCAGCTCCATCGCTTTGTGAGTGGCGGCGAGACCGAGGTCTTTGGCCTCGTCGGCCGCGGCGGCGCCGATTTCTTTGGCGACGACTTTGGCGATCGCTTTCGCAATCTGGCCGCCGGAGACACCTTCGCCCCCGTTGCCGCCTTCGCCCCCGTTGCCGCCATTTCCACCGCCATTGCCACCACCGCCGCCGCCGGCTAGACCGGCGAGTCCGCCGAGAGCGCCGGCGCCCTGACCGAGCCCGCCAACCGCCTGACCCGCGCCTTCGCCCAGGCCTCCGACGGCCTGCCCGGCGCCTTCGCCGAGCTGGCCCACGGCCTGGTTCGCGCCTTCGCCGATTTCGCCGACCGCTTTGCCGGCCCCGCCGCCGACGTCTTCGACCGCCCCGCCGGCGCCTTTGCCGACGTCTTTGACCGCGCCCTCGGCGCCCTCGCCGACGTCTTTGACGGCACCGCCGGCACCCTCGCCGACGTCTTCCACGGCGCTTCCCGCGCCTTCGCCGATCTGACCGACCGCCTTGTTCGCGCCTTCGCCGACTTCGCCGACGGCCTTGCCGGCGCCTTCGGTCACCGGTTTCAGCGACTTGGCGATCGTTTTCAGCACATCGGGGTTGCGGTCCAGCGTGGTGAGAACCCGGTCGATGATCGCGGTGACGTGGTCGAGCCGCGCCCGCATCAGCGCCTGCGCTTCCACCCCCTTGATGTTGAGTTCGACCTTGCCGAGTTCAGCGTGGACGCCGACGCTGAGCTTGACCAGGTCGAGGACCTCGGCGTGCAGCGAGATCCGGGCCATCAGGTCGTCGAGCTCGAAGTGGATTTCGTCGACTTTGACGACCGGGATGTCGACGACGACGTCGGGCTCGTCGGTGTCGCTGATTTCGCCCGGATCGATGACCGTGTAGTCCTCGTACATCTGCTCCGGCCGGGTCTTGTCGCCGCCCTGGTTGCGGATCTCGCTCTGCCGCTCCCCGGTCGCCGACCCCTGTTCGTCCTTCTTCTGCGTCGGGCTTTTGTTGCGCCCGCTGCCCTCGGTGCTCTGGTGGACTTCTTTTTTCGGGCCTTTGCTCTTGGCTTTTTTCGACTGCGACCGTTTCCGACTGCTTTTGGATTTGGTCTGCTGGGCCATCTACATCCCTCTCCTCGCTAAGCGGTTTCCCTTCCCTTAAGGAACTTTTTCCCGTTGCGAGGAGCGACAAACGCCGCTGCGCGCGGAGATCAGCGGCCTGAGCGGCGGCCGCCGGCGACCAGGCGCCAAGCGGCGCCGAAGACGTAGAGAACGGCAAAGGAGACCGCGAGCCCGATCGCGCCGAGCAGGAGGAGGAAGAGGATGAAGGCGAGGATCGCCAGCGGCACCAGGAGCAATTTCACGCCTGCGTAGTCTTGCAGTGGCAATGCTCCAGACGGCGGCGATTCTCCAGGTGGCGATCGCGCTGGCAGGCGCCAGCGGCGGCGACAGGGCGGTCAGCACCGTCGCCGACGGCCTCGCCCTGATGGAAGCGCGCCAGCGGATCGAACACACCACCGCGTCCGACCCCCGGCCGGCGCCAGCCCGGAAGAAGGCCCGGGTGCCGAGCCCGGCGGAAATCGCCGCCGACCCGACCGCGCTCCCGCCCGCCTCGGCCGGCAGCAACGGCACCCACGTCCCCCACTCCTCCTCGCTCGGCCGCGATCA
Organism: uncultured Actinomycetes bacterium; assembly: GCA_946479725.1. The sequence goes on along the minus strand of CAMLHB010000008.1, from coordinate 24,835 downwards.
GATCTTCGCCCACCGCCGCGGCGGCGGTGGCTCCACCGCGATCCTCCTCACCGGCGTAGCCCGCGCCCCGACCGACGCTCCCGCGGCGGTCCAAGGCGCCGTCGACGCCGCCAACACGATCGTCGGCCGTCCCTACGTCTGGGGCGGCGGCCACGCCTCCTTCTACAGCAGCTCCTACGACTGCTCCGGCGCCGTCAGCTTCGCCCTCTTCGGCGGCGGCCTGATCCCGCGGCCGCTGACCTCGGGCGACCTGATGCACTGGGGGGCGCCCGGACCGGGCAGGTGGATCACGATCTACGCCAACCCCGGCCACGCCTTCGCCGAGATCGCCGGGCTGCGATTCGACACCGTCGGCGACGAACAGGGAACCGGACCGCGCTGGCACCTCGCCACCGCCTCCACCTCCGGCTTCGTCGCCCGGCATCCGCCCGGGCTCTAGAGAAGAGAGGCCGGCCCCCATGATGGGAGACCGGCCTCCTGATGAGTGGTGGCTAGGCGCCCTTGGCAATCGAATCGAGGGGCGCGACGCGCTCGGTACGGAGATCCATCCGGTTCACCTCCTCCCGGGCTGGCGGACTTGAGGTTTCCACTGAATTATTGGTGGAGATTGTTCCACCAATGAGTCTAACTTCAGCAAAAAGCGAAGATTTCGAACACGTTGTCTAGACAGCAGTTACGATCAAGCCCTCGCCAGTAATCAGCCTGCGACCAGAAAGAAAGCGATGTCGACCAAAACCGAGCGCCGCAAAGCCACCGAACAACGGATCAAAGCGATGAGCCACCCGCTGCGGGCGACGCTGCTTCGCCTTCTCGTTGAGCGCACGGCGAGTCCGGCCGAAATGGCGCGCGAACTCGACGAGGAGCTGTCGAACGTCAGCTACCACACCAAGCAGCTGGTCGAGTTCGAATGCGCCGAGCTGGTCAGCACCCGACCAGTGCGCGGCGCCCTCGAGCACTTCTACCGCGCGACCGAGCGGCATCTGATCGACACCGAGGAGTGGGAAGAGCTCGACCCCCTCGTGGCCGAGGACATCCTCTGCGACATCGTGCAGAAAATGCTCGACGACTTCGTCATCTCCGCCCGAGCCGGCGTGGTCGGTGCTGACGAACACTTCCACCTCACCCGTACCCCGCTCGTCCTCGACGCCGAGGGGCTGCAGGAAGCGATGGAGGCCCACGAACGCGCTCGCCTGGAGATACTCGAGATCGAGGCCCGCAGCGCCGCCCGCATGGTCGAGTCCGGCGAGGAGGGGACGAACATCTCCAGCTCTCAGAGCTGCTTCAAGATGCCGAGCCGCAAAGGCGGCAGGCGCTGAGCGGTTAGCCCGCCGGCAACGGGAACCGCATCCGTACCTCGGTTCCCTCGCCTTCCTGGACGATCCGCAGGTCCGCCGAGAGGCGGGCGATGATCGAGAGGCCGAGCCCGAGGCCGTCCGGGGAGCCTTTGCCGAAGCCCTCGCCGCGGTCGCGCACCCGCACCTCGAGGCACTCCTCGCTGCAGCGGGCGGAGAGCTCGACGACCCCGGCGTCGCCTGACGCGCCGGCGTACTTGACGGCGTTGGTCACCGCCTCGGAGACGACGAGGGCGACGTCGGCGGTCAGCGCCTCCCCCAACCCCTGCTCGCGCGCGAAATCGGTCGCCCGGCGCCGCAGCACCGGGACCGACGCCGGCTCGGCCGGCATCGTCAGCTTCATCCGTGAGGTCCCGTCGCAGGCGGTCGCCACCCTCCTATCTTCGGCGACGCGGCGGTCGGCAATAGAACTGCAACACCGCCGCTCGTCCCCGGCTTAGACTCGGCCCGATGTTGAAGATGATCCGGCGCGGCCTCTTCGTCCTCGTGCTCGACGCCGGGCTCCTCCTCCTGCTCTCGGAGATCCTCGACAACTTCGTCCTCGACGGTGCCCGCAACGCCCTCGCCGCCGCCGCCCTGATCGGCCTCCTCAACTCGCTCGTCTGGCCGACGATCGCCCGCCTCGCCCTGCCGCTGACCGTGCTGACGCTGGGGATCGGGGCGCTGCTGCTGAACGGGCTGCTCGTCACCTTCGCGATCGACCTGCTGCCGGGGGCGGAGATCGCCGGCGTCTGGGAGGGCGTCCTCGTCACCCTTGTGCTCGCGGCGGCGACCTCCTTCCTCTACGCGCTGTTCGCAATCGACGAAGACGAATCGTGGCACCTGCAGGTCGTCCGCCGCCAGCAGCGGCTGCGCCGCCAGACGATCGAGACCGACGTCCCCGGCATCCTCTTCCTCGAGATCGACGGTCTCGCCCACGACGTCCTCCACCGCGCTCTCAGCGGCGGCAGCGCCCCCAACCTCTCGCGCTGGCTGCGCGAGGGCTCGCACCGCCTGCACGGCTGGGAAACCGACTGGTCCTCCCAGACCGGCGCCTGCCAGGCCGGCCTCCTGCACGGCTCCAACGAGGACATGCCCGCCTTCCGCTGGTGGGAGAAGGAGCGCGGCTGCGCGATCGTCACCAACCACCCCCGCGACGCCGAAGAGCTGGAGCGCCGCCACTCCGACGGCCGCGGCCTGCTGCACGCCGACGGCGCCAGCCGCGCCAACATCCTCTCCGGCGACGCTCCCCATTCGATGCTGACGATGAGCACGGCGCTGCGGCGCCGACGGCCGATCGGCAAGGACTACGCCGCCTACTTCGCCCGCCCCTACGCTGCCGCCCGCACGCTCGTCCTCGTCCTCGCCGAGCTCGGCCGCGAGCGCCGGGCGGCGCGCTGGCAGGTCCGCGACGACGTGCGGCCGCGGATTGCCCGCAGCTGGAGCTACTCGTTCGCCCGCGCCTGGGCGACGGTGGTCCAGCGCGACCTCCAGGTGGCGACCGTCGTCGGCGACCTGATCTCCGGCCGCCCCGTCATCTACACGACCTTCCTCGCCTACGACGAGGTCGCCCACCATTCCGGGATCGAGCGGCCCGACGCGCTCGCGGTCCTCCACGACCTCGACCGCCAGATCGGCCGCATCGCCGCCGCCTGCAGGGAGGCGCCGCGTCCCTACCGGCTGGTCGTCCTCTCCGACCACGGCCAGTCGCAGGGGGAAACCTTCCTCGACCGCTACGGCGAGAGCCTCGAGGACCTGGTCCGGGCGGCCTGCGAGCCGGAGAGCATGGTCGCCGCCGAGGGCGGCGACGACGACGCGCTCGCCTACCTCAGCGCCGGCCTGACCGAGGTCGCCCGGGATGACACCGTCGCCGCGCGAACGGTCCGCGCCGCGACCAGGGACCGCCAGGCCGACGGGGTGGTGGCGCTGGAGCCGGCGGCCCGGCGCGACATCGACGCCTCCCACGGCGGCGAGACCCCGGAGCTCTCGGTGATGGCCTCGGGCTGCCTCGGGCTGATCAGCTTCCCGCGCGAGCCGGGGCGGGTCAGCGCCGAGCGGATCGAAGCGCTCTACCCGCGGCTGCTTCCGGCCCTGCGCGAACACCCGGGGGTCGGCTTCGTCCTGGTCCGCTCCGAGCGGGACGGGGCGGTGGTGCTCGGCGCCGCCGGCGCCCATTACCTCGATCAGGGCCGGGTCGAGGGCAAGGACCCACTGGCGCCGTTCGGCCCCAACGCAGCCCGCCACGTCCGCCGCAGCGACGGCTTCCCCCACTGCCCGGACGTGATGATCAACAGCACCTTCTGGCCCGAGTTCGGCGAGGTCGCCGCCTTCGAGGAGCTGGTCGGCTCCCACGGCGGCATGGGCGGAACGCAGAGCCACCCCTTCGTCCTGCACCCCAGCGACCTGGAGTGGCCGGCCAAGGAAGTAATCGGAGCCGAAGCGGTCCACCGGATCTTTCGCGGCTGGCTGGCCCAGCTCGGGCAGGACGCCTACGCGAGCGAGGTCGTCTCGCCCGGGGCCAGCACCAGCGGCTCGGTCTGAGGCGCCAGCCTCCGCACCCACTCGACGAACTCCAGTGGCGGCAAGCGCAGCGGGTCGCGCCGGAAGCGGGCGAGGCCGAGTGGGTAGAAGGCCCCCCAGTGGATCGGCACCGCCAACTGCGGGGCGAGCAGGGCGGCGGCGCGGGCGGCGCGCTCGGGGTCGAGGTGACCCTCGCCGAGGGTCGGGCCCCAGCCCCAGATCGGCAGCAGCGCCAGGTCGAGGTCCGCTCCCAGCGTTCCCATGCCCTCGAAGAGGTCGGTGTCGCCGGCGAAATAGACGCGGCGCGGCCCGTCGAAGAGGAAGCCGATCGGCTCTGAAGCGGGGGCGAAGCGCCGGCGGCCGACCGCGTGGCTGGCCTCGACCGCGGTGACGGTGACGTCCCCCACCTGCGTCTTCTCTCCCGGCGCCAGCTCGGTCACCTCGCCGAAGCGGTGGCGTTCGAAGAAGCGGCGCGAGCCGGGCGGGACCAGCAGCGGCACGTCGCGACCGAGCCGGCGCAGCGAGCCGAGGTCGGCGTGGTCGCGGTGCAGGTGGGAGACGAGGACCGCATCGAGATCGCGGCTGACCTCCGGACCCGGCGCCGGCCCCTGTCGTCGCAGCGGCCCGACCCGCGGGCGCAGCAAGGGGTCGGTGAGCAGGCGGGCGCCGCCGAGCTCGAGCAGGACGGTTGCGTGGCCGACGTAGGTGACGCGTGCCTCAGTCATAGGCGCAAGTTCGGTTGAGTCGTCGGACCCGGCTCGTATCGTCCCCTGCCATCGAGGCCGGATCCGAAGACGCGCGCGGGTACTTCGCCGCCCCCAAGTGGCTGCGCGACGCCGGCTTCTCCTCCTGGCTCCTGGTCGGGGTGGCGGCGGCGCTGGTCGGCCTCGTGTGGCTGCTCTCGCTGACCCAGACGATCGTCATGCCGGTGATCACCGCCGGAATCATCGCCTCAGTCACCTCGCCCCTCGTCGACCGGATGAAGCGGCGCGGAGTCCCGCGGGGGATCGGCGCCGCCCTCGTCTTCCTCGGCCTGATCGTAATCGGGCTCGGGATCGGCCTGCTGGTGCTGACCGCGATCGCCAGCCAGGCCGATGGCCTCTCCGCGCGGCTACAGGAAGGGGCGGCGCAGATCCAGACCTGGGCGCACGACCTCGGCGCCAAGGCCTCGACCGCAGCCAGCGCCAACTCGCACGCCAGCGCCGGCGTCAGCGCCGGCTTCGAAGCGCTCACCCACGGCGTCCTCGGCGGCATCGACCGGCTCGCCTCGCTCGCGGTCTTCCTCTCTTTCACCGCCCTCAGCCTCTTCTTCATGCTCAAGGACGCGCCGACGATCGGCGGCTTCATCGAGCGCCACCTCGGAATCCCGGTCCCGATCGCCCACACGGTCCTCGGCCGCGTCGCCGGCAGCCTCCGCGGCTACTTCGTCGGGGTGACCGCGGTCTCGATCTGGAGCTCGGTGATCGTCGGCGCCGGGGCCCTCGTGCTCGGCGTCCCGCTCGCCGGGACGATCGCCGTCGTCACCTTCCTCGGCGGCTTCGTCCCCTACCTCGGGGCCTGGACCGCCGGCGCCTTCGCCGTCCTCATCGCCCTCGGCGGCGAGGGGCCCGAGGCCGCTGTCGCGCTCGGCGTCGTCGTTCTCCTCGCCAACGGCGTCCTTCAGCAGTTGGTTCAGCCGATCGCCTACGGCGCCGCCCTCAAGCTCCACCCGCTCGCGGTCCTGATCGCGACGATCGCCGGCGGCTGCCTCTTCGGCACGATCGGCCTCGTCCTCGCGGCCCCGCTGCTCTCGGCCGGGGTGCGGATCGCCGAGGACCTGCGCGCCCCTGCTTGAGCGCAGCGGACAAAAATCGTCGAAATCGTTGGTCAGAGCGGATGATTAGCTGCCGCACTGGATCGGCACCCGAGTCGCTGGCCGCATCCAATTTGGCTCTGTGAGCGGGATTACTCCTTTCTACGGTCGGTAAGTCTCCACACCGGAAAGTTCGTGATTACAACTTGAGTCAATTGGACGAGTTGTCGATGACGGCGCATCCGGAGCGTTCCCAGCGCTCGCCTAGAGAGAGAAAGAGATCGCCATGCACCGCATCCGAAATAAGAAGGCGCTCGCCGCAGTCGCCTGCGTCGCCGCCCTCGCCCTGGCCGCCGCCGCCTACGCGTACTTCACCAGCACCGGCTCCGGCACCGTCACCGCCAAAGTCGGCACCAGTTCCGCCATCACCCTGAAAGGAACCGTCTCGGGCAATCTCTACCCCGGCGCCTCCTCCCAGGTCAGCTTCACCGTCGACAACCCCTCCAGCGGCGCCCAGCGGGTCGGCACGATCACCCTCACCGGGATCACCGTCGACGCCGGCCACTCGACCTGCAGCACCGTGATCACCGGCGGCACCCCGGACTTCTCGATGCCGGCCGTGGCCGTCAACGCCACCTTCCCCTCCGGCAACGGGCAGGCGGTGACGCCGAAAGGCACGCTGACGATGAACGACACGGGCGTCAACCAGAACGCGTGCCAGGGGGCGGAACTCACCCTGGCCCTGACCAGCAACTAGGCGAGCTCGCAGCTACCCGATGACCGGGCGGCGTGAGATGGGACGCAAGCGCGCGACCAGGGCACTCGTTGCCCTGGTCGTCGCTGTTGCCTGTCTCGGCAGCGTCGCCTACGCGACCACCCTCTCCGAGCGGAGCCGACCGCACGGGAAGAAGGGCAAGCACCCCGCGCGAGGGCAGGATCAGCGCCCGCCACGGCCGCAATTCATCGAAGTGCCGCCGAGCGGCGGCATCGAGCCCGACTCACAGTTCCGCTTCCACGTCGCACCCCCCGAACAGCGCACGGCTGCGCCCGGCCCCGGCCCGGGCACTCCGCCGCAGCCGCAGTGGCGGCGCTTCGAATGCCGCTTCGACGGAGGCGACTGGGATGGGTGCGGCTCGCCCTACATAGTCCGTGGTATCGCGCCCGGCGAACATTCCTTTGCCGTGCGGGCGCTGAACCGGCGCGACCTCAGCGGCCCGGCCGCCCACTACCGCTGGGCGCTGCTCGAGCCGCGGGATTTCAGCATCGAGCCGCTGACCGGCGAACTCGAGGAGCTGATGCCCGGGGATCCGGCGCAGGAGTTGCCGGTGCGGATCGGCAATCCGAACCCGGCCCCGATCGAAGTCACCGGCCTGACCGTCGCCGTCGCGCCGGAAGCTTCGTCCTGCGACGCCGGCCCCAACTTCGCGGTCACTCCCTCGAACCTCAGCCCCGCGACGCCGTTGATCGTCCCGGCCGGAGGTTCCGTCAGTCTGCCGAGCGGCAGCGCGACCGCGCCGAGCGTGGAGATGCGCGAACTGCCGGTCGACCAGAACGCCTGCCAGGGCGCGACCGTCCGGCTCGACTTCAGTGGTGAGGCGCGCGGATGAGGCGCGTCCCCCGCAGCGGCGTCGCCGGCTCGGTCTTCTTCGTCGCGATCCTGGCGTTGGTCGCCAGTGCCCTCTCTTACTTCACCGCCGAAGGAACCGGCAACGCCTCGGCCGCGGTAACCAAACTCACCGCGCCGACGATCACCGCGGCCACCCCGGCGGCCGGCGGGACGGTCGCGCTGACCTGGAGCGCGATGACGGCCCCCGGCGAAGGCACCGTCACCTACTACGTCACCCGCGACGGTGGCAAACCCGCCGGTAACTGCCCGGAACAGGCTGTGCCGACTGCGGTCACCAGCTGCACCGACGGCTCGGTCCCGATCGGTGAACACACCTATGTGGTGACCGCGCTCTGGCGCACTTGGCAGGCGACGAGCGCCGGCAAAACGGCCAAAGTCACGATCGGAGCGGTGACCTCCTTCACGGTCTCGGCGAGCGCGACCAGCATCACCGCCGGCGGCTCCAGCAACCTGACGATCACCGCCAAGGACGAAGCCAACAACACGGTCACGACCTACACCGGCTCCCACTCCCTCGTCTTCTCCGGCGCCAGCGCCGCCCCCGGCGGGACCCAGCCGACGGTGGTCAACAGCGCCGGCACCGCGGTCAACTTCGGAGCCGCGACCGCGCTCACCTTCACCAGCGGCGTATCGACGGTCGCCTCGAGCAAGAACGGGGTGCTGAATCTCTACCAAGCCGGTTCGGCCAGCATCGTCGCCACCGAGAGCTCCGTCACCACCCCAAGCCCGCCGACGATTACCGTCGCCGCGGCCGCTGCCTCCAAATTCACCCTCACCGCCACCTCGGCGACGCCGACGGCGGGAGCGCTCGATGAACTGACGACGACCGCTCAGGACGCCTACGGCAACACCGCGACCTCCTACACCGGCGCTCACAGCGTCGTCTTCTCCGGCGCCAGTGCAAGCCCCGCGGGAAATGCCCCGACCGTCAGCGACTCCAGCGGCGCCGAAGTGGCCTTCGGCACCTCCACCTCGCTGAGCTTCAGCGCCGGCATCGCCAAAGCCACGGGGTCCAAAAATGGCGGGATGAAGCTCTACAAGAGCGGCTCGACCAGCGTCAAAGCAACCGAAGGGTCGATCACCACGCCGACCGCGGTCACGGTCACGGTGGCGGCGGCCACGGCGAGCAAACTCGTCCTCTCCTCCTCGACCCTGACGCCGGTGGCGGCGACCGGGTTCAACATCACCACCACCGCGCAGGACACCTACGGCAACACCGCCACCGAATACGCGGGCTCCAAGAACATCACCTTCGCCGGCTCCAGCGCCAGTCCCAGCGGCGCGCTGCCGACGGTGGTCAACAGCGCCGGCACCGCGATCAACTTCGGATCGGCGACCTCGCTCAGCTTCACCAGCGGCGTCGCCACCCCCGCCTCCTCCAAAAACGGATTCACGAAACTGAACAAGGCCGGCGCGACCTCGGTCACCGCCAGCGACGGCACCATCTCGACCTCCACCGCCCTCGCCCTCACCGTCTCGACCGGCACCGCTTCCCGCCTCGGCCTCGTCGAAACCATCAGCAGCGCCGGCTCGATCAGCACTCCCTGTCTCTTCACCTGCACGATCACCACCCTCGGCAGCTCCGGGACCGTCAAAGCCAAGGTCGCGGTCACCGACAGCGTCGGCAACACCGTCTCCAACCTCGGCGCCGCCAAATCGGTCGCCATCACCGCGACCGGCGGCACGATCACCGGCTCCCCCCTCTCAATCCCGGAATCCGGCCCCTCCGTCAGCGCCAACCAGTTCACCTACACCGCGCCATCAAGCGGCAACTACACCAACACCATCACCGCCGCCTCGACCGGCTACACGAGCGCCACGGCAACCGCGGGCAAATAATCTGCCCGCCGATCTCGCACCTGCGACATCTATCCGTAAACTACTTCGCGTTCATCTCGCGGAATAGGATCGACTAGGGTTGGCGACTTACCACCTAGATGGCACACGCTAGCTCTGAACCTTCCCCCATCATCAAACCACACATACCGCCTTCTCTTAGTAGATCTACAGTAAGAGAACTGCTGGCAACACTGGAAGAATCGGTCCGATAGTATGGACTGCCTCCCCCCAAGCATCCTCGAGCTCTGGAAGAGTTCGATACAGCTCGACGGCAGTGACTGCCCCCTCCGCCATCGTTCCGGAGAACTCCCCCCACCGGGACTTGACCGCGTCAAATAACGCCTCCTTGCCCGCGCTCTTTAGTGCACCGATTACCGCACCCTTCAAGGCTCCCGGCCAGCCATGGAGTGCTCCCGTCGCAGACTCGCCAACAGCGTCTGCGAACACGGTCCAAGGATTGATCTCGGGAAACCCGCTGCCCTGGCTGCTAGGGACCTTTTGAGGGATTGAAAACGTGCTGAGCGCAGGCTCTTGCTTAACAGGAGGCGTGTGATCGACAGGCGGTGGGTTCGTCTCCAAACAGCAGGGAGGGGGCGGACAGCCCACTCGATCAGCGTCTAGCCCGCGCAGATCGACCGCATTTACGGGATTAGCCGCCGCATAGGAATAGGTTTCTCCTGATAGCGCCGACAGTGGGTCCCTGCTGAGGAACTGCGCCGTCGCCGGATCGTAGACACGGGCTCGCAGGTAGATCAGCTGGTGTTCGGTGTTCATCCGGAACTGACCCGCGAATCCCATTTTGCTGGAGGCCGTTCCAGTGTGTTTCCAGACTGCTCCGTTGGGTCCGAAACGATAGGTGCCGGTGTTTTCTCCGCTTGAGTTCGTCAGGAGGCGGATCGACCCCAGCTGGTCGTGGTGCAGATAGGTGGCTGAGCCCGAGTTGATCTGCTCGACGGGCACGCCCTCAGGGCCATAGATGTAATAGTCGTTGCCGCTGCGGAGCAGGAGCGGCAGGCCAGCCACAGGATCCCAGGCCATGTGGTAGGTCGAGGTGCTCCTGGTTTCGGTGGTCATCAGGCCGGTGCCGTCGTATTTGAAGGTGTTTTCGATTCCGGCGCTTTTCGTCGAGATCAGGTTCCCGGCCTGGTCGTAGACGTAGGGGATTTCCGAGCCGCCGCTCGGAGTTTCCTTTACGCGCTGCCCAAGTTTGTTGTATTCGAAGGTGGCGTTGCTCGCGGTCGCGATCTGGTCGGCTTTGTCGTAGGTGTAGGTGACCGGTGAGATCTTCGTCACGTTGCCGGCTTTGTCGTATTCGAAGACCGTGCCGTTGCTTTTCAGGAGGCGATTGCCGGCGTCGTATTCGTAGGCCCGTTCGGCTTCTTCGGAGAAGCCCGTGTCAACCGATTTTTCGACCTGCCCGAGTTTGTCCCGCGTATAGCCCATCGAAGCCAGGACCGTGGCGCCCCTTTTCATCGCCACTTCGCTCATCTGATCGGCCTTGTTGTAGGCGTATTCGTCGATATTCGTCGTCGTGGCCGGGAACGTCGTTGCTTTGACCTGAGAGTCCCGGTTGTAGCCGAAGGTCGTTTCCTTGCCCAGCCAGTCAGTGACTTTTTCCATGCGTCCGGCTTTGTCGAAGGCGTGTTTGACCGTTTCGCCGTTCGGATAGGTGAGTTCCGTGTTCTCGTTGCCGAGGTCGTATTTGTATTTGAGGACTTCTTTGGCGCCGTTGGTGATTTCGGTCAACCGGTCGAGCTGGTCGTAGACCCTGGTAGTCGTGCCGGTGCCGTCGACCATTTCAGTGACGTTGCCGTCTTTGTCGTATTTGAAGGTGACGTCGTGCGTGGCTTCTTCGGAGTAGTTGACTTCTTTGAGGCGATCCGCGAGGTCATAGGCATAGGAGACGGTGCGGCCCAGCGCATCTTCGGTTTTTTTGAGGTTGCCGGCCGCGTCGTATTCCCGCTTGGTTTTCCGTTCCAGCGGATCGATCGTTTCCGTCAGCTGCTCGAGGACGTCGTGTTCGTATTTCGTCGTGTTGCCGTTGCCGTTCGTGCGGCTTTTGACTTCGCCTTCTGAGTCGTAGGCAGCTTCGGAGGTCGTGCCGTTGGCCTTTTCGACTTTCGTCTGCTCGTCGTCGGCGTCGTAGGTGTATTTGGTCGTGTGGCCGAGGGCGTCGGTGGTCGATTCGACATTACCGTTCTTGTCGTAGACGATTTTGGTTTCGTGGCCGAGCGGATCGGTGATCTTGATTGGCCGACCCTGGGCGTCGCGTTCGGTTTTGGTTTCGAATTCCGAGGCTACGGCGCCTTCTTCGTTGCCGCGCGGGCTGACGGACGTCAGCTGGTGACCGTCTTTGTCGTAGGTGGAGGTCGTCTTGTCGCCGGCGGCGTCGGTAACGGCTTTGAGGTCCCCGTAGGTGTCGTATTCGAATTTGGTTTCGTGGCCGAGCGGATCGGTGGCCGATTCGAGATCTCCGTTGGCAGCGTGTTTGAAGGTCGCTTTCTGGGTCGTTTCGCCGGGTGCTGGGCGTTCGATCGTTTCGACGTTGCCGTGGGAGTCGCGTTTGTAGGTGGTCGTCTCCCCCTTCGGGGTGGTTTCGGTCAAGACGTCATGGGTCGTGTTGTAGGTCCATTTCGTTTCGTCGCCTTCGGCGTCTTTTTCGAGCGTCATGTCCCCCGCGGCGCTGTATTCGAAGGTGGTCGAGTGGCCGAGCGCATCGGTCGTTTTGGTGAGGGCGTAGGCGGAGTCGTATTCGTTGGTGGTTTTCCGTTCCAGGGTGCCGGCCCCTTTCGCCCTGATCACTTCCAGCGGCTCGCCGGCTGCGTTGAACTTCTCGAAGGTGGTCGATCCGTTGGGCTCGGTAATCGTCGTCGTCTTCAAGCCGCCCGATTCGCCGTAGGCGAATTTGGTCACCCGGCTCATCGGATCGGTCTGTTCTTTGACCCGGTGTTTTTCGTCGTAGGCGGTTTTGACGACGCCGCCGCGGCCGTTGGTCATTTCAGTCAGCTGATGGGAAGCGTCGTATTTGAATTTCCAACGCGGGGTTTCTTCTCCGGGCAGCGTCACCGAGGTGAGATTCCCCGATTCGTAGGCGTATTTGACTTTGTTGCCCAGCGGGTCTTCGATGCTCGTCACGTGGCCTTCGGTGTAGCCGAATTTCAGTTCCCTGCCGGCGGCGTCTTTGACCAGCAGGAGACCGAAGAACTGGCCGATGGTAAGCGCGTTGCCGTTGCGGTCCTTCTGTTCGATAAGCAGGCCTTCTTTGTTGAACTTGAGCTTTTCCTGCGTGGGCAACGTGAAGACGTAGTTTTCGCCTTCCTTGACGAGCCTCGACTGAACCCAGGCGCCGGCGATGTACGCACCGCCTTCCAGGGCGAAGGCGGCGGTGGACCCGTTTTCCTGCACGACGGTCACCGCGCCGGATTCTGCGTTGAATTCCAGGTGCGAGCTGTAGGGGCCCGACCAGCCATAGCCCCAGGGGCCGCTCGATTTTGCTTCGGCGGCGGCCTGGGAGTTGAAGGTGCGGGTGATGTGAAGGGCTGGGCCGCGGCCGCCCAGAACGAGGTCGGTCTGTTCCTCGGTCTGGTTGCCGGTGGCGCAATTGACCGGCAAAACGACATAGCAGTCGTGAAGGTTGGGGTCGGACACGTTGCCCCCGCCTTCCGTGGTCGTGGAGTCGACCGGCGGGTAGTACGGGCAAGCGAAGGCGTCGGTGGCGAGGCGCGCAGCTGGGATGAGGACGGCCAGGAGGCAGACGAGGAGAGCTCTGGGCCGGGGGGTCATCGGGTCAACCTGTGTCAAATGGGTTTAGAACCTTGACCATTTGGGTACCATGCCATACCTTTTTTTGAATGCAAGTACTCAGAGCCAATTGGCGCAAATACCTGGCTGCGCTCGCATCGCTTGCCCTCCTACTTGCGATCGTCCTTCTGAGCAGCGGCAGCGGCACGAGCGCCCCGCGGCAGGTCGTGACGCCTCCCCGCCCCCCGGATCCCGTGCGGCGCACTTTCGCACTGCTGACCGGGATTCCCCAGCATGGAGCGGTCCTCGGCTACCGCAGCGCCCCGGTCACCCTGCAGTTCTTCGGCGATCTGCAGTGCGTGGACTCGCGCCGGGTGATGCTCGGAGCGCTGCCTTTCTTGATTCGCAAATTTGTGCGCGCTGGCAAGCTTCAGATCCGCTTCCGCTCGACAGAAACGGACACCTCCGGCGCCGGCGGCTGGTACGAATTCAGGGAACAGCAGACCGCAGCGCTGGCGGCGGGAAGACAGGACAAGCTCTGGAACTTCATCGACGTCTTCTACCGCGAGCAGGGGCCCGAGTTCACCGGCTACGTCAACGAAGACTTCCTCCAGCGGATAGCTATGGAGGCGGGGGTGGATGTGGAACGCTGGTCACAGGACCAAACACCCTTCGAAGAAGACTGGCTCGAAATCAGCGAAGCCGACGAAGAACTCGCGGCGGCCAAGCATCTCGACAGCACGCCTTCGTTCCTCGTCGGTCGCACCGGAGGACCAGCACGGCGCCTCCTGCATTTCAGCTTGGAAGAACCGAAGGTCTTCGAAGAAGCGATCACGAGGCTGTTGTAGACCTCTCCCGCTTCAAGCGATCCGAACCAGCGACCGTCGGATTGGAAGTTCAGCCGGAAGGTCTCCGAGGGGGCGAATCTACTCCAGGGAGACCGATCATGTCCAAGGAGTTCGGCTGAGTTAGCGGGAGTGGGGGACCAATTTCGGGACCAAGTTTTCAGCCGGGGAGGCCAGCGCCCTAGCGGCGCGCTACCGTTCTAGGGGCATGGCTGCATCTGTCGACTTCACGATCGCGTTCGACAACCCGGACGAGGCGGGCTGGATTGTCGCGCGCGTCCTTGAGGTGCCAGGCGCCGTCAGCCAGGGTCGAACCCGAGAGGAAGCCCGTGAGAACGCGCTCGACGCGCTGCGGACGGTCCTGACTCCCGATGAGGAGTTGGCTGGCGAAGTGGCCGAGGCAGACCGAGAGCACCTGCGGTTTACCGCTGCGGCGTGAAGCGCCGCGACCTCGAACGCCATCTCATCTCCTACGGCTGCCGAGAGGTCGGCGGCTCCAAGCACGCCAAGTGGCGCGGCCCGCAGAATCAGGTCTCGGCGGTGCCGCGACACAAGGAGATCGGCCCTGGCTTGGTGCGCGCGATCTGCAAACAGCTAGGAGTGCCATCTCCCCCGCGTCCCCAATAGGGATCAGCTCCACCCCTTCCCCAGTCCACGCAAATGCCTCAACGTTCAAACCTCTTCCAGAAGGTAGTCCGGATCCTTCACGAAACGGTCGCCGGCGACGCAACTGTGAAGGAATCGGCCCTCTTGGCTGATTCGGACACCGATGAGGAGCGGGAGGTTGACGTCCTAATCACGACGGTTGCGGCCAATCATCAGATCCAAATAGGAATTGAGGCGACTGCATCAGGAAGAAAGGCGGATGTGACTTGGGTTGAGACGCAATTACAGAAGCACTCGACCCTCCCAACCGATAAGTTGGTCTTGGTCTCAGAAGCTGGCTTTTCCGGCCCGGCACGCAAGAAGGCGGAGGCGAACAGCGCGATCCCGCTTACACCGGAGGACGTACCGAATGATTTTGACGGCGGGGAGGTCGTCAACAAACTCGGATCGATCTACCCCAAGGTGATCTCGCTGGATCTCCTCGAGACGGTCGTCACTTGCAATTCTCCGGACGGCGTAGAGGAGGTCTTCGAGCCTCCCGTGGGGGTTCAAATCTTCAATGAGGAGGGCGACCCTTTCGGCAGCCTTGGAGAAATCGCGGCCTCGCTGTTTGATCAGCGCTTTCAGCAGGTTTCCGAGGAAGTAGACCTGGCGAACGTCGTTGACGACGTGGAGAAAAACATGACTCTCGATCTCGGAGGACCCTTCTCGCACCCACATGTGCTTCCTGACGGCACGGTCGATAACCGAACCCTGTGCCTCAACCCGCAGATAGATGGCTCAAGCCTCGGTCTCTGGCCAATCCAACACATCCGAATCAAAGGAAAAATGAGAATTGAGGTTGGGGAGATTCCTCTTTCTCATAAGCGGCTCTCGGGAATCTCGGATGGCTTTTCGTTTGGCGAGGGAAGAGTGGGTGGTGCCCTTACGACGTTCGTGGTCAGCGAGACGAAAAGCGGACCGCAAGGCCGGTTCATCCTTGAGACCAAGGATGGCTTGCAAGAAGGCAGGCTACGTCCGCCGCTGAACGACGACAGAGGGACGAGCTAGAAGCGCCCCCGGCTGGATTCGAACCAGCGATCGTCGGATTAGAAGTTCAGCCGGGAAGCGTCCCACCGGCTCTGGAGTTGGGGACCAAATTCGGGACCAAGTTTTTCGGGGGCGCTTGACGGTCCGCTGACCGCAGAGATTTCGTCCCCTACGGAAGTGTCCCCGCGGGGGCCAACCAGACCGAATCGAATCCCATCAATTCCGCGAGGGTGTCGTAGTCTTGGTCGTAGTGGATCACCGCCGCGCCGAGTTCCAGAGCCGCGGCGGCGACCAGATAGTCGACGATTGGAAGGCGCTGCGCACCGGCGGAGCGATGCGCCAGCGACCGCATCGCCTGCTCGGCGGAACGAATCACTGAGGTGTTGAGCGGAGCAGCCTGAATGGCTGAAAGTTGTTCCGCGAGGGTGTCGAAGCTCCTACCGTCGCGAACACTGAGCAAGATCTCGAAGCGCACGACAGGAGATAGACGCAGGCGGCGGTCCAACAACGCCTGCTTCCAGGACTCACGGACCGACGGGTGATGTGCGCGAGCCCAAGCGGAGGTGTCGACCATGAGCGGAAGCGTCCCCCAGGCCGGGGCGCTAGCGGAGCGGCCAGGCACGGGGCTTGCCGTCGCGCAAAAGGTCCCAGTCGAGGCCTGACGCCTCGGGCTCCTCAAAGCTCTGAGCCAGTTGCTCGAGAAGCTCCTGACGCCTGCCCTCCTCGACCAGCTCGCCGCTGAGGTGACGCGCCCCCACGATCGCCAACTCCCGCACTTGACGAGAGCGGGGCAGGTCCGCGGGCAGATGCGGTGCAGCAGCGCGCAACGCTGCGGTCAGTTCGCGATCCTCAGTGATCTGGATACGGGGATGATGCGTGGGCACAAAACAAGTGTACCACCTGAGTACCACCAAGTCCGGGCCGACACTCTGAGATTAAGCGCCGCCGGCTGGATTCGAACCAGCGACCGTCGGATTAGAAGTTCAGCCGGGAAGCGTCCGACAGGACGAATCCGTACCAGGGAGTTCGATCACGTCCAAGGAGTTCGGCTGAGTTCGCTGGAGTTGGGGACCAATTTCGGGACCAAGTTTTCGAGACTCAGATTCCACCGCACCGGCGGGCCTCAATCCAGAAGTCGGACCGTGCAGCTCAACCCGGCGATGTTCGCGATCTGCTGATCACCGGTGATGATCAGATCGACGCCCGCCTCAATGTCGGCGCTAGCGACGATCAACGCATCCGGCATTCGCAACGACCTGACTTGAGCGCGAAGTTGCGCCGCCCTGTCTGCGACGTCGACATCGACGGGCAAAACGACGGAGATCAACTCGGCAAAGAATCCGGCGACTGCCCCTTCGTCGTGATGACCGAGACGAGCGCCGGTCAAGACCTCGGCGTAGGTCACCGCTGAGGCGAGCATCCGGTGCTCGCCAATGACATCGCGAATTGCCGCGTCGGCGGCGGCGTGAAGAGCGTCGTCGCCGTCGAGGAAGCCGACGACCGCGTCCGAATCGAGGACTACCGCCACTCGTCGCGCAGTCCTCCGACGCGCTTACGCAGATCGCCACCGGTTCCGAGACGTCCGGAGTATTGATCCACGAGATCAGCAACGCGCGTGAGTACCACCCGTCCCGCCCCCTCGGCCTCGACCTTCAAGACATCCCCGGGCTCAAAGCCGGCCGTCCGGAATGCGCCAGCAGGGATCGTCACCTGATGCTTGCTGGACACCCTAGTCTGATTCTTTACCTTCTCAACCATAGGTAAAGCGTAGCAATTGACGCCCCCGGTTGGATTCGAACCAGCGACCGTCGGATTAGAAGTTCAGCCGGAAGGTGGCCAGCAGGCCGAATCTGGCCTGACAGAGCCGATCACGTCCAAGGAGTTCGGCTGAGTTCGCTGGAGTTGGGGACCAATTTCGGGACCAAGTTTTTGGGGCGACTTGATCCCAAATCGAGCTCCTATGGCAACTGGCCGTGGAGCCGCCGGTGCGCGATCTCGTAGACGGTCTGTGCGTTGGAGTCGCGAGGGTGATGTCGAACGCCAAATGCGAGATAGCGGAGTGCGAGGCCCTCCCTGTCGCGGATGAAGCGGAAGACCATCCCGAACTTGCCCTTCGGAGCCGGCAGGTAGACCTTGAAGCAGGCCGGGAGCTTCGTGCCGTCGCGACCTTCGGGATCACAGCGGCGCAGAGTCTTGATCTCGACGCCAACTCGCTCGAACTCGCTGCGAGCAGCGCGCAGCGTCTCCGCCCCGGCCCGGCCACTCCGCATCGTGTCCTCGGCAAAGGCGCCCTCGTTGAAGAGGACGCGGGCATGACCCCGCCGGATGGGCAAGGACTACCCCTCGCCGTCTGCGGGCTGGAACGGCCCGTGCTCTGCTTCTAGGGCCGCAATCTCCTCCTCGGTGGCCTCACGCTCGCCCTTGCCGAGCATGGCCTGCCAAGACGTATCGCGAGTGATCACGAACTCGTTGGCGCTGCGCTCCTCAGTGATGATGAACTCGCCCTCGAGAGCGCCGCTGACCTTGATGTGGGCGGGCTGCTCCATAGAGAGAGAAATCATGGCAGACCCCACGGCGGCCATCATGGGGACATGACCGACATGAAAACCGTCGACGACTGGACGACCAGACTGACCGGCCTGCCCGCGGACAGGATTGCGTCCTCCCGTGAACGGCTGGACGCATTCGGCATTGACCATCTCTCAGAGGAGCTAACCCGAAGGCCTGATATCGATGCCGCGGCTGCATGTTGCATGCTCGACAGCGCCATAGATGCTCTGACCGAGCGCGGCGTAGAAGAAAGCAAGCTGATGGCAAAGCTACGCAGTGACCGGGCTATTTGGCCGACGGTGGCTGAGCTGATGGCTGGGAGGTCGGTATTGAGGGTCTTCGAAGACGGCCTCGAACTTGAGCTTGACAGTGGGCCTTCCAAGCATGGTGACCGAATGTCGACTTTCGCCTCAAGGAACCCGGTGCGGATTGGGGAGTAAGCATCGAGTTCAAAGCAGTTGGCCTCTCCAAAGCCGAGGTCAACTTTTTCCAGCGGATGGCGCCGCTCCTCCCCGAGCTCTGCCCAGAAAGCGGCGTCCTTACGAGCCACATCTCCTTCGACAATCCCCGCCCTCCGTATATCCCCAACCGAGCTGAACGACGATTGGCCCGGCGGCAGGATCGAAGGAGGCAGAAGCGGCTGCCTCCGCATATTCGAGATCTTCATGGGGCGGTTGTCGCAACACACGACACCGAGCAGCACTATTTGAAACGAGTCCAAAGCCGAATTGAAGATGCGCTTCGGCAGCTAAATGACCAAGACGAGTGCTGGGTAGCGCTCTGGTGGTCCAATGGCGCACCAGCGGCAGCCGCTAACAGAGCCCTTGGCGAAATCCACCTTCCCGATCACGTTCTCGGAATCATGCTTTTCGGGGCCGCAGTCGCTGTGCCCTCTGCCGAGATCCACTATTACGACATCATCCTGCCTCGCGAGCATCTTGATGAGTGGGACGTTGAATCGCGTGTGCTTTCACCGGAGGGCAACCCCCTAGGACAGCCGATCTTCGACGCTTTTCAGCGTTCAGCCGGTGTTCGTCCAACGATCTTGTTGGACCCGAATGGACCACGCGGAAAAAGGCAACCGCTTCTATTGAGAGACGGTAGGCGGCCGATCCTCCCCTTCAACCTGCTGATCGGCCCGGCCCCTCCGGAGATGCGCGCTTTCGCTACTGAATCAAGAAGCGGGGAAGATAGTTAGCGCCCCCGGCTGGATTCGAACCAGCGACCGTCGGATTAGAAGTCCGATGCTCTATCCAGCTGAGCTACGGGGGCAGGGGGTCAAGGTTAGGCGGTGGGTGGGCGGCTCGCTTAGGATCCGGGGATGGCGAAAATCGAGGTTGCGGGTCGGGAGTTTCATTACGAGCGGGCCGGTGAGGGTGAGCCGCTGCTGCTGATCCAGGGGATGAGCGGGACGCACGTGGCCTGGGGGCGGCCGTTTCGGGACGCCCTGGAGGAGAGCTTCGACGTCGTCGCCTTCGACAACCGGGGAATGGGGTTCTCGGCGCCGGTCGACGGGCCGTTCACGATCGTCGAGATGGCCGAGGACACGGCCGGGCTGCTGGAGGCGCTGGGGCTGGAGAGCGCGCACGTGGTCGGGATCTCGATGGGCGGGATGATCGCCCAGGAGCTGGCGCTGGCCGAGGCCGGGAAGCTGCGCTCGCTGACGCTGGGCTGCACCTACTGCGGCGGGCCGGGGTCGCAGCTGATGCCCGAGGCGAACCTGCAGAAGCTCGTCGCCGGGCTGCAGTCGGGCGACCGGGACCAAGCGATCAGGGCCGGCTACGAAGTCAACCTCTCCCCCGCCTTCCTGGCCGACGAGAAGACTTGGGCGGCCTTTCATGAGATGGCGACCAGCGTGCCCGCCGCGAAAGCGACGATCGAACTGCAGGCCCAGGCGATCTTCGGCCACGACACCAGCGGCCGTCTCGGCGAAATCTCGACGCCGACGCTGATCGTCCACGGCACCGAAGACGGCGTCCTCCCCTTCCCCAACGGCGAGCTGATCGCCTCGCTGATGCCGGGCGCTCGCTTCGAGGTCCTCGAGGACGTCGGCCACATGTTCTGGTGGGAGCAACCACAACTCTCCGCCGAGCTGATCCGCGAGCACGCCTTCGCGGCGGCCCACTAGCTATTCAATTGCTTCTTCGCCGACCACTTCAGGCCGCTTTTCGGGCTTGCAGGACGAGGGGTCGAGCTTGCCTTCGACCTTGAAGACGTAGTCGGGCTGCGGCGAGGCTTTGAAGTCTTTGACGACCAGCTTCACGGCCGGGTCGCCCTTCACCCAGGCGAAGACGGGGAACTGGTACGGGTTCGGCACGCCGGAGTTGTAGGGGCCGGTGTCCTGGGTGTACTGGCTCATCACCAGGTAGTCGTAGTCGCCCTGGTTGATCAGAGCGCGCAGCTGCTCGCAGCTGGTCGGCAGGCGGTTGGAGCCGTGGGGGCCGTGGACGCCGATGTATTCAACCTGGTTGGTCGCGTCGTTGCCGTAGAAGCCGTACTGGCCGAAGATGATCTGGCTGGAGCCGATGATCCCGATCCGCTGGTCGTGGAGCCTCTGGGTGTAGACGTAGGCTTCCTTCGGACCGCCTTCGCCGAGGAACGGATCCGGGTTGACGTAATGCTGATCGGCGTACTGAACCTGCTGGGCGCGCCCAAGCACCACCGCCAGCAGCACCAGCGCCACCGCGCCACCCGCCACAGCGGCGCGGCTGACGCTCCAGCGCGTCCGCGCAAGCGAGAGCGCCGCCGGCGCCCAGACCAGGCAGAGCGTCAGGAAGACCGTGCCGACGATGTAGGAGGTGAACCAGCGCGGCGTCGTCAGGACCGTGATCGCGAAGACCAGGGTGAGGAAGAGCAGCGTCTGCCAGGCGCGCCTGTCGGGCGCCCGGATCGGCCGCGCCAGGGGCATGATCGCCATCGCCAAAACCAGGCCGGGGATCAGGTAGCGGGTGTTGGTGAAGAATCCCGTCGGGGAACCGTCCTGTCCGGCCGCGGTCAGCGGCGTGAACACGTAGACGACCGCGGTCAGCAGCGAGGCGACCGCGACCACCCTGAGGATCTTGTTGCGCGAGCGCCAGGCGATATAGACGGCGGCACTGACGGCGATGATCAGGATCAGCGGCCAGAGTGGCCCGAGAGCGTTGTCGAGCTCGGGGAAGAACCAGCGCCGATAGATGGTCGGGTCGGTGAGGTAGTGGGAGACCGAGAAGCGCGGCCGCGGGTCGAGCGGCATCTGGTCGGGCTTCGGCAGGTTGAGCGGCCCGAATTTGGTGATCGGGATCGGGTTGCCGCCCGTCTTGATCGCCGCCCGCAGGTACCAGTAGCCGCCGACGACCAGCATCGGCAGCCCCATCACCCAGGCCGTGGTCCAGCGCCGGCCGCGGCCGCTGAAGATGACGACGCCGATCGTGATCGCCACCACCGGCACCAGGAAGGTCGTCTTCACCGAGCCGGCGAGCCCCGCCGCGATCCCGGCCATCACCAGCGGCCCCTTGTCGAGCAGCGGCGCATCTCGCTCCGGCGCGTCCTGGACCGCCCCCGCCGCCGGCGCCCGCCGTTGGTGACCGTTGATCAGGAAGGCGACGAAGGCGAGCAGGAACGCCAATCCCATGATGTCGTTGCGCGCCTCCCCGGGCTGGGTTTCGATCATCACTCCGGAGTCGAGGACGATCGCCGCCGCGACCAGGGTCGCCGGCCCGACCTTGTAGGGACGGCCGATGCACCAGGCGGCGAGCAGCCCGATCGGCAGCCAGATCATGTTCTGCAGCGGCGCCAGCCAGTCGCTCTTGAAGACGACGATCGTCGAGGCGTTGATCAGCTCGGTGCTGGCCGGGTAGAACCAGGCGGCCAGCCGCAGCGGGTCGGTGTAGTGGAGGTGGACCGTCGAGTGTTCCTGGGCGATGAACGCCGAGAAGGGCATGTGGTACCAGGTGGTGTCGCCGCCGAACATCCCGAAGTCGAGGCTCGACTGGGTCGGGAAGGTCCACTCGGCGACGGTCCAGGAAGCGACCCCGAGGGCGATCAGCAGGGCGATGTTCTCGACCCGCGGCGCCGCCACCTCAGCACCCTGGCCGGTCGCTTTCGAGCGCCCGAGCCAGGCGGCGCCGAGGCCGACGCCGATGCAGAGAACGACGATCCAGCCGAAGTACAGCGCGCTGAGCGAGCCGAGGATCTCGAGGCAGACGACGAGCATCGCCACCGCCAGCGTCGCGTCGGCCAGCCGCGCCAGGGCGCCGCTGAATTCCGGCACGATCCATCGCCGCAGCCAGTAGCCGCCGAGGCCGAGGGCGGCGACGATCCCGATCAGGGCGAGGCAGCCGGCGATGTAGGAGCCGAAGGAGGGGGCCACGAAGGGCGGGATGCTATTCGGCGCGCCCGGCGGGCAACGGCGCGGTGGCGCTCCCCCCTAGGCCGCCGCGGCGGGGATCGTGCAGGCGACCCCGGTGCCTTTCAGCCCGCAGTAGCCGTTCGGCACCTTGTGCAGGTACTGCTGGTGGTAGTCCTCGGCGAGGTAGAAGGGGCCCGCCGGCTGGATCTCGGTGGTGATCCCCTCCTTGCCGGCCTCCCGCAGCGAGCGGTCATACGCCTCGCGCGCCCCCTCCGCCGTGGCCTTCTGGGCGTCGCTGGTGAAGTAGATCCCCGAGCGGTACTGGGTGCCGACGTCATTGCCCTGGCGCATCCCCTGGGTCGGGTCGTGCTCCTCGAAGAACACCTTCAGCAGGTCTGCGTAGGAGACGACCCGCGGGTCGAAGGCGACCAACACCGCCTCGGCGTGCCCCGTCTTCGCCGAACAGACCTCCTCGTAGGTCGGATTCGGAGTGGTCCCGTTCTGGTAGCCGACCGCCGTCGTGTAGACGCCATCGAGTTCCCAGAACAGCCGCTCCGCACCCCAGAAGCAGCCGAGCGCGAAGTAGGCGACCTCGATCCCCTCCGGGAAGGGGGGCTCGAGCGGGGTGCCGAGCACCGCGTGGGTCGCCGGCACGCCGTAGGCGCGCTCGCTGCGACCGGGCAGCGCCTCCTCCGGGGCGACCATCTTCGTCTTCTCCGGGTGCATCATCGTCATCAGCTTGCCAAGTCTGTTCATTCGCGTGACCTCCTATCGAGAAGGTAGCGTGCGCGCATGGGCTGCCTCGTGGTTTTGCTCGCGTTCATCTCGCCGCGGCTGGCGCTGTTCGCGATCTTCCTCTTCTCCGATTTGCTAAGCCGGGCCTTCGACAGCTGGTTCGTCCCTCTGCTCGGCTTCTTCCTGCTGCCCTGGACGACCCTCGCCTACGCGGTCATGTGGTCGGCCAGCAGCAACCAGGTCACCGGCTTCGAGTGGTTCATCGTCATCCTCGCCTTCCTCGTCGACCTCGGCTCCTACGCGAACCGAGGACGGATGCGGCGGGACTGACGAGCCGGGTCTACTGCTCGACCGGGTAGGCGATCCGAATCTGGCGCTTGGAGAGGACGAGGAAGGGGACCTCGGACGCCTTCCCGTCGGCCAGCGAGGTAAGCCGGACGTTGGTCAGCGGCACGAACTCGAACTCACCGCGATTGAGCGAATCCGAGAAGCGGCTCTGGTAGCCGGCCGGCGGCAACGTCAAGTCCCCTTCGATCAGCTGTCGATCGGTTTCGAAGACCGCGCGCTCGACCCGTCGCCGCTCCCGCGACTCGGTCGGATCCTCCACCTGGCTGCCGAATAGCTCTTCCATCACGCTCCTTGGGGGCTTTTTCGGCGGCTGAGGGGGAGAACTTGACGCTCCACCTCCTAGAGCGGGGGATGAACGAACTCGCCCAACAGGCTTTCCACCGAAGTGACCACTATTATGGCCATATGGCTAAATCGATGACTGCAACCGCGGCAAAGGCCAACTTCCTCCGCCTGTTGGATGAGGCGGCGACGGGGGAAGAGATCGAGATCACCCGCCACGGCCGCCCAGTCGCCCGGCTGGTACCGCCTGCCGGCGCGCACTCTTTAAAGGGTCTGTACCGGGGGCGCGCAAGGACGGCGGTGGACGAGAAGACCCTTCTCGACACCGAAGAGATGTGGGACCTCTCCTAGATGGGTGCCGTCCTGCTCGATACCCATGTCGCACACTGGTGGTCGGCAGAACCAGACCTGATCAGTCGACCAGCGCAGCGCGCGCTGGAAGCTGCGGAGGAGCTGCTCATCTCCGCCGCCTCCTGGTATGAGCTCGCCTGGCTGGCCGAGCGCCAGCGAATCGTCATCGACGTCCCAGTTCGAACTTGGCTGGAAGACCTGAGCGGGCAGATGCGGACAGTCGGCGTCACTCCTGCAATCGCCGACACCGCCGTGGGCCTACCAGCCTCCTTCCCCCGGGACCCAACCGACAGGCTCATCTATGCCACCGCGATCGAGCACGGCGTCAAGTTCCTGACGAAGGACCGGGCGATCACGGAGCACGACAGGCCCCGCTCGCTCGTCGTCTGGTAGCCAGTCTCCTACTGCGCCGCGTGTTCGGCGGCTTTCTCGCGCGCTTGGGCCTTCTCTTCCAGCGTCATCGCGCCGGGGTGGCCGTCGCCGGGCCAGGGTGAGAGGACCATCAAGAGGCGCGCGTCGGAGCGGGCAACGACGGTCCGCCGCTCGCCGGGAGCGAACTCGAAGAGGTGACCCGCGCCGGCACTGGCGAAATCGGCGCCGTCCTCGGTGGTGACGTCGACCTCGCCGTCGACGACGATCACCCGCGCCCGCTCGTGCACCTCGTGCTCCTGCAGCTCCTCCCCCGCCGACAGCAGCAAGAGGATCGTCCGCGCATCGTCGGCCGAAGCGAGGATCCGCGGCTGGTGCGCCTCGACCTCGACCGTTTTCAGGTCCCAACTCTCCATCTGCAACCTCCTTCACCCGGGAACGCCTGCGCCTCCCCTACCCGACGGTTGGCGATCCTCAACCGCTGGCTTTTTTGAGGTCACAGAATGTGACCTCGAGTCCATGCCAGCTGACGACGGGTCTCGA
>CAMLHB010000007.1 GCA_946479725.1 uncultured Actinomycetes bacterium | reverse complement strand
CGGCGTCGGACATGATCGTGCGCACGTCCGCGAAGTCGAGGTTGATCAGGCCCGGGAGCGTGATCAGGTCGGAGATGCCCTGCACGCCCTGACGCAGCACGTCGTCGGCGACCTGGAAGGCCTCGACCATCGAGGTCTGCTGGTCGAGCACTTCGAGCAGGCGGTCGTTGGGGACGACGATCAGGGTGTCGACCTCGGCGGCCAGTTCCTCGATGCCCTTCTCGGCCTGACCGCCGCGACGGCTGCCCTCGAAGCTGAACGGGTTGGTGACGATGCCGACCGTCAGGGCGCCGACCTCGCGGGCGAGGCGGGCGACGACCGGGGCGGCGCCCGAGCCGGTGCCGCCGCCGGCGCCGGCGGCGACGAAGACCTTGTCGGAGCCCTTGAGCAGGCGCTTGATCTTGTCCTGCTCCTCGAAGGCCGAGCGGTGGCCGACCTCGGGGTCGGCACCGGCGCCGAGGCCGCGCGTCTGCTCGTCGCCGATGTGGACGGTGACGTCGGCGACGCAGAGCTGCAGCGACTGAAGATCGGTGTTGACAGCCATGAACTCGACCCCGGGAATGCGGGCGTCGACCATGCGGTTGACCGCGTTGACGCCGGCCCCGCCGACGCCGACGACTTTGATCACCGGCTGGTGCGGCTCGCCGCTCCCCGGCGGCTCATAGGCCGGCTCCTCGCGCCCGTAGCGCGGGTTCTCAGTACTGAACTGCTCCCGCCGGGGCAGCGGCTCCTCATTGAATACCCGCTTCAACCGCTCCGGCGCGGACTCCGTCGAGCCCTCGATTTCCTCGTGGTCGTAAAGGGTGGGAGCCTCATCCTGCTGAAGAGGGAGGTCAGCCTGCTGCGCCTCTGACGCGGGTGGCGCGGTAGGGGGGACCGTCTCTGAGGAAGCTTTAGCTACCGGAGGAGATGGTGGGTCCCCTGCCGCGACAGGACCCGCGTCCCGAGCGCCCTCGTCCTGCTGCTTTTTAGCCTCGGCCGGGTCTTCCCGCCCATAGCGAGGCGCCTCCGGGGGATCGACCGGCGCGTCCTCCGAGGTCGACCTGAAGAGGTCGGAAAGCGGTCCCTCGCGCATGCTTGCGCGCTTGTTACGCCGAGCCATGGGACAGAACCTCCTTCGCCAGATCCCGGTAGTAGTTCGCGGCGCTCGAGTCCGAATCGTACTTGAGCACGGAGGCGCCTTTGACCGGGGCCTCGGCGAATTTGATCGCCTTTTTGATCCGGGACTGGAAAACGAGGTCGCCGAAGTTCTCCTCGAGGATCTCGATCGCCTCCTTGGCGTGGATCGTCCGCGAGTCGAGCATCGTCGGCAGGATCCCCTCGATCTTGACGTCGGGGTTGAGGTTCTCCTGGATCATTCGCAGGGTGTTCTGGAGCTGGACCAGACCGCGCATCGAGAGGTACTCGCACTGGACCGGGACGATCACCTTGTTGGCGGCGGTGAGCGCGTTGATCGTCAGCAGGCCGAGGCTCGGCGGCGTATCGATGCAGACGAAGTCATAGTCGCCGGAGACCTCTTTCAGCGCTTTCTCCAGCGAGCGCTCGCGTCCGATCTTGGTGCTCATCGCGATCTCGGCCCCGGCCAGGTCGATCGAGGCGACGGCGATGTCGATCTCCCGCTTGACGATGATCTCGGAGATCGGCATGTCGTTGACGAGCACGTCGTAAAGGCTCTTCTCGACCTTGTCGGGGTCGATCCCCTGGCTCATCGTCAGGTTCCCCTGCGGGTCGAGGTCGATGCAGAGGACCCGGTAGCCGGACTCGGCGAAAGCCACCGCCAGGTTCAGGGTCGTCGTCGTCTTCGCGACGCCGCCCTTCTGGTTGGCGAAGGCGATCACCTCGGCCGTCTTGACCGGCTGCTGGTCCGCCGCCTCTTTCTCGGCCAGGAAATCCAGCCGGGTCGGCGCGATCAGGTCGATCGCCTTCATCCGCCCATCCCCCTCAGCCTCCGGAGACTCCTCCTCGGTATGAAGGGCAACCTCTTCGGACGGCCCACCTTCAGCCACAACCTCGGCCGGCCCATCGGAGACAGGACCCGCGGGCCGAGCGCCCTCGTCCCTCTCGGGCACAGCGTCTTCCATCTCCCTCAGCTCGTCGACGATCGGCTGCTCCTCATGGACCTCGACGGGAGCGGGCTTTGGCTTCTTGCGGCTTAGAAATCCCATTGCGCGGATATTCGGATGGGACCCCGCTTTTCCTGCCGGCCTCCGAAATTGCTAGGAATCAGCCAATCCCCGACCTATTGGACAAGCGACTCGTGATCGTCACCGGCAAGGGTGGCGTCGGCAAGACGACGGTGGCGGTGGCGCTCGGGCTGCGCGCCGCCTCCGAAGGCAAGCGGACGATCATCTGCGAGGTCTCCTCGCAGGAGAACGCCTCGCGGATCTTCGATCACGCATCCGTCGGCTTCCATGAGGTCGAGATGGAGGAGAGCCTCTGGTCGATCTCGATCGACCCCGACGAGTCGATGCGCGAGTACGTGCTGCTGCAGCTGAAGGTGCGGGCGATGCGGGACATGCTCTTCCGCAGCCGCATCTTCAACTACCTGGCCGCGGCGACGCCGGGGCTGAAGGAGCTGGTCACGATCGGCAAGATCTGGGAGCTGGCGCAGCTCGACCGCAAGGTGAAGAGCGGGCGCAAGTACGACCTGGTGATCGTCGACGCGCCGGCGACCGGCCACGGGGTCGGCTTCCTGCAGACGCCGCGCACCTTCGCCTCGATCGCCCGGGTCGGCCCAATCCACTCGCAGGCGCAGCAGCTCGACCGCTTCATCACCGACCAGGAGCACACCGGCACCGCGATCGTCGCCCTGCCGGAGGAGATGCCGGTCAACGAGTCCATCTCCCTGGAGAAGGACCTGCGCGACGAGGTCGGGGTCGCGGTCGACCGCGTCTACCTCAACGGCCTCTACCCGGAGCGGTTCAAGAAGGAGGAGGCGGAGAAGCTGGCGGCGCTGGCCGAGAACGAGAACGGCGCCGCCAGGGCAGCGGCGCGGGCGGCGCTCTCGGAGTACGGACGGGCGAAGTCCCAGCGCCAGCAGCTCTCGCGCCTGAAGCGCGGCGTCGAGGCGCCGGTGAAGGCCCTCCCCTTCCTCTTCGAGCCCGAGCTCGACGTCGAGGCCGCGCGCAAGCTGGCGGGGAAGCTCGGTTGATGGCGGCGCTCGGCGAAGTCCTCGAGGGCAAGTCGATCTGCATCTGCGCCGGCTCCGGCGGGGTCGGCAAGACGACGACCTCGGCGGCGATCGCGACCGGGATGGCCGCCCAGGGGTTGAAGGTCTGTGTGCTGACGATCGACCCGGCGAAGCGGCTCGCCGACTCGCTCGGGCTGGAGGAGCTCGGCAACGAGGCCCGCCGCGTCGACCCCGCCCTGTTCGAGGAGCAGGGGATCGCGATGAAGGGCGAGCTGTGGGCGATGATGCTCGACGCGAAGGCGACCTTCGACGAGCTGATCGCCCGCCAGGCACCCGACGAGGAGTCCCGCGACCGGGTGCTGAACAACCGGATCTACCAGCAGATCTCCAGCGCGCTGGCCGGCTCGCAGGAGTACATGGCGATGGAGAAGCTGTTCGAGCTGCACACCGAAGGGGAGTTCGACCTCCTCGTCCTCGACACGCCGCCGACCCGCAACGCGCTGGACTTCCTCGACGCGCCGAAACGACTGACCCAGTTCATCGAGGGCAAATCGATGCGGATGTTCATGAAGCCGACCGGGCTGGCGGCGAAGGTGACCGGCCGCGGCGTCTCCGTCGTCCTCGGCGTCTTCAAGCGCCTGGTTGGCTTCGACCTGATCGCCGACCTGGCCGAGTTCTTCAACGCCTTCAGCGGCATGGTCGAGGGCTTCCAGGCCCGCGCCAAGCGGGTCAACAAGCTCCTCGCCGACCCCGAGACCTGCTTCCTCGTCGTCTGCGGCCCCCAGGGCGAGCCGATCGACGAGGCCGTCTACTTCCACCGCAAACTGGTCGAGGCGAACCTCCCCTTCGGCGGCGTCGTCGTCAACAAGGTCCACTACCCCAGCGACGGGCTGCACGCCGAGATCGAGGACCTCCCAAGCGCCCTCGCCGAGAAGCTCGGCGACGAGAGCCTCGCCAAGCGCGTCGCCGCCAACTTCGCCGACTACCAGGCCCTGGCCGAGCGCGACGCCCGCAACATCGACCACCTCGCCAACGAGCTCCGCACCAGCTGCGTGATCCGCGTCCCCTACCTCGACGAGGACGTCCACGACCTCCGCGGCCTCACCGAGATCGACCGCTACCTCTTCGCCTCGGCCGAGAAGCGGGTGGAGATGGCGGCGGGCCGGGCCTGAAACCGCTTAAAGACCGTCCCAGTCGCCGACCACGGGTATCGCGTTGGGCTGGCCGACGTGACCGTATTCCTTGTTCCACTGCGCGATCGAGCCCAGCCCCGGCGTCCGGTCGACTCGAACGCCGGTCCTGGCCGCCGGCGTCGGAGGGGTGGCGGTGATCCTGAGCCTGAGTCAGGCAGGTGCCATCGTTCTCAACCCCGCCAGCCGCGCGGCTGCGGCCTGACGCTCGTCGTAGGTCACGAAGGCGTCGATCGGATCGAGATCTACGGCCGCAGCGACGTGAATGGCATCGAGCGCGCGCAGCGCCGGCTCGGACAGCGCCCCCGCGCCGGTGAGAATCGCTCGGTCCAGCGGTCGCAGCCCCAACACCTCGATCACAGCGCCGGCACGCTCCAGCAGCAGATCGAGAGGAAGATGGGGATCCCGCGCCGTCGCACGGCGCACCGCTCGCGGAATCTCAGTCAACACCAGCTCGCTGCTGACGAGATCAGCGCCGTCGAGATAGGTGCGAAGAGCCGTCGACTCCGCCTCGTCGCGGACGAGCTTGACCAGCGCAGAGGCGTCCGCATAGACGACAGGCACGACTCAGTGTTCGCCGCGGATGTCGTCGAGGGCTTTGCTCAAGGCACTGGGATTCCCCTTCAGCTCCAGCGGCTCCGGCAAGCCGGATCGCCGCGGCGCCGAAACTCGACCTTCAGCGATCAGCCGATCCAGGTCGGGACCCGTGGTGGGAGCTGGTCCCAGCTCTGCAACCGGTCGATTGCGATCGGTAACGACAAGCCGCTCGCCCTTTTTCACCCGACGCAGGTAGACGCTCAGGTTCTGTCGTAGCTCCGCGACTCCCACCATCTCGCTCATGTACATAAAGGTAGCATGAGCCCCTCGGCTTGCGAGCTGATTACCGTGCGCGGCGCGAGTACTCGAACTCGAGGTGGCTGACTTCCCAGTCGGCGTCCTCGGGGACCGGGAAGAGGTGGCGCACGCGAGGGGTGTCGATCTTCTCCCGGTGCTGGATGTCGCGGTCGGAGTCGGCCGGCCAGTCGATCGTCTCGCCGCGGGCTTCGGAGACCTCCTCCAGCCAGGGGGTGGCGGTGATCCTGATCTCGTCTGCGGCCGGGACCGGCTCCATGATGCGCGTCTCCTGCTCCACGTACTCCTCCTCCGGTAGTTCGTCGACGGGCAGTTGAAGTTCGGCGGACAGCTCGGGCTCGACGGCTTCGATTGAGATCTCGTCGGGCTCCGGCTCGGGGACGAACTCGGGCTCGGGCGCGGTCTCCTCGGCAGAGACCATGATCTCGGCGTCGCCTTCGGCGAGGCCGCTGACAATCAGGGTCTCGTCGGCGACGGCGCTGAGATCGTTGCCGAGCTCACCGAGGGCAGCCTGGCGCAGCAGCTTGCGGGCGTTTTCCTCGAGCCACGTCGCCAGCGCCACGGCGCCTTCGACCGGGCGGCCGTTCATCGTCGCCCGCTCCAGCTCGAGCACCTCCTCGATCCGTTCGCCGGCCTCGATCCGGTCGATCTCCTCGTCGGCGATCAGCGCCGCCGCACGCAGCGGCAGCGAAGCGCCGACCGGGCCGTGCCCCTCGAGCACGGCGCGCATCGCCAGCAGGTGGTCGCTCAGGCCCTCGAGCGCGCTGGGGCGCTCGCACCCCATCTCGAAGCGCCCGACCGCCCAGGTGAGGGCGTTGTCGGGATCCGGGCGCGCCTCCAGTGCGGTCCCGAACTCGATCAGCTCCTCGGCCTCCTCCTCGCTGAGGCGGTAGCCGCCGGGACGGGTGGCCGGGACGCCGGTGGCGATCCGACGCCAGCATCCTTCGCCGGTGGGCGCGAAGGCGTAGGGGCCGAGGCCGATGCCGCCGCCCTTGAACATCCTCATCACGCTGATCAGCTCTCGCAGCTGCTGCAGGGCGCCCTCGACGCCGCCCTCGGAATCCTGCTCGGCGACCGCCAGATACTGCGGCTCCCAGGCGGCGCGGCCCATCCCCTCGCTGCGCATCGCCTCGACTGGGGCCTCGATCGAGTCGGCGCGGACGATGCGGACGTCGTGGGGCAGCTGCAGGCGCGGCATCGGCATCCGCAACCCCACGAGGGGGACCATCAGGACTTCGGCATCGTCGGCATCGCGGGATTCGGCGTCGAGCGTGGCCAGCGCCCCCTCGAGCCGCTCGCGATCGAGCGCGAAGCCGGCGGATCCCTCCCAAAGCTCGGCAAAGAACGTGATCAGCATCAGCTCGGCCCGGGCGCCGGGGTCGGCCGGCACCCCCTGGCCGCGCGCCTCCAGATAAGGCGCGGCGACGCCCGCTTCCACGGTCGCCTCGCGGGCGGACCCGAAGCTCGGCAGCGCCCGCAGCTCCTCAGTGTGCTCGCTGACGTAGCGGCCGGTCATCGGCACGTAGCTGTAGAAGGCCGAATCGTCGCCGGCATCGGCGGCGATGTCGAACGGGATCTCCTCCCCCATCGCGACCAGCGAGCTGAGCCGCGTCGCAGCCTCGGTGGCAAGCCGTTTGATCGATTCGTTCAGGAGGAAGTCACGCACGGCTCAGGCTTCCGGATTGCGCCTGCGCTTCCTGCGCTTGCAGGATCGATTGCAAGCGAGTCTGGATCGATTTTGCGCCCTCTTTCAATCACGCGCTTATAAGAGTTACATTTCCGCTATTGGTCTTCTTACAAATACGTCTCCCAATCTCTTACAATCCCGTTAATGAGCAGGTCCTATCGGTCCCGCATAGCTGATGAAATCCTTTGCAAACGGCTCCAGAGCAGCGGTGCCGTCTTGATTGAGGGGCCAAAGGCCTGCGGCAAGACCCGAACCGCCCGCCAAGTCGCCGCAAGCGAGGTGCGTCTCGACGTCGACGAAAGGGCGCGTGCGGCGGTCGCCCTTGATCCCGGTCTCATCCTCGCCGGCGATGCACCCCGTTTGATCGACGAGTGGCAGGTGGAGCCAAGGATCTGGAATCACGTGCGCCGGGCGGTGGACGACCGCCAAGAGCCGGGGCAGTTCATCCTCGCCGGCTCCGCGGTCCCCCCTGACGACATAACCCGTCACTCCGGCGCCGGCCGCTTCAGCCGTCTGCGCATGCGCCCGATGTCGCTGTTCGAGTCGGGGCTCAGCGATGGCTCGATATCGCTCAATGACCTGATGGACGGTGGCCGGGCGAGTTCGAGCAACAGCACCGAGCTGCCCGAGTTGGTGCAGGCGATCGTTCGCGGTGGCTGGCCCGCGCTTCAGGAGATGCCGATCGAAGCGGCCATGGAGAGTGTCACCGCCTACCTGGAGGAGGTCAGCCGCACCGACATCAATCGTGTCGATGCCGTACGCCGGGACACCGAGCGGGTGCGCCGTCTCCTGCGGGGCCTCGCCCGCAATGTCGCAACCTCCGTGGCGCTCACGACCCTCGCAGCCGATTCGGCCGACGGCGGCACGCCGCTCAACGAACACACCGTCAGTAGCTACCTGTCGGCTCTCGAGCGGCTCTTCGTCATCGAGGACCAACTGCCATGGGAGCCGCACCTGCGCTCCCGCTCGATCCTCCGCAAATCCCCCAAGCGGCACTTCGTAGACCCGTCGCTGGCAGTCGCGGCGCTGGGAGTGGATTCCGCCGCCCTCCTGCGCGATCTCAACCTGCTCGGCTTTCTCTTCGAGTCCATGGTGGTCCGGGACCTGCGCGTCTACTCCCAGCCGGATCGGGGCGATGTAAGGCAGTTCCGCGACAACAAGGGATTGGAGATCGACGCGATCGTCGAATCAGGCGGCAGATGGGCGGCCTTCGAGGTGAAGCTAGGAGCGCCCGAAGCGATCGAGGAGGCCGCGGCGAACCTGCTCAAGTTCGCCCGCGAAGTCGACACCAGGCGCAGCGGCGAGCCTACCACCCTCGGCGTCATCATCGCCAGCGGCTATGGCTACTGCAGGGAGGACGGGGTCCAGGTGATCCCGATCACCGCCCTCGGTCCTTGAGGCCGAAGCTAGGCCAGTTCGCTTGCCAGCACCAGGTGGACGTCGTCACGCTCGGACGCCAACTCCTGCAGGCGCGGCGAGAAGCCGGCTCGGTCGAAGAAGTAGAGCGCGGCATCAGGCGCGTCGAGCTTTTCCCTGATCGTCTCCAGCTTGTCGAGCTCCCCGGCGTCGTGCTCGTGCTTGTCGTTATCGGCCTCGGGCCACTTGCACGACCCCATGGCCATCACCCGCCCCTCGGCGTCGACGGCGACCGCGTCGGCCTCGTAGGTACGGCTTCGAAGCTGTCCGTTCTCGCGGCGACGGATCGGCCCCCACCACCATCCGACCTCGGCGGCACCTGCCTCCTCCCCGAGCCAGACCTGGCAGACCCGCTCGAAGGCCTCCTCGGAGACGAACCTGTCTATTTGCGGCATGACCGACTCCTCCAGATAGCGGTCGGCGTCGCCGCGGGTCCCAAGGCGACTTTCGCGCGGAGCGACGAAGCGAAACCAAAAGCGGAGGAAGGGATCGACGATGGCGTAGATGACTTTCCTGCTCGAAGCCTGGACCACGGGGTAGCGCCGCTCGACCAGACCCATGTCCTCGAGCGTTTCGAGGAAGCCGCGGGTGTCAGGAGCGGAGCGGCCGACGCGCTGGGCGATCTCGTTGAGTCGGGTATCGCCGCCGGCGATGGCCCGCAGGCATGACATGTAGGTGGCCTGCTCGCGCAGCCGACTCTCCTGAGAGAGCAGGAAACGGGGCTCTTCCCGCAGCAGCCCATCGGGGTAGAGAACGGCACGTCGGATCGCCTCCGAGAGCGGCTTCTCCGGATCAATCTCTTTCAGGTAATAGGGAATGCCACCGAACACCGCCCAGGCCCTGATCCTGTCCTCGACGCCCCAGCCGGGCGCGAAGGCGCCGATCTCGCGCCAGGGGAACGGCAGCAGACGAAGTGAGCCGGTGCGGCGCCCGTAGGTGGTCGCCCCGTACCCGACCACCTCCCGCTCGAAGAAACTGATGTCCGAGCCCGACAGGCACAGGAAGAGGTCGGGATTCTCGGCCTCCTGGCTGACGAACCGGTTGAGCAGCGACCCGATCTCCGGCTCCTGCCGAGCAATGAACTGGAACTCGTCGAGCACGATCATCGTCTGTCCCTCTCCCAGCAGTTCGGAAAGAGCGGCAAAGGCCGCCCGCCAACTGCCAAGAGGCTGCTCGGCATAGATGGCGCGGCCGCTGAAGCGAGCGAGCTCGGCCCCGAGATCCTCAAGCTGATCCCGCCGACCGCCGGAGCTTGCCTCGAAATAGAACTGGCGGCAGCCCTCTCCGAAATGCCGCAACAGCTCGCTCTTGCCAACCCGGCGGCGGCCATAGAGGACGAAGTACTCGCCGCGGCTCGACTGCAGCCGCTCCGAGAGAGCCGCGAGCTCGTCTTTACGGTTGAAGAAAGGCATGCCTTTAATTAAGGCACATCTTAATAAGACATACCCCAACTACTGCGAACAGCAGGGGCACTTGCAGCGGGAGGTCGGCGCCGTTACGCGTGAGCAGGCTGACGCCCGCCAGCCACGTCGGCCGCGTCGCCGAGCAGCCAGCGCATGCCGTAGCTGCGCATGTCCTCGACCAGCGGGACCAGGGCCTTGCCCTTGGCGGTCAGCGCGTACTCGACCCGGGGCGGGACCTCAGGATAGGTGTGGCGCTCGACGACGCCCTCCTCCTCCAGGGCCCGGAGCCGCAGGGAGAGGGTGCGGGGGCTGATCCCCTCGAGCGAGCGCTCGAGCTCGCAGAAGCGGGCGCTGCCCTCGGCGAGGTCGCGGATCAGCAGCAGCGTCCACTTTCCGCAAACGACTTCAGCGGTCCTGCAGACAGGGCAGGTGGAGTTGCTCTCGGCGCTCATGATCAAAGGGAGACGGGCGATCAACCGATCTCGCTTCATCAAGTGTAGCGCCATGGCTTCATTTACTGAAGCCATGGGGAAACCCTGCTGGGATCAGTATTTGCCGGTGACGACCGGGACGACCTTGAGGACGTTGATCTTGTAGCGAACGTGGTTTTCGCCGTATTCGAAGATCTCCGGCTGGCCCGGTTCGAGTTCGATCAGCTGGCAGGTGCCGGTCCCGGAGACGCATTTGCCTTCGCCGAAGACCGAGGAGACGTCTTCGGAGACCAGGAAGAGCGGCAGGTGTTCCTTGCTGCCCATGCCCATGTAGGTGACGACGGGAACCTTGGCTCCGGGCAGCGGCGCCGGGGCGATGACCTTTTCGCGGTCTTCGGGCTTGGACTGTTCCACCGTTCCGTCGGGCTTGGTCGTCGCCTTGACGATCCGCACGTTGACGGCAAAGGTGAAGAGGGTGAGCTGACCGGGGGCGACGTTCGATCCGCCGCTCGCCGGGGTACCGGAGCCGCCCGAGGAAGTTTCTTCCGAGGTTTCGGTCGTGGTCGTCGTGGTGGCGGTGCTTTCGTTCAGTTCCGAACCCTTCAGCACCGGGCCGGTGTAGTGCTGCTTGAACGGGTTCGAGGGCTGCTGGTGGCGCAGCCGCTCCTTGTAGTCGCGCAACCCGGGCGAGGACTTGACAACCGTGAGGGTCTTGGCGGAGGTCTGCGCGAGGCCGGGGTTGGTGGCCGGCGGCGGGGGCGGCGCCGGTTCTTCGGCTTCGTCCTTGAGCAGGACAGGAGCGGCGACGATCGCGACCAGGATCAGCAGGATCACCGGCAGCAGCCGGCGGTCGCGAATGTCGTAATAGAGGTCCGCGAGGAAGGGTGGGACCTTCGTCTGGCCGCCCTTGAACTTCGGCAACTTCAGCTCTGGGCCGATCCGCTTCACGGCGTGCCTCCGGTAGTCGTCGATACCTGGGTGGTCGAAGGTTCAGGGCTGGTCGGGCTGGCTCCCGCGGTGACTCCCTGTTCGGGCGGGACGAGGAAGGTGGTGACCGTGAATTCGGCTTGCAGGGCCGGGAATTTCTTGCTCGGGTCTTCCGAAAGCTTGAAGCCGTTGATCGTGACCAACCGGCCCGTCACCTCGACTTCTTCGTTGTTCGACTGCACGAGCGAGTCGAGGCCATGGATGAAGTCGGCGACGTTGAAGAAGTTGCCTTTGAAGGTGAGCGTGTAAGGCATCACCGCCAGCCCGGCCGGTCCGATCGAGGCGCCGATCGGCATCGTCGAGGCGGCGACCTCGGTCGGCGGGATGAACGACGCGGGTTCGCCCGGTGCGGGAGGGGCGACCGGTTCGGGCGTCTCCGATTCGCCGCCGCTGGCGGGGTTGAGGATGAAGGTCTCGAACCGCACCCCCGAGTGGCGAGCGATGCGACTCAGCTGCACGATCAGGGAGGCGGTGTCGTCGTCGGCGGGCGCGGCCTTGCCAAGGACGACGAGATCGCGGTAGGAACTTGGAAACGCCTTCTGGGCGGCGAGGCCACTCTGTATTTCGGCCTGGTGGGCCGAGAGCAGCTGTTCCTGTTTGACGACCTGCTTGTCGAGCTTGCTGACTTCTTCCTTCTTCGGACTGAGAAGCAGCATCCAGAAGCCGACCGCGAGGACGACGACGGCGAGCATGGCGACGATGATGCGGTTGCTCTGGCTCATCCTTCTTCGCTTTCGCTCGATTCGGCTTCGGTGGAAGTCGTTTCCGCGTTTTCGGCTGCCGTCGCCGGAGCTTCGCCTTCGCCTTCGGCGGTGATCGGGACAGGGGCGGCGTCGAAGGCGACGACGATGTCGAATTTGGCGATGTACTTGCGGGTCCGGCATTCGCTGCCGCCTTCGGATTCGCCACCTTCCGACGATGCTTCTCCTTCGCCCTTGGAAGGCAATTCCGAGGAGGCGACGGCGACGCGGGTGACACCGTCGATGTCCTTCAGCACGGTGACGAAGCGGGCGACCGACTCCTGGCCATGGGCGCAGCCTTCGAGTTCCATCGCCGGCCCGACGATCGAGCTTCGAAGGCCGCTGTTGCCACCTTCGGCTTCAGCCGAAGCCGAGGCGTTGAGTTCCGTCAGCCAGACGTCGTCCGGGAGAACCAGGGAGAGTTCGCGGACCACGCGTTCCCAGTCGAAGCGGCTGTCGGCGAGACTGGAGACCGTCGCCAGGCGATCTTCGTGCAGCGACTGGAACTGCACGTAGGGCGCCAGCCGCCGCGCCTCCTGCCGGGCGGCCGCGTCTTCGCGCGTCAGCTGCGCCACCTCGCCTTCCTTTTCGGTGACCTGATTACCGGTCGTGACAAGCAGGGCGACGCCGGCAAGGACGGCGACGAGGGCGCCGACGAGGATGTAGGGGATCGGGCCGGTGCGCATCGGGGCGCGGGCGCCCTGGCGCATCTCCGAGGGAGTCAGATCGATCGGGCGCATGCCTCAGCTCTCCAGCCCCAGGCCCATCGGCAGGACCAGCCGAGCCGCGGTGGCCTCGTCGAAACCGCTCAGCGCCGCCGGACGCGGCGCCGAGATCGGCAGGCCGACCTGCTCTTCCATCGCTGGGGCGAGGCCGGCGATGGCGCTGCCAGTTCCGCAGAGAACGACGCGGGAAACTGGGACGGCGCTCTCGAGGGCACGGTAGTAATCGAGGGAGAGGCGAAGCTCGTCGACCATGGCGGCGACGCCCTCTTCGTTCGCCCGACGAACGGCGGCGACCGTCTCGGGGTCGCCCTGGATTTCGGCGGGCGGGGTCTCCAGCCCGACGTAGAGCAGCCACTGCTCGGCGTGTTCGGGGCTGAGGGCGCGCTCGGTCGAGAGGCGGGCGACGATCGCCTCCATCCCGGTCCCGGAGACGCGGGTGAAGAGGCACGAGCGGCCGCGGGCGACCGCCAGGTTCAACACGTCGCCGACGTTGCAGTAGAGGATCGACTCCTGGGGGGCCGGGGTGCCGCCTTCGGCCGGGGTCGGCTGCGCTACCAGCGGCGCCAGGGCCCGGATCATCCCGAAGGCGGAGAGGTCGATTCCGGCGGGCTCGACCCCCGCACGGCGCAGTGGCTCGAGGAAGGAGGCGACCATCTCGCGACGAGCGGCGACGACGACGACGTCGACCTGGGGGGCGGCGCCCTCGTCGGCGGGAACACCGCCGACCACCTGGTGCTGGAGCACCGCCTGGTCGAGCGGCATCGGGATGTGCTCCTGGGCCTGGAAGCGGATCGCCGCCTCCATCTCCTTCGGGTCCTCGATCAGCGGCAGTCGCAGGGTGCGGACGATCACCCGCTGGTTGCCGATCCCCAGTCGCACCTGTTTCGGCAACTTGTGTCGGGAGTAGAGCTGCTTGACGGCCGCGGTGAGACCGCTGGGGTCGATCACCTCGCCCTCGTGGAAGACGCCGGGCTGCAGGGGCTGTACCGCCGAGGCGGTCAGCTGGGTGCTGCCGTTGACGGCGACCCCGGCGACGGCGACGCTGCCGGCCTCGATGCTGAGGCCGGCGAGGCTGCCGCTCTTCTTGCCGCGGCGCAGGGCGCCGAGCGAGCCGAGCGAGGGCTTCGAGAGAGTGATCGGTTTCGTCAGTTGCATGGGAATGGCATTCGCTCCGGCGGGGAGCGCATTCCCTGAATCGGCAGATTCCGCCAAAAACTTTTGCCGTGCAACTACCTGAAACTAGGAGAAGGTGGAGAGGTACAGATCAACCAGCTGATCTCCAGCCAGCAAGCCAACTGCGCCGCCGACTGCAAGAAAGGGACCAAACGGGATCGCCTGCTTGCGGGCGGCCGCCCCGTCCCGAGCGATCATCGCCAGCCCGACGATCGAGCCGAGCAGCAGCGCGACCAGGATGGCGGGGGCGATGTTGCGTCCCAGATAGAAGCCCATCAGCGCGGTCAGCTTGACGTCACCGAGGCCCATCCCCCGGGGATAGGCGAGGGCGACGAGGAAGAGGACGCCTCCGGCGGCAACTGCCGCAAGCAACCGCTCCGGCAGGCTCGAGGGGTCGCCGATCGCGGCGATGAGCACGCCCGCGGTCGCCGCGGCGAGGAGGATCTTGTTGGGGATGATGCGCCGCTCGAGGTCGGTCAGCGTCACGGCCAGCAGCGTGAAGACGAAGACGAGCCCAAGCGCGACCTCGGTCGGGTCGCCCCAGAGGACTGCGACCGTGGCCGTCCAGAGCACGGCGAGGGTCAGCTCGGTGAGCGGGTAGCGCGGCGAGATCGGCTCTCCGCAGCAGCGGCTGCGACCGCGCAGCAGGATCCAGGAGACGACGGGGACATTGTCGTAGGCGGCGATCTGCGCCCCGCAGTGGGGGCAGTGCGAGCGGCCGCCGACGACCGATTCCCCGCGCGGCACCCGGTGTGCGACCACGGTCAGGAAACTGCCGAAGATCAGCCCCCCGGCGAAGGCGATGAGCAGCGCTGGGGCCAAGGCTCAGCCCCCGTCGAGCGGCGTGCTGGTATCGACCTCGATCCGGGTCGGAGCCTGCGGGTGGTCGTACATGAAGGAGAGCGCGTCGGCCGGAGTCGATTGCCGTTCGACGCTGAAAGCGACGCCGAGCCGGTCGCCGGCCGGGATCGTGTAAGGCGTTCCACTGAGGGTCATCTTGAGGATTTTGGCCTTCAGTTCGGTCGTCCAGATCGGCGATTCGTAATAGGTCCAGTAGGGGGTCCCACCGAGCGAGTCGGTCAGCATCGTGTCGGTCGCCACCGGCGGCGAACCTTGTTCGTGCCGTTTGAAGAGGTAGATGCATAGTTTCCCCGAGGACTGAGCTTTGTTGATCGATTGGGTGAAGACTTCGAGCGTCACCGTGCCTTCCAGAACAAAGTTTTCGGTCATCGGGTCGGTCACCCAGCGGTGCACCTGCGACTCGGGATTGGTCGTGCCCGTGGGGACGTAGTGGCAGCCGTTGGTGTCGTCTTTGCGAATCTGCACGCCGACGCCGGCGTCGGGCGAGGTATCGAGGTAGGAGTCGTTGGCGTAGTCGTACTTGAGCGGGTTGTTGATGTCTTCGGGGTCGGGATCGGGTGGGCTGCCGAGCACGAGTGCATCGGGCGCCCCTTTGGTCGTCCCCGTCTGCAGCCCGCTGGCGCAGGTGCCGAGGGTGTTGTGGAGAAGGTGGTTGGCGGTCGGTTCCACCCGTGAAGTCGTCCCCGAGGCAGCGCAAGGCGTGTCGGTCAGGAAGAACTGCTGGGCAGTGACCACTTTGCCGTTGGCACCGGCGAGCGGGTCGTTTTCTTTGTTGTCGGTGGGGCTGACGAAGTTCGACTGGACTTCGACGTAGCCGCGTTCCGCCGCTTGATT
The DNA here is from genome assembly GCA_946479725.1 of uncultured Actinomycetes bacterium. The sequence goes on along the minus strand of CAMLHB010000007.1, from coordinate 13,047 downwards.
GGGAGGCGTGTTCAGCCGCACCGCGACGACGATCTGTTTGTAGTCCTGTTTGCCGGGACAATTCGTTTCCGAGCATTTTTCGTCGTTGCGCCAGACGATGTAGCGGTAGACCCGGCCGCTGAGGTCGCCGCTGGTGAATTTGGTCGGGCCGGGGTTGACGGTGCCGCCGGTGACGAACCCGCCGCCGTAGAGGCTGCCGCCGTTGACGACCAGGTTGCGGTAGTTGCCGAGAGGCTGCCGCGAGAGCGCGAAGGTCCCGTTGTTGACGCGACTGTTCGGGCTGTTGGAATTGGTCGAGGTGGAGGGCGAAGCGGTCAAGGCAAGATTCTTGTCTTCCATGCTGCGCAGCAGCTCGAGTTCCTGTTCGGCGTACTCCAGCGCGACCTGGCTGGCCTCGGCCCGCTGCGAGTTGCGGGCGGCGGCCGACATCAGCGTGAAGGTGGTCATCGCCGCGATCGAGACGATCAGGATCGCTACGAGCACCTCGATGATCGTGAACCCGTCCTCGCGCTGTCTACGGCGGCTCATCAGTACCCCAGGGTGGCATTGCGCAGGCTGACCCCACTCGAGATCACGAGCGGGGATGCGGAGCTGGTGGGATCCGGCAGCTGCAGCGTAACTTTGACGTAGGTGGCAGTGGCCGCGTTGGGCACGTAGGTGAAGATCTGATTGCTGACGAGACCGGTGAAAATGGGCTCAGCGACTCCGGTCGTGCTTCCCGGACTGGTCTCCTTGCGGGTGCAGGAGGTGGTCGAGCATTCGTAGGTGATGCGGCATTCGATAGCCGGGCTGGCCGCAGCCAAGGGCGTCGATCCACCGCAGGTAGTGCGCCGGACATAGCCGATGAAGGAGATCTTGCTGGCGGTCCCTTCTTTGACCGACTTCCCGTCGCGGAGTTCGTGGGTGAGACGTTCGAGCATCCAGCGGGCGTTGCTAACGTTCTGGACTTCTTTGCTGATCTTCGGCTGCTCCCGCACCGCGCTGATCACCAGTGAGGCAACCGCGCCCATCACGATCACCCCCATCGCCGAGGAGACCAGCAGCTCGATCAGGGTGAAGCCCCCCTCGCCCTTCTGCTTCCGCAGCCGCGCGATCACGGGCGGACCACCTTGAAGGCGCGCTTCAACGGACGCGGCGCCGGAGTGCCGACGGCGTTGACGGCCTTGACGGAGAAGACGTGGCGACCGAACTTCAGCTTCCTCAGCTTGGTCGGCGACGTGCACCCCTTCCAGGCATGCCTGTCGACGCGGCAGAAGAAGTTGGTGCCGGGCTGCCCGGTGAGGTCGGTGAAGCGGAAGACGGGCCGCCGCTTACGGGTCTTGAAGGCGGGACCGAAGGTGATCTTCAGCTGCGGGACGACGTAGACGATTCCGTTCTTGCCGCCGCCCGGGTTCTTGCCACCGGTTTTCGTGCCCGTGGTGCCGGTACCCCCGCCGCCGCCGGTGGAGGTTTCATCGCCGCTGCCACCGCCGCCGGTTTCTTCTTCAGCCGGTGGTGGGGGCGGATCTTCCTGCTTGTAGGTGATCGCCGCGGAGCAGACCGAGACCACGCCTTCGGCTTCGGCGGTCGCCCGATAGCTGGTGGTTGAGCCGGTGGCGACGGGAACCGTCACGGTGAGGCCTGGGCTGGCCAGCTGGTCCGCGGTCCCCTGGGCGACCGGTTCACCCGAGCAGTCGAACGTCTTGTAGATCTTGACCAGGGAGCCCGCCGCCGCCTGGCCGACGATCGCCGGAGTGGTTGACTGGTTCGGCGAGGTCGGATTGGTTTTTTCGAGCGCCGGCGGCGGCGGCCCGATCACCAGGTCCGGCGAGTTCTTCACCGAGACGAGGAGGGTGCCGGATTCGGTCCAGCCGTAGACGTCCTGCTCGCTCGAAAAGTCGTCGTCGACGGTGAGGCGCTCCTGGGTCGTGAAGAAGGCCCGGGACCCGGTTTCCGAGAGGCCACGGAGTCCGGCGGAAAAAGGACCGTTGCCGCCGACCTGACCAGCAGAGACGAGAGTCGTTTCTCCGCCCGAGCGCATGTAGATGTCCTGGCTGGAGTCGGCGTCTTCTTCGACCAGCGACTCGGCGGTGGCGAAGAAGATCTTCGAGCCGTCGTCGGCAGCGCCGGCGAAGATGGCACTGAATTCGCCATCACCGCCATCTGGCCCGATCGAAAGCAGGGTCGTGGTTTCTCCCGCTCGCATATAGACGTCCTGGCTGGTGTCGGTGTCTTCGGCGACCAGCGACTCGGCCGTGGTGAAGACGACGACCTGGGGCCCGGAGAGCGATACCCACTCGAAGGAGGCCGAATCCGCAAGGTTCCCTTTGCCGGCTTCGCCGGCGCTGACCAGTGAGGTGATTCCGCCCGAGCGCTGGTAGACGTCCTGGGCGGAGTCGGCGTCGGCGGCAAGGAGGGACTCGCTGGTCTCGAAGAACGCGGTCCCGCCGTCGGGCGTGGTGCCGGCGAAGGTGACGTTGATTTCGCCGTTGCCGCCTTCGGGACCGGTCGAGGTCAAGGCTACGGCGCCTTCGGACCAGTCGTAGACGTCCTGCGATTTGTCGGTGTCGGCGAGGGGAAGGACCCGATCGTTGGTCTCGAAGAAGACGTGGGAGCCGTCGGCGGAGGCGCCGCCGTAGGAGGGTTCGCAGTTCTGACCGACCGGCAGTTCCGTCGGGCAGATTCCCGGCAACGAGACCAGAGCAGTCGTTCCCGCCGCGAGGTCACGAGCGTAGATATCCGATTCGCCACCGTCGGTATCGGCGCTCGCCAGCTTTTCATCGCTCGTGAAGAACGCCCGGCTGCCGCTGTCGTCGGTTCCGCGGAACTGCGCGTCGAGGCCTTCGTTTGAACAGGCGACGCAGCTCAGATCCGGGGCGGAGACGAGCTGGGTCGTTTCCGCAGCAATGTCGCGCACGTAGACGTCGAAGGCGTTGTCCGGGTCGGCGCTGTCGAGCCGTTCGCTGGAGCCGAAGAAGACGACGCCGCCGTCCGCAGCCACTCCGCCCGGAAGGAAGCTGGCGGCGGAGCCGCCGTTCCCACAGCCCTGACCGGCGCAGTCGCCCCCCTGCGAGACGAGGACGGTCCGGTTGTGGACCAGGTCCCGCATATACACGTCTTCCGCTTGGTCCGTGTCGCCGAGGACCATCGGCTCCGCGGTCGAGAAGAAGACTTCGTTGCCGTCGCTCGACATCCCGTCGAAGGTCGCGGGCTGGGCGTCGTTGCCGCCCTTCGGTCCGATCGAGACCTCGCGGGTCAGGTATTCGCCAAGTCCGCTGTCGAATTCCCGCACGTAGACATCGAGTTCCTGATCCGTGTCGCCGGGGACCATCTGCTCTTTGGTGCTGAAGATCGCGATCGAGCCGTCGGCGGAGTTGCCGTCGTAGAAAGCGGGGGCGGCGGAGGCAGTTGATGCCATCAAGCCGCACGCGACTGCCATCAGCATGAAGAGCGTGCACCGCCGCATAACAGTGCCATCGAAAAGGGGCCGACGAATGGACATCGCCCTCACGTATCGGCTGAATCGAGGCATCCGTTTAGGCAGATTTCCGGCTGGCTGGCCGAAAAGAGCGAGGGGCGGGCCGTAGGGCCCGCCCCTCGCATCACTTCTCAGACCTTCTTCCGGACTATTCGTTCCAGAATCCGGTGCTGGGACAACCGCCTTCTCCGCCCGTTTCGCAGGGGAAGGTCAGGGTGCCGCTTTCGTTTTCTACGCTGAAGATCTGGGTCGGCTTGCTGCCTTCGATGCTGATCGTGTAGCTATCTTCAGTGGAGGTGACTTCGGTGAAAGCAGCGTTGCTCAGCGTGGGCTCGACTTCGATGAGAGTTTCTTCACTGCAGTTTTCGTAACTGCCGTTGTTGTCGGTCGAGCACGTCTCCATCGCGACCTGCGCGGAGTGCGCGTACTCCTTGGCCTTGGCGTCGCCGGCCTTGTCTTTCTGGTTGAAGAACGCCGGCAGCGCGATCGCGGCCAGGATTCCGAGGATGAGCATGACGACGAGGAGCTCGATCAGGGTGAAGCCCGCCTCGCTGTCGCCGTTGAGCCGGGCGCCTACCTTGGCCCGGAGATTCTGGAGAAACATTAGTGACCTCCTATGGTCCTAATCGTTTGCGCCAGAGCCCCGTCGCATGAAGCCACGTGGTGTCTGTCGACCCCGGTGGTAGCCCGGCCGGCTCCCGCAAGGGAGCCCCGTCGGCTTTGCGCCCCCGCCTCGCAGCGGGTTTGCCTTTGGCACCGAAGCACTGGCAGATTCATCACCTGCCCTACATCGACCGCCTTCGGCAGACCTTGATCCCTGAAATTTGGGTTACGTCCGGCGAAAACTCAGGTCCCGCGGACGCTCGTCCGGCGGATTCCGCCGAAAACCGATGAGTCAGTCACCCTCGCCGAGGCGGAAACACGGCGAAGCCATGATCGGCTGCGGCGTTCGCAAGCCGGTGGTCGTAGCTGAAGAAACCACCGACCTCGTCACCTATGGTCAGCGCCGTCGCCAGATGGAGGGCATCCAGCGTTCTCAGCTTCCACGGCTTCAGTTCCATGGCGACATCGAGCACGTCATCGGCGAGGGGAAGCAGCGAGACTCCCTCCAGCCATTCCCGCGCGTACTTTTCCGCGGTCCTGCCAAAAGGACCACAGGCGCGCATGGCCTCGACCCCCAACAGCACGCTGGAAACGAATCCCGGCCAACGGGAAAGCTGTAGCCGCAGCTCCTCATGCCCCTCCTCGCTCAGCGGAAGCTTGACGTAGGCCGAGGTATCGAGGTAGGCGACCCTGGCGATTAGAGCCTCTCCTCTCGCTGTTCCTCGAGAACTTGGGCGCTCGTAAGCCCCCCAGGCGCTCGCCGCGGAGAGCCGATCGGAATCGCGAGAAGATCGCGCCGCGGCATCGTGGCCCCCCGCTCAGCTACCAGACGGGCGATCGGCGAATCGGCCGGGCCTGAGGGAGACAGTCGCGCCACCTCCACCCCCCGCTCCGTTACGACGAAGGTTTCTCCCTCCTTCACCTCGCTGAGGTACTTGGAGAGGTTCTGACGTAGCTCGCGCACCCCGACCCTGGTCATGTGCGTCAGCGTAGCACTTAGGTCGGCGTCAGCGGATCTTTTCGTAGATGCTGAACAGCGGCAGGTACATCGAGATGACGATGAAGCCGACCATGCCGCCGACGAAGACGATCATTATCGGCTCGATCAAAGCGGTGAGGGCCTTGACCTTGGCGTCGACCTCGGCCTCGTAGAAGTCGGCGATTTTGGCGAGCATCGTCTCCAGCTGACCGGTCTCCTCGCCGACCGCGACCATGTGGCCGACCATCGGTGGGAAGATCTCGTGGTGTTCGATCGGAGCGGCGAGGGAGCCGCCGGTCTTGACCGACTTGTAGACGTCCTCCATCGCCTTCTCGACGACGACGTTGCCGGCGGTTTCGCCGGTGAGCTTGATCGACTGCAGCATCGGCACGCCGGAGGAGACCGAGCCGGAGAAGGTGCGCGACCAGCGGGCCAGCGCCACCTTCTGGATCACGTCGCCGATTTTGAACGGCAGCCGGAGGATCAGGCGATCCCACTGGTCTTTGCCGCTCTCGGTCTTCTTCCAGCGGAAGAACGCCCAGAAGCAAAGGACGAGTCCCGGCAAGAGAATGAACCAGTAGCCGGTCAGCAGTCCCGAGAAGCTGACGCAGAGCTGGGTCGGCGGCGGCAGGCCGCCGGCTTCGTCCGGGTGTTCTTCGGCGAGTTCTTTGAAGATGTTGGCGAAGACGGGGATCACGAACATCACGATCGCGATGAGGACGACGACCGCGAACCCGAAGACCAGCGCCGGGTACATCATCGCCGATTTGACCTGGCGCCTGAGGGCATCGGTTTTCTCCACCTGGAAGGCGATCCGGTCGAGCGCCTCCTCGAGCCGGCCCGACTGCTCGCCGGAGCGGACCATCGCCCGGAAGAGGCGGTCGAAGACGCGGGGGTGCCGCTCCATCGCCTGCTCCAAGGTGCTGCCCGCTTCGACGTCCTCGCGCATCGAGGCGGTCGCCTCTTTGATCTCCTCGTCCTGGGTCTGTTCCTCGAGCGTGTGCAGCGTGCGCAGCATCGGCATCCCGGAGGCGACCAGGGTCGCGAACTGGCGCGAGTAGACGGCCAGCTCCCGCATGTCGACGCTCTTCCAGCGCCGCATGATGTCCTCGATCTTGACCGGGTTGCTTTTCTCGCTGACGTCGAGAACGATCAGGCCGCGCTGGCGCAGCTGCTCTGAAACCTGGGCTTTCGAGTCGGCTTCGAGCTCACCCGCGGTCGCCGTGCCGGCGACGTCCATCGCCCGGAAGGTGAAGGTGGTCGCGGTCGCCATCGGCTAGCCACCCGAGACGTAGGAAGGAGGCTGGGGCGCGCTCAGGTAGTCGGGCGCCGGCATCACTGCCTCCTCGCCGCCGAGAACGCGTTTGAGCTCCTCCGGCACCGAGGAGCGCTGTTCGGCCAGCGAGCGGCTCACCTTGCCCGCGCGGACGAGGCGGGCGAGGTCGGCGTCCATCGTCTGCATCCCGATCGCGCCCGAGGTCTGCACCGCGGCGTAGATCTGGTGGGTCTTGCCCTCGCGGATCAGGTTGCGGATCGCCGGCGTAGGGACCAGGACCTCGGTGGCGACGGCGCGGCCCATGCCGTCGGCCGTCGGCAGCAGCTGCTGGGTGACGATGCCCTGCAGGGCGATCGAGAGCTGGGCCCGGACCTGGCCCTGCTGCTCAGGCGGGAAGACGTCGATGATCCGGTCGACCGTCTGCGCGGTCGACTGGGTGTGGAGGGTGGCGAAGACGAGGTGGCCGGTCTCGGCCGCGGTCAGCGCCGTGGCGATCGTCTCCAGGTCCCTCATCTCGCCGACCAGGATCACGTCGGGGTCCTCTCGCAGGGCGGCCTTGAGGCCGAGGGAGAAGTCGGCGGCGTCGGAGCCGATCTCCCGCTGGTTGACGATCGACTTTTTGTGCTGGTGGAGGAACTCGATCGGGTCCTCGATCGTGAGGATGTGGTCCTGGCGCTCGCGGTTGATCACGTCGATCATCGCCGCCAGGGTCGTGCTCTTGCCGGAGCCGGTCGGGCCGGTGACGAGGACGAAGCCGCGCGGTTTCTGGGTCATCTCGCGCAGCACCTGCGGCACCCCGAGGGAGTCGAGGGCCGGGATGTCCTGGGGGATCAGGCGGAAGGCGGCGCTGACGGCGCCGCGCTGGAAGAAGCAGTTGACGCGGAAGCGGGCGACGTTGGGGATCGCATAGGCGAAGTCCAGTTGTTTCTGCGTCTCGAAGCGTTTGCGCTGGTCGTCGTTGAGGATGCTGTAGACGACCTCGCGGGTGTCCTGGGTGCCGAGGACGGGGAAGCCATCCATCGCCGTGATCTTGCCCTTGTCGCGGATCGCCGGCGGAAAGCCCGCGGTCAGGTGGACGTCTGAGGCCCGCGCCTCGACCATCCGGCGCAGGACCTCCGAGAAATCGAAGTTCATAGCCCCTTGATCGGCCCGCTAGGCCGATTCCTTAAGCGGTGACACGGAGTACCTCCTCGAGGCTGGTGAGGCCGGCACGGACCTTCTCGACCCCGTCCTCGCGCAGCGTGCACATCCCCTCTTCGCGCGCCGCGGTGGCGATCTCCGCCTCCGGCGCGTGGGCCACCGCCATCTCCTTGATCCGCTCGCTCAGGCCCATCACCGAGTAGAGGCCGACGCGGCCTTTGTAGCCGCTCTGGTTGCAGCGGGCGCAGCCGACCGGCTCGTACGCCTCGAGCTCGGCCGCGGCGCGAAGCCCGGCTTCCTGCAGTGCCTGGATCGGGATCACCGCCCGCCGCTTGCAGTGGCTGCAGAGCTTGCGCGAGAGACGCTGGGCGACCACGCAGTCGACCGCGGAGGCGATCAGGAAGGCCTCGATCCCCATCTTGGTCAGGCGGGTGATCGCGCCGGGGGCGTCGTTGGTGTGCAGGGTCGAGAGCATCATGTGCCCGGTCAGCGCCGCCTCGATCGCGATCCGCGCGGTCTCGCCGTCGCGGATCTCGCCCACCATCACGATGTCGGGGTCGGCGCGGAGGATCGACCGCAGCCCGGTCGCGAAGTCGAGCCCGGCCTTGCGGTTGACGTTGATCTGGTTGATCCCGTTGATCTGGTACTCGACGGGGTCCTCGATCGTGATGATCTTCTTCTCGACGTTGTTGAGGTCGCCGAGCGCCGCATAGAGGGTCGTGCTCTTACCGGAGCCGGTCGGCCCGGTGACGAGCACGGCCCCGTAGGCCTGGTGGAAGGAATGCTCGAAGCGCTCGCGCGCAGATCCGTCCATGCCGAGGTCGTCGAGCGTACGCTGGGCGTTGTCGGTGTCGAGGATGCGGATCGTTGCCCCCTCGCCCTTCTGAGTCGGCAGCGTGGTGATACGCAGGTCGACCCGGCGGTCTTCGACGTTGACGCTGACGCGGCCGTCCTGCGGCACCCGTTTCTCGGCGATGTTGAGGTCGCTCATGATCTTCACCCGCGAGACCACCGCGTTGACCATCCGCTTCGGCACGTGGGCCGCCTCGCGGAGCACTCCGTCGACGCGGAAGCGGACCCGCATCTCGTCCTCGGAGGGCTCGAAGTGGATGTCGGAGGCCCCCTCGCCCGCCGCCTGGCCGAGGATGCTGTAGACGAGCTTGATCACCGGCGCGTCTTCGGCGCCGACCTGCATGTCGGCGACTTCGCCGAGCTCCTCCTCGGCTTCGTCTTCCTCGTCAGTCGCCTCGGAGACCGCGCTCTGCAGCGTGTTCAGCCGGCCCAGCAGCGCTTCGACGTCCTCCTCGGCGGCGACCGCCACCCGACAGTCGAGCCCGGTCGCGATCTGGATGTCGTCGATCGCAAGGACGTTGGTCGGGTCCGCCATCGCCACCAGCAGCGTCCTCTTGTCGATGAAGCCGACCGGGATCGCCTGGTAGCGACGGGAGGTGTTGACCGAGACCAGGTTGGCGGCCGCCATGTCGACCTGGTAGGCGGTGAGGTCGACGTGGTCGAGCCCGTAGCGCTCGGCCAGCGCCCGGGAAAACTGGTCGGCGCTGATCGCCCCCTGCTCGAGCAGCAGCCGCTCAGGCGGCCGCCCGGCGGTGCGCGCTTCTTCGATCGCCTGGCGGGCCCGTTCGTCGCCGACGTAGCCGAGGTCGACGATGACGTCGGTGACGAAGCCGCTGGAGCGGCCACGCGTCTGCGGGGGGGTCAGCCCGGGGGTGCCGCGGGGCTCGGGCTCGAACGCGGGCGCGGTGGAGTCTCCGGAGGTGGGGACCGGCCGCAGGTGGCTCGGGAAGTCCCTGGAGTCCATGCTCACGGGTGGTAAGGAAGGGTCCCGCCGTGGTACCGCGCGTCGACCACCGCCTGGACGACGGCCTGCGCGCTCTGGAAGCCGTAGTGGACCGAGGCCGGGTCATACTGGTGGCTGAGGTTCTTCGGCCTGATCACGACCAGTGCGGGGACCCGGCTGAGGTCGACCCCCTGGCTGATCGACACGTAGCGGTAGAGCTGGTGGACGGGGACGACGAAGGTGCTGACGTAGCCGAACGTGTCGAGCTTGCCGACGGCTTCCCTGACCAGCCGGTCGTCGATGCCGCCGTCGCGGACGAAGAGGATCGCCACCGTGTTGCCGGCGTCGACCGCATCGACGACGGCGCGTGGCGGCGGCGGGATGGCTCCGGGGCCGGTGCCCGGCGCCGGCAGCCGCAGCGGCTGGCCGCCCGCTTCCAGTTCGGAGGCGACGGCCGCGACCGCGGCGTCGGCGGCGGCCGAACCGCCTTCTTCTTCTTCGGCTTCGCCGCCGCCGGCTTTGCCGAGCAGGAAGACCGCGGCGAGGACCAGGAGGACGCCGACGAGGGCGATCTGCGCCATCGGGTTGTCGTTCAGCTTCTCTCTCATGCTCGCGCCTAGTCACCATTCGACCGCTGGCGGCCGAAGCTTGAGCGCCGCGAGAGACCGCCCGCGAGGCGGCTCAGCAGTTGGCGTTGGGGGGCGAGGCGGTGGCGCCGGTGCACTCGACGTAGCGGGTGCGCTGGAAGCGGCCGGAATAGGTGATGTTCGGTTCTTTGATGTTCGGGTCCGATTTGAAGTACGGGTTGCCGTTGAGGGTGATCGACTTGCCGGCGAACATCCCGATCCATTCGGCGCCGCCTTCGAGGTCGACTTTGCTCTTGGGGGCGTAGAGCATCAGGTGGTTGGTCCCGGAGTTGGCGCCGATCTTCACCTTGCCGTTGCCGAGCACGAAGATCTGGGGGATTTCGTAGCTGCCCTGTTTGGTGTTGTAAGCGCTGGAGATGAGGTTGCCGTTGCCGCTGATATTGACCTGGGTCGCTCCCGAAGCCAGCCCGCAGTGTTCGGGGGTGTCGATGAAGATCCGCGCGTGCGCTCCGGCCGACATGTAAACCGTGCCCGGGCCGATTTCGAGCTTGCAGATGAAGTAGTCGCCGCCGTTCATCGTCAGGGTCCCGTTGCTGCCGACGTTGATAACCCGCGTGCTGGCGGTCCATGGATTTTTTTTCGTCCAGGTGTCGCTCTGCCCGGCGTAGGGGCCGGAGGTGCATTTCTGCGCCAGCAGGCAGTTGGCGTTTTCAGTGGCCAGGTTCGACGGCGGAACGATCGACGGCAGTTCGCGGTTTTCTTCCGTTTTCACGCCGGAGCAGCTCGGGGTGGGGGCTTCTTTTCCGACTCCGTGGCGCTCGTCGCCGCAGATCGTCCCCGAGCCGCCGCTCTGGGTGATGCCGCCGTTGGTGCCGATGTCGGCTTCGATTTTGAAGTTTCCTTTGACGTTGATTTCGTCCTGCCCGATGAATTTCTCGTCGGCGAAGACACCTTTCCCGCTGTTCGTCAGCAGGGCGACGTTGACCCGCCGCTCCACGGTGCCCGAGGAGCCAACCGAGACGACGTTCAGCGTCGTGTTTGCTCCGGTGAAGGCGCTGACCGCGTAGCTGTAGGTGGCGCCGCCGACCGCTTCGGTCGCGGTCGCCGGGCACCAGCCATTGACCGCGGTCTGGTATTCGCCGTCCGGCCCGACGCAGGGATGGGCGACCGAGAGGCTGGGCAGGTAACGGTTCAGGCGCAGCAGGGCGATGTTGGCGCCGGCATCGGCGGCGGCGATCGCTTCCTTGGAGCTGTGGTCCCGCGTCGTCCCCTGCTGAACGTCAACCGTGGACATCACCGCGACGCTGGAGATCGCGAAGGTCGCGACCAGCGCCATCAGCGCCGTCGGTACCGCGATCCCGCGCTCGTTGCGCCGCAGTTCCCGAATCAGCAGGATGAAGCGGTCGATCGCCAGCATCGGGATGTTCATCGGCCCGGCAGAGCGCCCGCTTGAGCCGATCGATTCGAGCTTCCCCTTCAACTGGACGCCCGCCCTAGTCAGTTGCGGGTGCGAGCTGCTCGATCCCGCTCGCCCGCTGGCCGCCCGCCGACAGCATCAGTTTGAAGTCGTGCGGGTTGGAGGCGAACTCGAGGGCGACGTCCTCGGTGACCTTGCCCTCCATCACGTAGTGCATCAGCGACTGGTCGAAGGTACGCATCCCGTAGTACTCGCCCTCGGCGATCACTTCGGTGATCTTGCCGGTCTCCTCCGGGTTCATGATCAGGTCCTGAACGCGGCCGGTGACGATGAGGATCTCCGAGGCGGGGACGCGGCCGTTGCCGCTGACGTCGGGGACGAGGCGCTGGGCGATCGCCCCCTTGAGGGTGGCCGCGAGCATCACCCGGGCCTGGTGCTGGAGGTGGGGCGGGAAGAAGTCGACGATGCGGTTGATCGTCTCGGTCGCGTCCAGGGTGTGGACGGTCGAGAGCACGAGGTGGCCGGTCTCGGCCGCGGACAGCGCCGTGCGCACGGTCTCCTCGTCGCGCATCTCGCCGATCAGGATCACGTCGGGGTCCTGGCGCAGGACGCGGCGCATCGCGCGGGCGAAGCTTTCGGTGTCGGAGCCGACTTCGCGCTGGTTGATGATCGAGTTTTTGTCCGGATGCAGGTACTCGATCGGGTCCTCGAGGGTGACGACGTGGTCTGACCGGGTGCGGTTGATGTGGTCGATCATCGCCGCCAGCGTCGTGCTCTTGCCCGAGCCGGTGGTGCCGGTGACGAGGATGATCCCGCGCTGCTCTTCGGCCAGCTTGGTGACCACGGGCGGCAGCCCGAGGTCGTCGACCGAGCGGATGTCGAAGGGGATCGCGCGGCAGACGATCGAGATCGAGCCGCGCTGTTTGAAGGCGTTGACGCGGAACCGCGATAGCCCTTTGATCGCGTAGGAGAAGTCGGCCTCGCCGCATTCCTCGAATTCGGTCAGCGACCGCACCTCGGCGATGTCGTGGAAGGCCTTTTCGGTGTCCTCCGAGGTAAGCGGCTGGTACCCCTCGAGGGGGGCCAACTCGCCGTGCATCCGGGCCGTCGGCGGCACCCCGACCTTGACGTGCAGGTCGGACCCCTCCCGCTCGATGAGCGTCCGCAGCGCTGAATCGATGTCGAACATCCCGACCGGTATCGGCCGGGACGTCCGAACACTTGAAGAAAGAAATCACGCTCCTGACGAGTGCCTCGGGGTGACTGGCAAGGACGCAGTGAGCGCCGTGTGCTTTGCACACAAGCGATCGAGGACGCCGCCAGTCGCCGCGAGGCGCCGTCAGGCGACCTCGCGGAGTTTCTGGGCCTCTCCCAGGGACTGCAGCTTTTTGAGCGACTGGTTCTCGATCTGGCGGATCCGCTCTCGGGTGACGTTGAAGGTGCGGCCGACCTCGTCCAGGGTCCGCGGGTGCTCGCCGCCGAGCCCGTAGCGGAGCTCGAGCACGCGGCGCTCGCGGTAGGAGAGGTTCTCGAGGGCCTCTTTCAGGGCCTCTTTGGTCAGCAGGTCGGCGGCCCGGTCGAACGGGCTCTCGGCCTTCTCGTCGGCGATGAACTGACCGAACTCCGACTCCTCCTCGTCGCCGACCGGCTTCTCCAGCGAGACCGGGGCCTGGGCGGAGCGCTTGATCGAGTCGACCTCCTCGGGGTCGATCCCCGTCACCTCGGCGATCTCCTCCGGGGTGGGCTCGCGGCCCAGCTCGGTGACCAGCTTGCGCTCGGCGCGGCCGATCTTG
>CAMLHB010000006.1 GCA_946479725.1 uncultured Actinomycetes bacterium | reverse complement strand
CGATCCTCCAGCTCGAGCGGGCGCTCGCCGGCGGCGGCGTCCTCACCCTCGAGGAGGCCCACGAGATCCGGGCCGAGGCGAAGGCGATCGTCGCCGAGGCCGCCAAGTCGGCGCTGGCCGCGGCCCGGCCCGACCCGGCCACGATCCGCGAGCCCGCCTAGGGTTCCACCATGTCGGGATACCTGCGCCGCCTGGCGACGACCGGCGCCGCCTACACGGCGGCGAGCATCCTCTCCAAGGTCATCGCGGTCGCCCTGCTGCCGCTCTACACGCGGTACCTGTCGCCGAAGGATTACGGCGCCGCCGAGATCCTCTTCGCCGCCGTGGTCACCGCCAGCATCGTCGTCCGCTTCGGGCTGATCGAGGCGATCCTGCGCTTCTACTACCTGGACGAGGAGGACCCGCAGCGGGTCGTCAAGGCGACCTTCGCCGGGCTCTTCTGGCTCTCGACGCTGGGCGCGCTGATCGCGCTGCCGCTCGCCGGCCCGCTCTCCGAAGCGCTGCTCGACCCCAAGGAACTGCCCGCCGGCGTGTCGGGGCCGGAACTGGTCCGGATCGCGATCGGCGGCCTCTGGGTGCTGACGATGTGGGAGTTCATGCTGACCCTGTTCCGGCTCGACGAGCGGGCGCGCGCCTACTTCGCGACGACGATCCTCAACGTCCTCGCGGCGATCGCCCTGACCGTGGTCCTCGTCGTCGGCCTCGAAGAGGGCGCGCGGGGCCTGCTGGTCGGCAGCTACGCCAGCGGCGGCGCCTTCGTCCTCGTCCTGATCGCCCTGCAGTGGCGGCGCCTTTCGCTCTGGCCCGAGCCGGCCCTGCTGCGGCGCCTCTTCCGCTTCGGCCTGCCGACGATGCCGGCGGAGGTCTCGCTCTACGCTCTCAACTTCGCCGACCGGCTGATCATCGTCCGCTCGCTCGGTCTCGCCGAGGCGGGTCTCTACTCGCTGGGGGTCAAGTTCGCCCAGGCGGTCAACGTCCTCGTTCGCGGTTTCCAGCTGGCCTGGCCGCCGCTGGCCTACTCGATCCGCGACGACGGCGAGGCCCGCCGCGTCTACGCCACCGTCGTCACCCTCTTCGCCGCCGCCTGCGCCTGGGTGGTCGCCGGGATGTGGCTGTTCAGCCGCTGGATCGTCCGCGCCCTCGCGGACCCGAAGTTCTTCGACTCCTTCGAAGTCATCGGTCTGATCTCCACCGCGGTCACCCTCTACGCCCTCTATCTGGTGCTCGTCGTCATCCTCGGCCGCACCGGGCGCACCGAGTTCAACCTGCCCGCGGCGGTCGGCGCCCTCGTCGTCAACGTCGTCCTCAACCTCGTCCTGGTGCCGCCGCTGGGAATCGTCGGCGCCGGCCTCGCCCTCGTCGCCTCCTACCTGGTCGTGCTGGTGCTGATGTACGGCTTCACCCAACGACTCTTTCCGGTTCCGTACGAGTGGGGCAGGCTGCTGCGGATCGTCCTGGCGGTCGCCGCGCTGGTCGGGGTCGCCGCACTGCTGGTGCCCACCCACGGGGCAGTCGGCCTGCTGATCCGCGCCGCTCTCTTCTCCGCCTACCCGCTCCTGCTCCTGGGCACCGGCTTCTTCAGCGACGAAGAGCGAGGATGGCTCGCGCGGCTCCGCCATCCGGGCGCAGTGCTGGCGGGACTCACGACGCTGCGCGAGCAGCCGCCAGCGGTCGACGGACGCATCCCTGAGACCTACGAGGCCGAGCGCATGGATGAAGACGCCCACCCCTAGCGAACTGATCAACTTGGCTACCCGGCAGGTAGCGAAGCTGATGCAGTTCGGAGGGCGCGGTCGCGGAGCGATTCGCCGCGGTCCGGGAAGAGGGCCTGGCGGGCGTGCGCCCACATGATCCGCGGGGAACGCCCGGGGAGGACGGTGGCGGCGAGGGCGCGCAAGCCGTAGGTCCAGGCGGTGAGGGCGCGGACCGCGAGGGCGGCGGTCCGGCCATGGTGCTTTCGCATGTAGAGGTTGCGGTTACGGTGGAATTCGACGATCCGCGGCAGGCCCTTGGCGAGGTCGGTCGAGAGCTGGTCGTGGTGGACGGCCGCGGCGGCGGGGACGAAGAGCGAGTGCCAGCCGGCGTCGGCCAGCCGCTTCGCGAAGTCGCACTCGTCGTAGTAGACGAAGAAGTCCGGGTCCATGTAGCCGACCGCTTCGGCGGCCTCGCGGCGGACTATCAGCGCGCTCGACTGGGCCCAGTCGACGCGACGCACCTCCTTGCCGCTGCTCTGCACGGTCAGGAGGTTGTGCAGGAAGAGGGCGCCGATCGCCGTTGTGCCGACGCCGGGGAAGCGCCAGGCGCAGGGGACGGGGCGGCCGTCCGGGTCGAGCAGCTGGGGAGTCGCCGCGGCCGCCTTCGGTTCCCGCTCGAGCACCGAGAGCAGCGCCTCGGTCGCCCCCGGCCGCAGCTCCGAGTCCTCGTTGAGCAGGAAGCAGTACTTACCCGTCGCCTCGCGCATCAGGGTGGAGTCGTTCTCAGCCTTGCCGGTCCGCCGTTCCAGCGCGATCAGCCGGATCTCGCCGCCGAGCGTCCGCACCGCCTCGGCCGAGCCGTCCTCGGAGGCGTTGTCGAGGACGAGGATCTCGCGCTCCACCCCGGCCGGGTGGGTGCGCTCGATCGCCGCCAGGCAGGCGAGCAGGTACTCGCGGCCGTTCGTGTTCACGACGCAATACGAAAGCGTGGGAGGCATGCAGCTCACGATAATCCCGCCCTGCGATGAAGGTTCAGCTCGTCGACCCATCGGCCTTTACGCCGCCTTACGACCGCGCGCTCGCGGCGGCGCTGGTGCGCGCCGGCGCCGGCGTCGAGCTGGCGACGAGCCGCTTCCTTTACGGACCGGTGCCACCGGCCGAGGGCTACCGGGTCGAGGAGGCCTTCTACCGCCGCTCCGCGGCCCGCGGCCTCGACGCTCCCGCTCGGCTGCCCTTCAAGGCCGCCGAGCACGTCCCCGACATGCTCCGTTTCCGCCGCCGCGACCCGGACGCCGACGTCGTCCACTACCAGTGGCTGACGATCCCCTCGCTGGACGTTCGCCTACTGTCGCCGCGGCGCCCACGGGTGATGACCGCCCACTACATCCTGCCCCCGGACCCGAGCCGGCGCCAGGTGCGCTCCGCCCGCCGCGTCTTCGGCGCGATGGACGCCGTCGTCGCCCACTCCGAGCACAGCGCCGCCCGCTTGCGCGAAGAGGTCGGGCTCGATCCCGCCGGGGTGCGGGTCATCCCGCACGGGGCCTTCGACTACCTGACGAAGCTGCCGGAGGAGAAGCCGCTGCCCCCCGAGCTCGAGGGCGCAGAGGGGCCCGTGATCCTGTCCTTCGGCCTCTTGCGTCCCTACAAGGGCATCGAGAACCTGATCGAGGCCTACGGCCGCGCCGCCGGGAAGAGCGCCGACGCCGAGCTCTGGATCGTCGGCAACCCGCGCATGGACGTCGAGCCGCTGCGCCGCCGGGCTCGCGATGCCGGCGGTCGCGTCCGCATCGTCACCCGTTTCGTCGACGAGGCGGAGATCCCGGCGATCTTCCGCCGCGCCGACCTCGTTGCCCTCCCTTACCTCGACGCCGAGCACTCCGGCGTCCTCTATACCGCGCTCGCCTTCGGCAAGCCGCTGCTGCTGAGTGCCGTCGGCGGCTTCCCAGAGGTGGCGGCGACCGGCGCGGCACGGCTGGTGCCGCCGGGCGACACCGAGGCCCTGGGGGTAGCGCTCGGGGACCTGGCCGGCGACGAAACCGCCCGCGCCGAGCTCGCCGCCGCCGCGACGCGCGCCGCCGCCGGCCCCTACTCCTGGGACGAGTCCGCCCGCAAACACCTGAACCTGTACAGCGAGCTGATCGAGGCCCACCGATGACCACCATCGCCGCAACCCTCTTCTGGCTCAGCGCCGGCCTCCTCGTCTACACCCACCTCGGCTACCCCCTCGCCCTCTGGCTCCTCACGCACCTGGGTCGTTTCCAGAGTTCGCGCCCCTATAGGGGCCCAGAGTCTGGAAACGACGCGGAGGGTGTGCCGAATGTGTCGCTGATCGTTCCCGCCTATGACGAGGAGGAGGTGATCGCGGCCAGGGTCGCCAATGCGCTGGCGCTCGACTACCCGCGGGAGCGGCTGCAGGTGATCGTCGCCGCCGACGGCAGCTCCGACGCGACGGCCGAGCGCGCCCGCGCCGCCGGCGCCGACCTCGTCCTCGAGCTGCCGCCCGGTGGCAAGGTCGCCGCCCTCAACGCTGGCGCCGAGTCCGCCAGTGGCGAGATCCTCGCCTTCTCCGACGCCAACTGCACCTGGGCACCGGACGCGCTGCGGCAGCTCGTCGCCGCGTTCGCGGATGCAGAGGTCGGCTACGTCTGCGGTCAGGTCCGCTTCCTCGACTCCGGCGGCAATAACCTCGAGGGGGCCTATTGGCGCTACGAGATGGCGGTGCGGGAGATGGAGTCCGGCCTCGGCGGCGTTACCGCTGGCAACGGCGCGATCTACGCGGTGCGCAAAAGCGCCTACATCCCTCTCGATCCCTCCGGCAGCCACGACCTCAGCTTTCCCTTCGCCTTCGCCAAGCGCGGCCTTCGCTCCCTTTACGCGCCCGGCGCCCGCGCCAAGGAGAAGATGGTGCCGACGATCGAGGGCGAGTTCGCCCGCAAACGGCGGATGATGGTCGGCCTCTGGGACATCGTCGTCGGCGAAGGGATGCTCTCGCCGCGTGGCTACCCGCCGCTGTTCGCCTTCGAGATCGCCTCCCACCGCGTCCTCCGCTACCTCAGCCCGCTCCTGCACCTCGTCGCCCTGGTCGCCAACGCCTTGCTGCTCGGCGACGGCTGGTTCTACGTCCTCACCTTCGTCCTGCAGCTGGCGCTGCTCGTCGCCGCCCTGCTCGGTCGAGCCCTGCCTTTGCCACCGTTCCGCATCGCCCGCTACTACGTCCTCACCACGGCCTCGATCGCCGCAGGCCTCTGGGACCGCTGGCGTCGAGGTGCCGGGGGGCGCTGGGAGAAGGCAGCCGGAACCCGCTGATGCCGAGATTCTTTGACATCCTCATCGCTGCCCTCGCCTTCGCGATCCTCTCGCCGGTGCTCCTGGTCGCCGCGATCGCGATCAAGTTGACCAGCCGAGGCCCGGTCGTCTATCGCCAGCGCCGGGTCGGGCTCGACGGCCGCGAGTTCGAGATATGGAAGCTGCGGACGATGGTCGAGGGCTCCGACCCCGTCGGGGTGGGCGAGGTCGTCTACCGCGATGACCGCCGCGTCACCCCCCCGGCCGCCTCCTCCGCCGCACCTCGCTGGACGAGATCCCCAACCTCGTCAACGTGCTCCGCGGTGAGATGGCGATCGTCGGGCCCCGCCCGACGCTCAAGGCCCAGGTCGACGGATACACGCCCGAGCAGAAGCGCCGCCACGAGGTCCTCCCCGGGATCACCGGCTGGGCCCAGGTCCAGGGCCGCGCCGGCATCCCCTGGGAGCAACGGATCGAACTCGACCTCTGGTACGTCGAGCACCGCACCCTCGCCCTGGACATCCGCATCCTCCTCAAAACTCTCTGGTTGGTCCTAACCGGCAAGGGCCTAGCCCCCGATTAGCGGCCGACGGGACGATTTCCCTCCATATAGGGGTATTTTCGGCCCGTCAGCGTTGAAGTAGGGTTCGGCCTGTGACGGATCGCCCGGAAGTTAGCCTGCGCCCGTTCGAGCCCGGCGACGCGGCCGCCGTGCATCGTTGGTTCAACAACCCCGACGCCGTGCAGTCGCTGATGGAGCGGCGGGACGAGTTCACGCTCGCGCAGGCCGAGGCCTGGACGCGGCGGGCGATGGACGACTCCGGCGAGGACCGCAAGTTCGCGATCGTCGTCGAGGGCTACGAGGAGCCGGTCGGCTTCACCGCGCTCTACGGCCTCTTCCGCCAGACCGCACCCGAGCTGGGGGCGCTGATTGGCGACGACGTCCGCGGCAAGGGCGTCGGCCGCCGGGCCGAGGCGCTGACGATCGCCAAGGCCTTCGACGAGTACGGTGCCCACCGCGTCTACGGCCGCATCCCGGCTCGCAACGAGGTCGCGAAGAAGACCGTCGCCGGGCTCGGCTGGAAGCACGAGGGGACGATGCGCGCGCACCTCGCGCGCCGGGACGGCCCGCCGGACGACTGCGAGGTCTGGGGCGTGCTGCCGGACGAGTTCCGCGCCGCGGCGGCGGATGTCCTCAAGTGAGCGGCGCGATTGCGAGCCTGATCGAGGATCGCGGTGAGGCTGCCGTGGGTTCCGAGTTCTTCCGTTCGCGCGAGTTTCTTGATGCGGAGGGGGCGACGCATACGCTGCTGATCGAGGGCGACGGTGGGGTGCTGGTGGCGCCGCTGGTGGTTCGGGAGATACCCAGGACGGGGGAGAGGGACGGGGTTTCCCCGTACGGGTATCCGGGACTGGTTGGCGGGGAGTGGCTGGGGGGCCTCCTACCGGACCCGCTCGCTTCGCTCGCTCTAAGTGTCCGTACGGAGACCCCCCAGCCGCTCGATCCGAGCGGGATTGATTTTTCTGGGACGGGGCTGGTGAGTGTCTTCATTCGTCATGCGTTGGGACCGTCGCCCCTGGCAGGCGCCAGCGAGCGGAATTTGGTTCAGATCGCTGACCCTGAGCTGCCGCGGAAGAGCCGGCCCAGCGACAGACGGCAGGTGCGGAGGAACCTTGAAGCTGGGTATGAGCTGGAGCTGGTGCCGGGTTCTGAGACGAGCCGGGAGCAGCGGGGTGGGTTTCTGGAGGTGTACGAGCAGACGATGCGGCGGGCGGACGCTGCGGGGCACTACTTCTTTGGGGCGGGGTACTTCGAGCGGATTCTGGAAGCGGAGCGGACCTGGTTGGTCCTTGCGAGAGGGCCGGAGGGGGATCTTGCTGCCGCTTCGATCGGGGTGGTCAGCGACGGCTACCTCCACTACTACCTCAGCGGCAGTGCAGATGCTCATTTGCGGGCGGCACCGATGAAGAACGTCGTCACCCGCCTGGTCGAGCTTGCGGCCGAGCTCGGCCTGCCGCTCAACCTCGGCGGCGGGATCTCGCCCGGCGATGCCCTGGAGGAGTTCAAGCGTGGGTTCGCCAACCGCCGCCAGGCCTGGCTCACCTCGGAGCTGATCTGCGACGAGCGCCGGTATACGGAGCTCAGCGGAGGCCGCTCGGCCGGGGACTTCTTCCCCGCCTACCGCGCCTGAGCTATTCGGAGGCGCTGGGTTCGTCCGGCTGGGCCGGGGTCGGGCCGGTGAAGGTGAAGGCTTCGGCCGGCTCGCCGCCGTATTTGCCCCAGGTTTCGCGGCCGAAGGCGCGGATCGCGTCGAGGGTCTTCGCGCCTTTGTAGGTCTTGCAGCCGAGCAGGTTGGTCCAGGTCGTCGCCGCCACTTCGTAGGGCATCTTGCTGTTCGGGAACAGCAGCGTTGCCCCGTACATCGTGTCGTAGAGGCCCTTCAGTTCGAGCTGGGCCTTTTCCGGCAGGCCCGGCGAGTACTGGATCTCCATCCGCCCGTGCTCGAGCGAGTGGACGTAGTCGATCGCTTTCGGTTCTTCGATGTAGGCGCCGTCGGCCTGCTGGTAGGGCGGTTCGACGTGGTTGCCCGAGGTCGGCGGGCTGGTTTCGTAGTTCGGTTCCGGCGAGTTCGGAGGGATGTGGTTGTGCCCCTCGTCCTTCAGTTTCAGTTCGACGACGCAGCCCGCTTCCTTGGCCGCCTGGTGGAGGTCGAAGACCTTGGTCCGCGCGGGGGCGATGCCGGCCCGTTCGTCGGGCTTGACGCCGTTGGTGCTGCCCATCGCCTGGTTGCCGTTGATGTGGGCACTGGCGCTTTCGCTGTTGCCGCCGCCCCCACCGCTGACGAGGACGAAGACCAGGACCGCGACGGCGATCACAACCGTGGAGACGATCGCGTAGGTGGCGATCAGCCGGCTGTTGCCGCTGCGGCTCTCGCGATCTTCGGCTTCGATCCGTTCCTGCCGAAGCCGGTCTCTTTCGCGCTCTCCCTTACCCATACGCTCCCTATTCTGCCCGCTCCATCTCGGCGGCGTCGGCTCGTACCCGTTCCCACGGCCGCGACGCCCGCAAGGCACCCAGGACCGCCCGCGTCGCCGCCGCGCGGTTCAGCGCGTAGAAGTGGATCCCGGGGACACCGGCGATCAGCAGCTCGGCACACTGCTGGGCGGCAAAGGCGATCCCCAGCTCAAACTCCCGCTCGGCGTCGCCGCCGGCCGCCGCGAAGGCAGCTTCCAGCCGGGAGGGAATCGTCGCGTCGCAGAGGTCGCAGATCCGCTTCGTCTGCGCGAAGCTGGCGACGGGGATGACGCCGGCCAGGATCGGCACCTCGATCCCGGCCTCCCGCGCCGCGGCGACGAAGTCGAAGTAGACCTGGTTGTCGAAGAAGAGCTGGGTGATGAGGAAGCTGGCGCCGGAATCGACCTTGGTCTTCAGATAACGGAGATCGGTCTCGAGGTCGGGCGCCTCGGGGTGGACCTCCGGGAAGCAGGCGCCGCCGATCCCGAAGTCCCAACCGTCGGTGACGAACGCCGCCAGCTCGGCGGCGCTGCCCAGCCCGCCCTCGGGCTGGACGAAGTCCTCCTGGCCCCGGGGCGGATCCCCACGCAGCGCGAAGACGTTCTCGATCCCTGCCGCGGCGATCTGGTCGAGCGTCGCCGAGAGGCCCTCGGTCGTCTCGCCGACGCAGCTGAGGTGGGCCATCGTCTCGAACCCGATCTCGTCCTTCAGCGCCTTGGTGATCTCGACGGTGCCGTCGCGGGTCGAGCCCCCGGCGCCGTAGGTGACCGAGACGAAGTCGGGCTCCAGCGCCCGCAGCTCGCGCGCCGTCTCGTAGAGCTGCTCGGTCGCCTCCGCCGTCTTCGGCGGGAAGAACTCGATCGAGAAGGTCGGGCTCTGCTCAGCGATGATTTCGTCGATCCGCACCCGCTGAGGGTAGCCGGCCGCCGCCGGAAGAAGCTATCTGCCCAGCCAGACTGTGGGACGATCCGCGGATGGACGGCGAGCAGGTCCACTACGAGCGGCGGGGGGCGGCCGCGGTGCTGACGATCGACCGCCCGGAGCGGCGCAACGCCGTCGACGCGGCGACGGCGACGGCGCTGCGGGAGGGCCTCGAGCGCTTCGAGGCCGACGAGGAGGCGCGGGCGCTGATCCTGACCGGTGCGGGCGGCGAGGCCTTCTGCGCCGGCGCCGACCTCAAGGCACTCGACCTCGACGTCGACCACCCCGGCGGCCCGATGGGCTTCACCCGCCTCACCCCCTCGAAGCCGTCGATCGCCGCGATCGACGGCTGGTGCCTCGCGGGCGGCCTCGAGCTGGCGATCTGGTGCGACCTGCGGATCGCCACCCCCGACTCGACCTTCGGCTGCTTCGAGCGGCGCTGGGGCGTGCCGCTGATCGACGGCGGTACCCAGCGGCTGCCGCGCCTGATCGGACAGGGACGCGCCCTCGACCTGATCCTCACCGGCCGGCCGGTTTTCGCCGAGGAGGCGCTCTCGATCGGCCTCGTCACCGAGGTCGTCGACCCCGGCCGTCATCTCGAGCGGGCTCTGGAGCTGACCGAGCACCTGGCGGTCTTCCCACAGGAGACGATGCTGAGCGACCGCCGAGCAGCGATCGAGGGAGCCGGCCTTTCGCTCGCGGAGGGGCTCGACCTGGAGCACCGGCTCGGGCGCGAGGTGCTCGAGGTTGCGGCTCGCGGCGCCGCCCGCTTCGCCGCCGGCGAAGGCCGGCACGGCAGCGGCATCTAGGCGATCAGGCCGGTTCGCCCCGCATCTCGGTGGCGGCCACCTCGGCCCCGAAGTAGGGGAGGACGGCGAGGTACATCAGCTCCGGCAGCAGGCGGAGGAAGCTCTCGTCCCGCTGGGCGGCGAGGCGGCTGTGGAGAACCGCGAGGATGCCGGCGACGACGGCCTCGGCGGAAATCGCGGGCGCCTTGTCCTCGCTCTCCTCCCGCGCGAGGTCGACCGCTCTCGCCGCTCTTTCCATCGCCTCTGTCCGTTTGGCCACCGCGGGTGCCCCCGCCGCGTGCACCTCGACCAGGAGGGCCCGCCCGATCTCCGGTTGCCGTTCGAGGAACGCGAGCAGCCCTCCGAGCGCGCCGCGCAGGCGGTCGCGCCAGCTCGTCGCTCCGCCGATCGCCTCCCGCATCGCCAGCTCGACCCAGGCCGAACCGGCGTCGAGCGCGTGCAGGTAGCAGTCCTCCTTGTCGTAGAAGTTGTCGTAGAAGGCCTGCCGGTAGACCCCGGCGCTGGTGATCGCGTCCTGGACCGTCGTTCGCTCGTAGCCGTGGGTTCCCACCGCTTCGAGCATCCCCCTAAGAATGCGTTGACGCTTTCCGGTCAAAGTCCCCGCCCGGTTGAATTTGATTGATAGAACTAACTGTCTGTCTTTTGGTACCTAAACGGTATCCCTTTCAGCGCTCGCACAACGTCGAGATCTGTCTCAGGTACTCTTTCGTTCGTGGCTTCCAAGTCAACAACGCGTCCACTTCCCGGGCAGCAGCAGCTTCCGCGCGAGTTCATCGCCCGTCACCAGCGGGCGCGGATCGTCAGCGCGCTTGCCGAGGAGATCTGCGAGAAGGGCTACCGAGCGGTCACCGTCGCCGACATCGTCAAGCGCGCGGCGATCGCCCGCAACACTTTCTACGAGAACTTCAAGTCGAAGGAGGATTGCTTCCTCGCGGCGCAGGAGTTCGCAATGTCAGAGGCTTTGAACCGGGTCGTGACCGCGGCCGGGGAGATCGAGGACTGGCCGCAGAGGGTTCGCGCCGGCCTCGCTGCCTTTCTCGGCTACGTGGCCGAGGAACCCGCCCTCGCCCGAACCTGCATGGTCGAGTCGCTGACCGCCGGGCCGGAGGCGGTGAAGTACTACGAGGAGTCCCAGCAGGCGTTCATCTCGCTGTTCCAACTTGGACGTGCTGTCTCCCCCCACGGCGGGGATCTGCCGGAGACAATGGAGGAAGCGATCATCGGGGGCGTCTTCTGGATCGTCTACCAGCGCCTCACCGTGGCCGACGCGAAGACCGTTCCGGGGCTGTTGCCCGAAGTGGTCGAGTTCGCCTTGACCCCGTATATCGGCGCGGAGTCCGCTCGCGAAGTCGCGGCGGGGTGAATTAGTGCCCAGAAACCGCAGCGTGCAGCCTCGTACAGTCAAGAAACTGGCCAATTAGCCAAATTGGGCTCCACTTGCTTGGATCGGTATCGTCGATTCTCTTGAGCGATCCAGCGCACCAGTCAGTGGACTCACCCGAGTACCCGCCGGAGCTGGCCCGGCTGCCCCCCGGGCGCCATGGCCTCCCGCGCGAGTTCGTCAGCCATAACCAACGTGAGCGTTTGATCGCGGGCTTGGCCGAGGCCGTCTCCGAAAACGGCTATGCCGGCACGACGATCGCGCACATCACGCGCCACGCCGCTGTCTCCAGGCGCACCTTCTACGAGCATTTCGAGAGCAAGGACGAGTGCTTCGTCGCCGCCTACGAGGCGGTGATGAGCGAGCTGCACCAGCGCGTGGGCAATGCCTTCGACCAAGAGGAGGAGTGGCCGCTGGCGGTCCGGGCGGGAATCGCCGCGATGCTCGAGTTCCTGGTCGCCGAGCCTCACCTGGCGCGGCTCAGCATGGTCGAGGCGCTGGTCGCCGGGCCGGTGGTCGTTGAGCGCTATGACGCGGCGATCCAGAGCCTCGTGCCTTACTTCGCCGCCGGGCGCGAGGGCCGCTCGGCCGAGGTGCTGGCGGGTATCTCGGCGACGACGGAGGAGGCGCTGATCGGCGGCATGTTCTCGCTGATCTCCCGCCGCATCTTCGCCGACCGCACCGAGGAGCTCGAATCGCTCCTGCCCGACCTGGTCGAGTTCGCCTTGACTCCTTACCTGGGCAGCGCCGAGGCGGCCAAGGTCGTCCGTCGGAACTGAGCGCGCCCGCAGGTTAAGAACCATGCAGTTGGCCTCAAGAAGGCCTTGAAATCCTGGCGACGGTCGCGAACATACGTTCGTATGGAGATCGCCTGCGTCATCGACAAGCGCTTGGCGACTCCGCTGCGCCCCGGTCGTGCCGGGGGGCCCCGGCCGGGGCGCGGCGAGCTTCAAGATCCGCTCGCGGCGGCGGCGGCGACCGAGTCGATGGTCCGGGCGCTGGAGGCGCTCGGCGCCGCGGTCGAGTCGGAGCGTCCGGGGGAGGCGTTCTTCGCGATCGACGGTCTCCGCGGCCTCTGCGGCGGCTCCTCCGCCGGAGTGCTGGCGGCGGCGCAGCGGGCGCTGGGCGAGGGGAGCGCGGTCGCCGCCGGTCCCAGCCGCTTCGCCGCCTTCCTCGCCGCCGCCGAGTGGCCGCGCCCCGTGCCGGTGGCGGCGCTGCGCCCCCGCCTCGGCGTCGGCGAACGCGAGGCGGACGACCTGATCGAGGCGCTCGAGCGCCTCGGGATCGAGACCGCCGCGGCGCTCGTCCGCCTCGGCGACGCCCAGGTTGCCGACCGCTTCGGCCCGCTCGGCCTGCGGGCCCTGCGGACCTGCCGCGGCGAAGAGGAGCCGCTGCGGCCGCGCGTTCCCCGCGAGGAGCTGAGCGAGGAGATCGAGTTGCCGGAAGGGACCGCGGGGCGGCAACTGGACCGGGCGCTGGAGCTGCTGGTCGACCGCCTGCTGGCGGCGCCGCAGCGGCGGGGAAGGACCCTGCTGGGGCTCGCCCTCGGCGCCCGCCTGGCGGCCGGGGGCAGCTGGAGCGTCGAGCAGGGGCTGGGGCGACCCAGCGCCGCGCCGCGGGTCCTGCGCAACGTGCTGGCGCCGCGGCTCGAGGAGCTGCCGGGCCCGGCGACGGCCCTGCGACTGCGGGCGGTCGGGCTCGGCCCGCCGGCCCGCGACCAGCTCGAGCTTGCGGTCGGCAGCTCGGAGCCGCGCCGCCGCCGGCTCGGATCGGCGGTGCGCGAGGTGCGGGCGGCGCAGGGAGCCGAGGCGCTGCTGAAGATCCTCCCGGTCGACGCCGCCTCGCGGGTGCCCGAGCGCTGGGCGATGCTGACTCCCTACCCCGAGCTCTGATGCCCGGCCTCCGTCGTCTCTACGCCCCCCAGCGGGTGGCGGTCCGGACCGACCCCCGCGGCGCCCCGACAACTATCGAGGGGGTGATGGTCGAGGCCGTCCGCGAGGAGTGGCTGGTCGAGGACCGCTGGTGGACGCCGAAGCCGCTGCGGCGGCACTACTTCGAGGTGGCGCTGGGGGACGGCCGCGCCCTCACCGTCTTCCGCACCGCCCGCGCCCAGCGCTGGTTCCGGCAGCGGGCGTAGGCGGCGCCCGTGTACGTCGAGCTGCACGCCCACTCCGCCTTCTCCTTCCTCGACGGGGCCTCGACGCCGCTGGAGCTGGCCGCCGCCGCCGCGACCCAGGGCTACCCCGCCTTCGCGCTCACCGATCACGACGGGGTCTGGGGGTCGATGGAGTTCGCCCACGCCTGCAAGGGCCTCGGCGTCCACCCAATCACCGGGACGGAGCTGACCGTCGCCCTCCCGGCCGACGGGACGAAAACGGTCCATATAGGACCGGAATCGTCCCGTCGGCATCTGACCCTGCTGGTCGAAGACGAAACCGGTTACCGCAACCTCTGCCGGCTGCTGACCGCCGCTCACTCGCACACCCGCGACAACACGCCGCGGACCCAGACCCAACCCTGGGCGACGCTCGAGCAGGTGGAGGAGCACTCGGAGGGGCTGGTCTGCCTCTCGGGGTGTGCCCGCGACGGCGCGGCCGCCGGGGCGTTCGAACGCGCCGAGACCGCTGGAGGGGAGAAGCTTGCTCGGCGGTTGCTGAAGATCTTCGGCCCCGAGCGGTTCCGGGTCGAGCTGCAGCGCCCCTACTGGCGGCGCGATCGGGCCCGCAGCCGCTGGTCGGCCCTGCTGGCCGAGCGGCTCGGGGTTCCCTGCGTCGCCACCGGCAACGTCCATGCCCACGACCGCCGGCGGGCGCCGCTGCAGGACGCGCTGGTCGCGATCGGCCGCTGCGAGACCCTGGAGGAGTCCGAGCCCTACCGCCGGGGCAACTCGACCTCGGCCCTCACCTCCCCGGCGGCGATGGCGGCGCGCTTCGCCGAATACCCGCAGGCGGTGGCCGAGACCGAGCGCCTGGCCGAGCGCCTGCGCTTCGACCTCACCCAGCAGCTCGGCTACCGCTACCCCGGCAGCGAGGATCCGGCCGCCGACGCCGAGCTCGCCCGGGTCTGCAACCACCACCTCGGCGGGCGCTACAAGGGCAGCGCCCGGCTGCTCGAGGCGCAGTGGCGGCTGGAGGAGGAGCTGGCGACGATCCGCAAGCTCGGCCTCTCCGGCTTCTTCCTCCTCCACCGCGACCTGCTCGAGCTGGCGCGCGAGGTCGCCGCCGAGGTGCGGGGTCCGGAGTCGGCGCGCGCCGTCTTACCGCCGGGGCGGGGGCGGGGCTCCAGCGTCAGCTCGATCGTCTGCTACCTGACCGGCCTCTCCCACGTCGATCCGGTCGAGGCCGATCTCTTCTCCGGCCGCTTCCTCAACGCGGAAACCACCTCGATGCCGGACATCGACCTCGACTTCCCCCGCGACATCCGCCAGGTCCTGATCCCGCGAGTGCACGAGCGCTACGGCCACGAGCACTCGGCTCTGGTCGCCGCCTTCCCGACCTACCGTCCGAAGGGGGCCGTGCGCGACCTCGGCAAGGCGCTGGGGCTGCCGCCGACGGAGATCGACAAGGTGGCAAAGACGACCGGTTTCTTCGAGGGCGCGGCCGAGGTCGAGCGCAACCTCGTCGCCGCGCTCGGCGCCGAGCGGGCGCAGGAGCCGCGCTGGCGGGTGCTGCTGAAGCTGGCCGGGGAGATCATGGGCCTGCCCCGCCACTCCTCCCAGCACCCGGGCGGGATGGTGATCTCGACCCGGCCGCTGGTCGACGTCTGCCCGGTGGTGCCGGCGGCGATGGCGGGCCGGCAGACGGTCCAGTGGGACAAGGATTCCTGCGCCGACGCCGGCTTCCTCAAGATCGACCTGCTGGGACTGGGGATGCTCTCGGCGGTCGAGCGCTGCGTCGAGGAGATCGGCCGCGCCCGCGGCGAGCGGCTCGACCTCTCGCGGATCCCGCTCGACGACGAGGAGACCTTCGAGTCGATCCGCGCCGCCGACACCACCGGCGTCTTCCAGATCGAGAGCCGGGCGCAGATGCAGATGCTGCCGCGGACCCAGCCGCGCGACCTCGACGACGTGATCGTGCAGGTGGCGCTGGTGCGGCCGGGGCCGATTCAGGGCGGCGCCATCCACCCCTATATAGAGAGGCGGAAGCTGCGGCGCGAGAACCCCGAGTACGAGATCCCCTACGAGCACCCGCTGCTGGAGCCGGTGCTGGAGGAGACGCTGGGGACGATCGTCTTCCAGGAGCAGGTGATCGAGGTGGCGATGGCGCTCGCCGGCTTCTCCTCCTCCGAGGCGGAGGGGCTGCGGCGGGCGATGAGCCGCAAGCGCTCCGAGCAGGCGATCGAAGAGCACCACCGGCGCTTCCTCGCCGGTGCCGCCGCCAACGGCGTCTCCGAGGAGATCTCCGAACGGGTCTGGAACCAGATCAAGGGGTTCTCCGGCTTCGGCTTTCCCAAGGCCCACTCGGCCGCCTTCGGCCTGCTCGCCTACCAGTCGGCCTGGCTGCGGATCCACTACGGCCCCGAGCTTCTCTGCTCGCTGCTGAACGAGCAGCCGATGGGCTTCTACCCGCCCGACTCGCTCGTCCACGAGGCGCAGCGGCGCGGGATCCGGGTCGTCCCGGTCGACGCCAACCGCAGCAGGATCCTCTGCCACGTCGAATCGCCCTCCTCCCGCCGACGGGACGAAAACGGTCCTATATCGACCGAAATCGTCCCGTCGGCACCGGATTTGCGCGGTGGCCTTGTCGTACGCATCGGGCTCGGCTACGTGAAGGGCGTCAAGAAGGAGGAGATGGAGGCGCTGGTCGCCGAGCGCGAGCGCGGCGGTCCTTATAAAGGGATCGCCGAACTCGCTTCGCGCGCCGGTGCCAGCCTGCCGAGCCTCGAACGCCTCGCCTGGGCCGGCGCCCTCGACAGCATTCCCCCCGGCGCGGAGGGGGATCGCCGCGAGGCGCTCTGGCGCGTCGGCGTCACCGCCGCCGGCCGGATCGCCGGCGCCGGCACCCAGCTGGCGCTGCCGATGGAGCCGCCGCCGCCGCCGGAGCTGGAGCAGCTGGGGGAGTGGGGGAGGCTGATCGCCGATTACCGCTCGACCGGGATGACGGTCGCCAAGCACCCGCTGAAGCTGCTGCGCCCCCGCCTCGACCCGAAGCTCCTGCGCAGCTCCGACCTCGCCGCGGCCGCCCACGGCGCCACGGTCGAGATCGCCGGCATGGTCACCGCCCGCCAGCGGCCCGAGACCGCCAACGGCGTCACCTTCATGCTGCTGGAGGACGAGCGCGGCTCGGTCAACCTCGTCGTCCCGCCGCCCGTCTACGACCGCTACCGCACCCTCGTCCGCGCCGCGCCCCTGCTCCGCGCCCGCGGCCGGCTCGAGCGTCGCGAAGGGACGGTCAACCTCGTCGTCTCGGCGCTGGCGCCGCTGGAGCCGGCCGCGGCGGCCGAGCCGAGGAAACCCTCGCCGCGGGAGCGGGCCGTCGCCGAGCTACGCGCCGTCGCCCCGGCCGGTCACAGCTTTGGCCGCCGCGGTCGCTGAGCCGTTGCCGTTGCGCCAGAGTGTCGCGTGCAACTGCCGCAGGCAGTCGAGGATCAGCTGGTCGTCCCCCTCTACCTTCAGCCCGTTGCGGGGGCCGTCGAGGAGCGAGTCGATCCAGGCGGCGGCGTCGCCGTGGGCGGCGCAGTCCACCTCCTCCAGCGGATCGCGGCAGCTGACCAGCGCGCCGTCGCCCTGGACCGCAGCCCAAACAGGTTCCCCCCCGGCCCTGGCGCCCTCCGACGCGATTCTCAGCTCCAGGCGCTTGCCGCCGTGATCGGGAAGTTCCACGAGTGGCAACGCCACCCGCATCAACCAGGCGGCTTCGCCGGCGCTGAGCCCGGTAGTACCGCCGGCGACCGCGTGCCGCCTTCGCCAGCGGCCGATCCCGGCGATCAGGCCCATCGCCCGCCGCGCCTTCGCGGTGAGGGTGAAGCGCCGCCGTTTGCCGCCACCGGAGGGCGCCTCCTCGATGAAGCCGTCCCGGCTCAGCTGTGCCGCTCGTCGCCCGACCTGATGGAAGCTGAGTCCGTGCTCCCCGTGCGCCAGCTCGGTCAGCGTCCGCGGCTCATGGCTGAGCGCGTCGACGATGCCGGTCTCCCAGAAGTCGGCGAAGACGGCGAGTCCGCCCCAGTCGGGCGGCGCGATTTCGCCGGTCGGCAGCCGCAGCACGGAGGTGCTGGCGTAGGTCCCGACGAGGTCGTAGAGCTCGCGGCCCTGCGGCTCGCTGAGGGTGTGGATGACCTTGGAGGGAACGCCCGGCTCCTCCTCACGGTCGATCAGCCCCAGCTCGGCCAGCCTGTTGCTGTAGCGGTAGATCGTCCGCGGCGCGTAGCCGGCGATCTGCTCGGTCAACTCCTTGGTCCGCATCGGCCCGTCGCCGAGGGCGAGCAGAATGGCGGCGCTGGCACCGGCACTGAGCAGTCGCAGCATGTCCGCCGCCGTCAGCTCGGTTACCGATCGCCCGTTCTTCAATTTCCCCTGCCCTTGACCTGCCGATATCTGCCTCGCCCCGGATGGGACGCGGGCGACAATAGACGCCGTTTTCGGCGCTGCCAGTGACTTCATGGGCAACTTTGGGGTGACTGTTAAAGCGAGCGAAAAATGTCACCCGACGGCTCGCTATTCTCGGTGTTCGAACCGCGCCTCCCACCAGTCGCGCGAAAACAGCCTTCCGGCGTTCGACCTGCCGGATCAATGAACACCACTCAGAACGACAACACCCGTTGGCTTGCCCTCTACGTCCTCTGCGCGGGGATGCTGATGATCGTCCTCGACGCGACGATCGTCAACGTCGCCCTGCCGTCGATCCAGGACGATCTCGGCTTCTCCCAGAACAACCTCGCCTGGGTGATCAACGCCTACATGATCCCCTTCGGCGGGCTGCTGCTGCTGGCGGGGCGGATGGGCGACCTGCTCGGCCAGCGGCGCGTCTTCCTCTTCGGGCTGACGATCTTCACCAGCGCCTCGCTGCTCTGCGCCGCCTCGCAGAGTCAGGAGATGCTGGTCGGCGCCCGCTTCGTCCAGGGGTTCGGCGGCGCGCTCGCCTCGGCGGTGATCCTGGGAATGATCGTGACGATGTTCCCGCGGCCCGCCGACCAGGCGAAAGCGATCGGCGTCTACGGGTTCGTCGCCTCGGCCGGGGGCTCGATCGGCCTCCTGCTCGGCGGCGTCCTCACCGACGCGATCAGCTGGCACTGGATCTTCCTGATCAACCTGCCGATCGGGATCGCCGTCGCGATCCTCGCCAGGCGCCTCGTCGCCGACCCGGACGGGATCGGCCTCAGCGCCGGTGCCGACTTTCCCGGCGCGGTCCTGCTGACCGCCTCGCTGATGCTCGGCGTCTTCACGATCCTGCAGATCGAAAAGTGGGGCTGGGTCGACAGCCGCACCCTCACCCTCAGCGCGATCTCGGCGGTGCTGCTGGCGCTCTTCATCTTCCGCCAGGCGCGGATCGCCAACCCGCTGATGCCGCTGCGACTCTTCCGCTCCCGCAACGTCGCCGGCTCCAACGTCCTGCAGGCGCTGCTGGTCGCCGGCATGTTCGGGATGTTCTTCCTCGGGGCGCTCTACCTGCAGCGGGTCCTCGGCTACAGCCCGCTCGAGGTCGGCCTCGCCTTCCTGCCGACGACGATCGTGATGGGCTCGCTCTCGCTCGGCTTCTCGGAAAAACTGATCATGCGCTTCGGCCCGCGCACGACCCTGATCCCGGGGGTCTGCCTGGTCGTCGTCGCCCTGCTGCTCTTCGCCCGCACGCCGGTCGACGGCAACTACCTGACCGACCTGCTGCCGCCGTTCCTGCTGATCGGCGTCGGCGTCGGCACCTCCTTCCCGGCGATCATGACCCTGGCGATGTCGGGGGCGACCCCTGAGGACGCCGGCCTCGCTTCGGGTCTCGTCAACACCAGCATGCAGGTGGGCGGGGCGGTCGGTCTGGCCGTCCTGGCGACCATCTCCACCGAGCGGACCAACACGCTGCGCGCCGCCGGCGAGGGGCAGTTGCAGGCGCTCACCTCCGGCTACCACGTCGCCTACCTGATCGGGGCGGGGTTGGCGGCGACCGCTGTGGCGATCGCGGTCTTCGTCCTGCGGGCGCCGCGCCCCGAGGAGATGCCGATGCACGAGGCGGCCCAGGAGGGCGAGCCGGAGCCGGCCCTCTCCGAGGCCGGATAGTCGAATAGTCAGCAGGAGTTAAAGACCGTCCGGCGGCGGCCGATGAGGAAGTTATGCCTCCTCGCCCTGCCGCCGCCCTGACGATGCCGGCCTTCGCCGAAGCGCCGGACGAGCGGGCGCGGATGGGGAGGGTCGCCGGCGTCATCTGGATCCTGGCGGCGTTCATCGGCGTCGCCGGCTGCTACCTGCCGGGGGCGCAGCACGTCGCGATCGGCTGGGTCTTCGCCCTCAGCGGCGTCATCCTCTTCTACGGAGTGGCATCCGCCCTCGGCTGGCTGGCCTGGGACCGGGCCTCGATGCAGGCGCTCGGGGCCGGGATGGTGGTGACGATCCCGGTCGTCGGCCTGGCGATCTACCTGACCGGCGGGGCGATCAGCTTCGTCCAGCCGATGCTCGTCATCCTCCTCGTCTACGCGACTTTCTTCTTCCCCGCCAACTGGGCCTGGCCGCTCTCGATCGAGTTGATCCTCGTCGCCGGGACGCCGCTGCTCTACGACGGCAGCGCGATCGACGACGCCTTCCTGCCCCGCTACGTCGCCCTGGTCGCCGGCTTCCTCTCCGTCACGTGGGTCCTGGTCGGTTTGCGGAAGCGTCTCTCCGCTGCCGAGCTGCGGCAGCGCCGCATCGCCTACCGCGATCCCCTCACCGGGATCGCCAACCGGCGCCAGTTCGACCTCACCCTGCAGAGCGAGCTGGCGCTCCGGGCGCTGTCCCCCGGCGCCGGCCCCGATGCAGAGCGGAGCCCGCTCACCCTGCTGCTGCTCGATCTCGACGACCTCAAGGGGATCAACGACAACCACGGCCACCCGGTCGGCGACGCCGTCCTCCGCCAGGTTGCCGAGCGCGCCCAGTCGATCCTCCGCGCGACCGACACCCTCGCCCGCATCGGCGGCGACGAGTTCGCCGTCATCGCCCCGGCCGCCCGCGGCAAGGGCGCCCGGGTGATGGCGGAGGCGATCCGCGACGCGATCGGCACCCACTACTCGGACTCCGGCACCCCGGCCCCGAGCGTCTCGGTCGGCTGGGCCGTCTTCCCCGAGGACGGGGAAGACCCCGAGTCGCTGATCCGCGCCGCCGACCAGCGCATGCTCAGCCGCAAGCGCGGCGAGCCGGTCGCCGCCGGCGTCGACTAACCGCGTTCGAGCGCGGCCGACTCGAGGACCCCGAGGATCTGGGTCACCCGGCAGACCAGCAGCCGCTCCTCGTCGACTTCGACCCAGACGCCGGCGCTGGAGGGGAAGACGACGTGGTCGCCGGGCGCGACCGGCATCTCGACCCCGGCGCCGGCCCACCAGTCGAGGCCGGGGCCGACGGCGAGGACGATGCCCTGCTCGGGCGGCGGCTCGTGGGTGCCCGGCGGCACCACCAGGCCGGAGCGGCGGACCCGGTCCTGGTCGAGCTCCTTGATCACGATCTGGTCGAAGAGCGGCCGCAGCTGGTGGCGGACCGACTCGGTCGGGTCGGGGCGTTGGGCGGTTCCCATCGCGCCTAAGTCTGCCGCATGCGGGGGATTAGGATCGTGCGATGCAGCAGGAGAAGAAGCCGGTCAACTGGCGGGCCTGGCTGGTCGGGGTCCTCAGCGCCCTGGTCCTGATCGTCGCCCTGCAGAACTCGCAGGAGGTCAGCTTCGACGTCCTCTTCGCCAGCTTCAAGGCACCGCTGATCGTGATCATTCTCCTCGCCGCTGCGATCGGCGCCCTGATTGGCTACGTCGCCCCGCTCGTCCGCCGCCATCATCGGGAGGAGAGGCAGCACACCCCTTGATCTTTTAAGCTTTCCTGTGCAATGGGAAGCCAGCGAGGGAGAGGGAGATGACGGTTCTTCAGGAGGAGATTCCGCAGGACTGGTACGAGACGGCGTTCACCGGGATGAGCGCCGAAATGGCCTGGACCGAGCGGACCGAGTCGGAAATCAAGCGGGCGCTGACGATGCTGCGGCCGCAGGGCGGCGAGCGCATCCTCGACCTCGCCTGCGGCACCGGCCGCCATTCGCTGGAGCTGGTGCGCCAGGGCTTCTCCGTGGTCGGCGTGGAGATCGGCGAGGAATTGGTGGAGATCGCCCGCAAGGACGCCGCCGAGCAGGGGCTGGAGGCGGAGTTCGTCCAGGGCGACCTGCGCGAGCTCGACTACGACGCCGAGTTCGACATCGTCCTCAACCTCAACGACGGCGCCGTCGGCTACTTCGAGACCGACGAGGAGAACCACAGGACCTTCGAGGTGATCTCCCGGGCGCTGAAGCCGGGTGGCCAGAACCTGATCCAGGTTCCCAACGTCCTCTACGCCCGCGCCCGCCTGCCCCAGCGCTCCTGGATTCCCAGCGAGAGCATGGTCGAACTCGTCGAGCACCGCTGGAACAAGAAGAACAGCTACATGGAAGGGGCGATGATCCCGCTCCGCTTTGGCGAGGTCCTCGAGAACCTCGACAAGCGGATCGAATTCCGCCAGCGTCTCTACACGGTCGAGGAGCTGCGGGAGATTTACGACGCGGTCGGGATGAGCCTCGAGCGCGTCTTCCACGGCAACGGCCGGCCGAAGGAACCGACCGAGAACCAGTTCGAGATCTTCGCCAGCGCTACGAAGGGCTAGGGGCGAGACCGCGTCGTCAGGCAGGGACCCCGTCGAGCAGGACCTCTCGCGAGGGTATGCCGATGACCTCGCCCTCGAACCGCTTGCGGGTTCCGTAGACGAGCCAGGTCGTGTCGATTTCGCCGATGTCGAGGTCGAGGCGCAGCTCGTCTTCGTGCTCTTCGAAGTGCTCGATGTGGGTCAGCCCGGCGTCGTAGCGGCCGGCGAGCAGCTCCTCGCCGACGACCGGCTTGGAGACGACGTCGATCACCTCGTCCCATTGCGAGAGGTCGACGTAGCCCTTGGTCGCCGGCACGATCCCGATCGAGCGGGCGCGATCGATCTCCTGCCGGGTCAGCACCACCAGGTGCTTGGTCGGGTAGATGAAGGTGTCGACGACAAAGACCTCGCGCCAGTAGCGCTCGGTGACCTCGTGGACCTTCGGGTGGGCGCTGCACTGGATCAAGAAGGCGTCGTCTCGGCCTCGGATCCTCTCGAGGCCGTCGAGGAAGTCGGCGATGAACTCGACCTCGTAGTCGTCGATGCCCTGGAACTCCATGTAACGGCGGACGGCGCGCTCATGGCAGGTCCCGGCGGGACCGAGGGTAACCAGCTTCAGCGCCATACATTAAGGATACCCGAGCACTCAGAGAGAGCTGCGGATGAGGGCTGCGCACCGCCCAGGCTAGTCGCCGATCTGGTCGGGATCGCCCAACTGCCGCAGCGTTTCGTCGAAGCCGCCGGCGCGGGATTCGATCAGGCGGGCGGCGATCTCTACTTCCCAGAACCGGGCGCCGGCGATCCAGGCCTTGCCTAAGTAGTTCCAGGCCTGGATCGTCGCGCTGACAGTCGTGTTCAGCGCTTCGCCGCAGCGTTCCATCAGATCCTGGAACTCGTCCTGCATGCTGAGGATCACCGGAGCGGAGTCCGTCTGGCCCATTTTCGTCTCGACCATCACGGTGTGTCCGGTGCGGATGCCGAAGAACCAAGCGTCGTGAAGGTAGTTCTCAAGCTCCGTCATCTGGCGGCTGTCGAGTCCGAGCTTTTCCGAGCCCTCCTCGGCCAGTGGCTCCAGATCTCGTTTCTTCGCGCTTTCTACCGCAGCCGGCAAGCTGTCGCTTCCGAAAGACATCGCCGCCAATCTAGACAACTGCGTTTAATCGAGTGCGCCTATTTGTACTACGCGACTGCTCCGAGCGCAACTGCCGGTGACAAGAAAAAGGGCGGCCCGCAGGCCGCCCTTTCGGAACTCTGCTGCTACCGGTTTCTCAGGTGCCCGTGCAGGGCCGGATGATGGTGGCCGGACCCGCGACGGTGCCGTCGGCGAATTTGGCGGTGGCTTTCGCCTGGAGCTTGCCGTCAGCGCATTTGGCGGTGAGGACGCCCTTTTTGTTGATCGTCAGGTCGAACGATTTGACGGAGCCGCTGCCGCCGGCGATCTTCGGGATCGTGGCGATGGTTTTCAGCCCGTAGCGGCCGTTGTGGACCTTCTTGATCTTCAGGGTGGTCACGATCGCCCCGGTCACCGGCGCCGAGAAGTAGGCGTGGATGTAGAGGGTGGTGGTGCCGCCGCTGAAGCCGCCGTTGAAGACGGTCAGCGCCGAGTTGACGAGGACCGGTTTCGATTCGGGGAACTGGACCTCGACCGTAGTTTTACCGGTGCCGATGATCGACTTCGGGCAGGCCTTCCGGGCCGCGGTGGTATCGCGCGACTGCAGCTGGCCGGACTTGCAGACCTTGATTCCCTTGACGTTGATGGCGCCGTTCTTGTCGGTTTCGACGACCGTTTCCTTCAGCGCCGGCGGGTGCGTCCCGTCCTTGGTCGATATTTCGCCGGAGGCGGTGAGGGTAATCGGGGCCAGCTTCTTCTTCGGCAGCTTGGTCGGGCTGAAGCCGCCGTTGAAGGTGAAGACGAGGTTGCCCGCTTCGACCGTCACCGGTTTGTTGGCGCCGGTGGCGATGCCTGCCACGCTGACGGCGATCAGGGCCGCAATGGCCATCGTCAACATCAGGTACTTACGCATATCCCTATATCTCTCCTTTGCGGCCTGCCCGTCCTGGGTCCGATGCCGTCGGAACAGTTTCTTTTGCACGTCTCTCCAGCGGGTCAAACTACCACTCCCGCTCTGTTCGTAAACACGTCGATCCCCGAAAAGAAGCGGCTTGCGGCACCCTACGGGCGCAGCTTCGCCTGCCGCACGCGCTCCCGTTCGGCCGCCGCCCCCTCGGCGCCGAGGAACGGAAGCGTCACCCAGAACATCAGGTCGGGAAGCCGGCTTGGGAGCCGACCGGCGGCGCCATGGAGGATCTCGCTGTAGAGGAGCTCGTTGATCCCGCCGGCGATCGCCAGCGACGTGATCCCCGGCAGCTCGACCGCGGTCTCCGAGCGGCCGGACTCGAGGAAACCGGTGAACTGTCGCAGGGCGGCGTCGCGGCGGGCAAGCGCCTTCGGTCCCGCCGCCAGGACCTCGACGATCGCGAAGCGCGCCTCGTCCGGATGCCGGGAGAGGTGCTCGAGCAGGGCCGCGAGGGCGACGCCGATCCGCTCGGACCAAGCCGTGCCGGGTTCGGATTCGAACGCCTCAGTGGCTTCGGCGAGGAGGTTTTCGAGCAGCACGTCGTAGGCGGCGAGGAAGCAGTCCTCCTTGCTCTCGAAGAGCTCGTAGAAGGTCTTGCGGGAGACTCCGGCGACGCCGATCACGTCGACCACGCGCGTCTCCGGGTACCCACGTTTGGAGACGACCTCGACCATCGCCTGGTGGATGCGATTGCGCTGGGACTCGGTCACCGCCTCCCTCGGCAAGCCATGCCTTCCCCGGGGCAGCCGCTCGTTCAACCTGGTCGAGCGTCGACTGGAAGCCACGGGGAGACTGTAGAGCACGGCTGCCGACCGCTAGGACCTTCTTTCCTAAAATGTCTTTATGGGAAAGGCAGGGAAGTTGGCAGGGGGATTGATGCTGCTTGCTTTGGTCGCCGTGGCCCTCGGTTGCGGCGGCGGTGGTAAAACCGAAAGCAAGCCGCAGCGCCTTTATCCGAGGCTGCACGGTCCCAGCCGCGAGTTCCTCCTCCCGGGTGGCGACAACGTCGTCCAGTTTTTCGGTCAGGAGGCATCTCCGGCCGAACGCGAAGAAGCATCCCACGTCATCCATGCCTGGATGCGAGCGCGCGTTGCCAAAGACTGGGCTCAGGAGTGTAAGTACCTGTCCCAGATCTACATTCGACCATTTGTAAATGATGCTCGCGCCGTGTCGGAAGGAAAGGCGACGAACTGCCCGCAGGCACTGGCGTTTTTCGGCCCCCAGGCCTCGGGTACGTCAGGGAACACGCTCACCGGGCCAATCGACAGCCTGAGAGTCCGCGGAGTCAAAGCTTTCGCCCAGTGGCACGGTCCACGCCAGATCGACTGGATACTCCCCCTCCGGAACGTGAATGGCACCTGGAAGGTCGAAGGCGCAGGCCCCACCGAGCGGACCAAATAGCCCTCAGCCCTCCAGCCAGATCACCTGCTCGCGGTCCGGACCCACCCCCACCAGCCGCACCGGCACGCCGACGAACTCGGCGATGAAGCCGAGGTAGTCGCGCGCCTCGCGCGGCAGATCATCGGCGCTGCGGCAGGAGGTCAGCTCGAGGTCGAATCCCGGCAGCTCCTCGTACTCCGGCGTCGCCGAGTGGAGGATCGACTGGTGGTAGGGGAAGGTGTCGAGCACCGCTCCCTCCTTGGAGCGGTAGCGGACCGCGACCCGCAGCGGGCCGATGCCGCTGAGGACGTCGAGCTTGGTGATCGCCAGCGCGTCGAGGCCGTTGATGCGGGCGGCGTAGCGGAGGGCGACCAGGTCCATCCAGCCGCAGCGGCGGCGGCGGCCGGTGGTCGTTCCGAACTCGCGCCCCTTCTGCAGCATCTGCTCGCCGACTTCGTCGAAGAGCTCGGTCGGGAAGGGGCCGGCGCCGACCCGGGTCGCGTAGGCCTTGGCAATCCCCCAGACCTCGTCGATGTCCTTGGGGCCGATGCCGGCGCCGACCGTGGCCGACCCGGCGATCGGGTTGGAGGAGGTGACGAAGGGATAGGTGCCGTGGTCGAGGTCGAGCAGGGTCGCCTGGGCGCCCTCGAAGATCACCGTCTCCTCGCGGTCGAGCGCGTCCCAGCAGAGGCGGGCGGTGTCGGCGATGTGCGGCTCCAGGCGATGGCCGAAGCTGACGTGTTCCTCGACCATCGCGTGCAGGTCGAGCCGCGGGTCGGGGACGCCGGCGGCGGGCTCGCTCGCCTTCGCCTCCTCGCCGGCCTCCTTCAGCTGCTTGCGCCGCTGGACCGAGAGTTCGCGCAGCGCCTGCTGCTTGGGCTCCAGCGCGGCGCGGATCTTCGTCCGCAGGATCTTCTCGTCAAGCAGGTCTTGGACGCGAATCCCCAGCCGCAGGGCCTTGTCGGCGTAGCAGGGACCGATGCCGCGGCGGGTGGTCCCGATCGAGAGCTTCCCCAGCTTCGTCTCCCCGGCCGTGTCGAGCAGCACGTGGTAAGGCATGATCAGGTGCGCGTTGGCGGAGAGGCGCAGGTTGTTGACGCTGACCCCCGCCCGTTTGAGCCCGTCGATCTCGCCGAGCAGGACACGGGGGTCGACGACGACGCCGTTGCCGATCACGCAGGTCTTATCCGCGTGGAGGATCCCCGACGGGATCAGGTGGAACTTGAACTCCTCGCCGTCGCGGACGATCGTGTGGCCGGCGTTGTTGCCGCCCTGGAAGCGGACGATCGTGGTAGCCCGCTCGGCGAGGAGGTCGACGACCTTCCCCTTCCCCTCGTCGCCCCACTGGGCTCCGACTATGACGACTCCTGGCATGCCGCGGGAGATTGTGACGGTCGCGGCGGGTGGAGGCGTAGCGCCTCTAGGCGGCCTTGCCCCAGCGGCGGTCCTCGCCGAGGATCTCGACTTCGTCGCACATCTGCGCCAGCCGCGAGACCGTGCGGGGGCCGATCTGCTCTTCCAGCTCTTCGTGCTGGAGGTTGGTCGTGATCACGACTGACCGCTGCGCCTCGTAGCGCTCGTTGACCAGCGCGTAGAGCTGCTCCAACACCCAGTCGGAGCGTTTCTCGGCGCCGAGGTCATCGAGGTGGAGGAGGTCGACCGCGGTCAGCTGCTCGAAGAAGGAGAGGTAGGAGTCGCCGCCGGGGGCGGAGTCATAGGTGCGGCGGATCCGCGCAAGCAGCTTCGGCAGCGAGTAGATCGCGACCGTCCTTCCCGCTTCCAGCGCCGACTTCGAGATCAGCATCGCCAGCGAGGTCTTGCCGGTGCCGGTGTCGCCGAACAGCCATAGCCCCCGCCCCTCCTGCAGGCGCTCGTCGAGGTCGTCGACGAACCCCCTGACTTCGTTGACGGCGATCTTCGTCTGCAGGTCCCGCGCCATGTCGGAGACCGGCGGCCGGTCGAACGAGACGCCTCGGTAGCGGGCCGGGATCGCTGAGGAGACGCCGCGGCTGCGACCGCGCTCGAGACGCTGGCCGCGGCAGTCGCAGGGCCGGGCGACGTCTTCGGGGCCGAGGATCCAACCGGAGCCGTCGCAGACGCCCAGCGGGCAGGCCTGTTGGCGGAAGGGCTCGGAGCGGGCGATCGCGGGCATCAGAAGTCAGGGCCGGCCGCGGCCGCGTCCTCGAAGGGAGGCGATTCGCCGACGGGCTGCTCGATCGGCGGCTCGGAGTGCGCCTGGTCGGCGAATTTGGGATAGCGGTCGAGGAAGACCAGCTTCCTGGTCCCGATCGGGCCGTTCCTGTGCTTGGCGATGATCAGGTCGGCGAGGCCATCGGGCTCCTCGTCAGGGTCGCGGTAGTAGTCCTCGCGGTAGAGGAAGGCGACGACGTCGGCGTCCTGCTCGATCTGCCCGGACTCGCGCAGGTCGGAGAGCTGCGGCTTCGGCGGCGTCCGCTGCTCGGGCGCGCGGGAGAGCTGGGAGATCGCCACCACCGGCACCTCGAGCTCGCGGGCGAGGATCTTCAGGCCGCGGCTGATCTGGCCGACCTGCTCGACCCGGTTGGCGCGGTGGTCGTCGGAGCGCATCAGCTGGATGTAGTCGAGGATGATCAGGCCGAGCCCGCCGCGCTCCTGTTCCTGGGCGTGCAGCCGCCGCGCCTTCGCCCGCAGGTCGAGGATCCCGAGGTCGGAGGAGTCGTCGAACCAGAGCGGCGCTTCTTCCAGCTCGTTGCAGGCGCGCAGCACCTTCGGCCAGTCGCGTTTGGAGACCTGGCCCTTGCGCAGTTTGTCGCCGGAGATCCGCGCCCGGCAGGCGATGAAGCGCTGGGCCAGCTCGACCTCGGACATCTCGAGCGAGAAGAAGGCGACCGCCTGCCCCTTCTTCACCGCGACGTTTTCGGCGATGTTGGCGACAAGGGCGCTCTTGCCCATCGCCGGCCGGGCGGCGACGATGATCAGGTTGCCGGGCTGGAAGCCGCCGGTGATCGCGTCGACGTCGCGGAAGCCGGACGGCGTTCCGGTCAGTTCGGTCTCGCCGGTGGAGAGCTTCTCCAGCCGGTCGACCTCGTCGTGGAGGATCTCGCCGAGCAGTTTGAAGTCGCTCGCCTGCTCTTTGTGGGCGACCTCGAAGAGCAGTTTCTCGGCCCGCTCGGAAAGCTCTTTCGGTTCGCCGTCGCGCTCGTTGACCCAGCCCTGGATTTCCTGGCCGGCTCCGAGCAGCCGCCGCAGCAGCGAGTTCTGCTGGACGATCTCGGCGTAATGTTTTGCGTTGGCCGCAGCCGGGACCTTGGCCGCCAGCTCGGAGACGTAGTGGCGCCCTCCGGCCTCCTCGGCTTTGTTGCGCTGGGTCAAGGCCTCGCTGACGCTGAGCTCGTCGACCGGCTGCGAGGCGGCGTAGAGATCGTGGACCGTTTCGAAGATCAGCCGGTGCTTGTCGAGGTAAAAGTCCGCCGCGTTCAGCTTCACCTCGTCGATCACCCGGGTCAGGGTCGACTCGGCGACCAGCATCGCCCCGAGGACCGATTCCTCGGCCTCGATGTTCTGCGGGGGGACGTGGGTCGTGGGCGGCGGCATCGGGTCCAGTTGTAGGCGGCGGGGCGGCGGAACCGGCGGAGCTGCAGGACGCCCTGCAAGCAAACCAGAGGAGCTACCGCGGCACGCGCGGCTTCCGTGCAAAAGCCGTCAAAAAGAATTCACGCTTCGGTGAGCTTTATGCGGCAGTTCCGAAGGAGAGCTGGTGGTGATGTGCGCGGGGGATCAGGCCCTCCTGCTCGGCCCGCCGCTCGCCGCGGCGCAGCATCCGCAGGGTGAGGATGGCGATGCTGAGGATCGCGGAGGCGCCGAGGCTGAGCTGGACGCTGAGCAGCCCTTCGCGGCTCCAGTAGACGTCGCGCAGGTCGAGCAGCAGGGCCGCCTCGTCGAAGGTGAGGCCGAAGCCGGCCCCCATCGGGATCGCCAGCCGCTGCTCCAGCTCGTCGTTGTCGGTCAGCAGGCCGGCGGCGCCGGAGCCGAAGGCGAGCAGGATCCCGGGAACGAAGTGGTGGATGTGGCGCCCGCCGATGCTGACGTTGCGGAAGGGCCCCCGGCCGTCGCGGATCGCCCAGGTCGAGAGCCGGACCAGGGCGAAGGAGCCGAGGAAGCCGGCGAGGAGGTTGAAGAGGACGGTTTCGTAGCGCGGCGCTTCTTCGTAACCGCGCACCGCGACCCCGACCGTGTCGGCAGCGGCGGCAGGCGCCGATTCGAGCAGCGCTTCGGGATCGTGGGCCTCGCTCGCCCGGCGCGCCAGCATGCGGCTGAACTGGCCGGCGAGGACGACGCCGGCGGCGCCGATCGCCACGGTCGCGAGGCCGACCGTCGCCCGCTCGGAGCGAACCCAGCCGGACCTGCGGCGGGGGAGGAGGACTACTTCTCCTCGCTGATGATCGTCTTGACCGCGGCGGTGGTGCCGTCGGAGAGCTCGATCTCGACCATGAAGGTGCCGAGTTCGCGCAGCGGCTGCTCGAGCTGGATCTGTTTTTTCTCGAACCGCAGGCCGCGGGCGTCGCTGAGGGCGTCGACGATCTCCTTCGGCCCGACCGAGCCGAACAGCTTGCCGTCCTCGCCGGCGCGCTGGTGGATCGTCAGTACGGTCTTGGAGAGCAGCCCGGCGGCTTCGGTTTCGCGTTCGGTCCGGGCTTTCGCGGCTCGCTCCCCTGCCTCCATCCGCCGTTTCGCTTCCTCCAGCGCCCCGGCGGTCGCCGGCTGCGCCAGCTTGCGCGGGACCAGGTAGTTGCGCAGGTAGCCGGGGGCGACGTCGACGACGTGACCGCGCTCGCCGAGGGACTCGACGTCCTGCAGCAGGATCGCCTGCGCCATCAGCGCTCTCCGACGTAGGGAAGCAGGGCGATTTCGCGCGCCCGCTTCACCGCCACCGAGAGCTGTCGCTGGTGGCGGCGGGAAAGTCCGGTGACCCGGCGTCCGCGCGTCTTCCCCTTGTCGGAGAGGAAGCGGCGCAGCAGGTTCAGGTCCTTGTAGTCGACGACCTCGGAGTTGACCCGGGTGTACTTGCGGGGCCGCGCACGGTCGGCGCCGCGCCTACCACCGCGCCGGGCACCGCCTCGCGAAGAAGTATCAGCAGTCCTTGCCATCGGCGCGAGATCCTACAGGGCGCCGCTTGGGGGCGCCCTGTAGGTGCAGCTCGGTCAACTCTCTAGAAGGGGATGTCGTCTTCTGAGGTCGCGCCGGCTCCCGCCGGGGCGCCGCCGAAGTCGGACATGTCGGCGGGGACGTCGCTCTGCGGCGGGGCGAAGCCACCCCCGCCGTTGCCGCCGTTGCCGTTTCCTCCGCCGCCCGCGCCGTCGCGGGAGCCGAGGAACTGGACCGTGTTGGCGATGATCTCGACGCTCTGGCGTTTATTGCCGCCCTGGTCCTCCCACTCGCGCCAGTCGAGGCGGCCTTCGACCGCCACCGGGCGGCCTTTGCCGAGGTAGTTGGCGCAGTTCTCGCCCTGCGCGCCCCAGACGGTTACGTCGAAGTAGTTGGGCTTGTCGACCCATTCGCCGCTCTGCCCGTCTTTGCGCCGGCTGTTGACCGCGACCCGCAGCTTGCAGACGGCGGTTCCGCTGCCGAGATGACGCAGCTCCGGATCCCGGGTCAGATTCCCGGTGATCACGACCACGTTTACGTTGGAAGCTGCCAAATCACTCACTCCTCTGGATTCGCTTGTCTGGACTCCAGTCTAAGGAGGCAGCCGGCT
Organism: uncultured Actinomycetes bacterium; assembly: GCA_946479725.1. The sequence continues at coordinate 1,140 of CAMLHB010000006.1, read as the reverse complement.
CGACTCTCCCCCCTCGGGGAGTGCGATCCCGCAAACAGCGAGCAGCCGCTGCGGCTACTCGTCGGAAACGTCGTCGGACTCGCCGCGGTCCTCGCGGGCGCCCTGGGCGCTGCGCTCGCGAGGCCCGGGAGCGGCGGTGACGGCGGGGGGGACGATCACCGGCACGCCGGGATCTACCTTGAAGATCCGGAAGCGGAGGACGCCGTCGGCGATCTTCAGATTGTGGTCGAGCGAGTCGAGCAGGTCGCTCGGGGCCTCGAACCGCATCCAGCGGTAGTCCGCCTCGGTGCGGTGGTTGATTTCGTACGCCATCTTCCGCAGGCCCCAGGTGTTCTCGTGCTTGAGGCTGCCTTTGGCTTCGATCTGGCCACGGGCGTCCTCGGCCAGCGCGTCGCGCGCGGGGCCCTCGAGTTTGGGGTCCAGCATCAGGACCAGCTCGTATTCGCGTGGTGCGGCCAAAACGGCGAAGGACTATAGCGGCGGGATGCCGCTAGCGCGGCGCGAACTCCTCCGAGCCGTCGCCTGGAGGGGCCGGAGGTGGAGCAGGGGCCGCCGCGGGCGCGGGCGGTGGCGGCGGTTCGTACGCCGCCGGTTCGGGTGGAGAAAGCGACGGGGGCGGCGCTGGCGGGGGTTTGGACACCTGAGATCGCCTGCGCACGCGTTTCGTCCGGCGGCGCTTGTGGCGGTGCTGCGGCTTGGGCTCACGCCTGGCCACCCTGGGGGGAGGCGGCTCCGCGGGAACTTCCACCGCCGGCGGCAAGCCCACGTCTTCGGCCAGCGGCGGCGGCTCGGGCGGGCGCAGGAGCGCCGGCAGCGCCTGCAGGGCGAGCACGAAGGCGACGGCAACCGCCGCCAGCTTCCAGGTTCCGGCCCATCGCAACCGCATCCCCCTTTAAGGAACGGCGAGCCGAAACTCTCCCCCCTCAGGCGCGCGAGCGGGCAACTTCGATGTCCTTGAGCTGGTCGTCGACCCAGTCGCCCGGATTACGGGAGAAGATGATCTCCCGCAGCCCCTCCGCCCAGCGCCGCTTCTGCTTGGGGTCCATCGTCAGCGCCCGGTGGATCGCGTCAGCCTGCTCCAGGATGTCGAAGGGGTTGACCGAGAGGACGTAGTCGATCAGCTCCTGGTGGGAGCCGGTG
>CAMLHB010000005.1 GCA_946479725.1 uncultured Actinomycetes bacterium | reverse complement strand
TATTAGAGGTGATTCTGGGTAGAACCTGTAGCTTCGAATTTTTCCGTCATTTCTTTGCTTTCAACGCCGCATGCCTGAATAGTGATTGTGCCGATACCACTGCCTTCGACATGGGTCTTCGCGATTCCAGCGCATTCAATTACCGTTGTGTTTGCTGTGACCAGAATTGCCGGCTTTTTTACGCCTTCCCGTTCTACTGTGATCGCGTGGAACGTGCCGGCAGATTTGATTGTGCCAGTGGCCGCTTTTTCAGTGTTGCAATTTACGTTGCCGAAAATCGTTTTGGCGGTACACCCGGTGAAGTCCAGTTTGATTTCGCCTGTTGTTCCGCCGGGTTCGAAGGAACCGGTCACACCTTCCTGACCGTTGGTGTTCGTGCATGAGATTACCGGCTCGGTACCAGACACTAGGTTTCCGGGGTCATTTTCCCCGGTGAAAGTGGTGATCCCGTCGACGTGGATTTCCTGCGCCGAGGCGGCCGCCGGAAGCGCGAACATCGCCATGCTGGCCACCGCGAGGGCGAGCAGCATCATCTTCTTGCTCATATTTGCCTTTCGTTGTGCTCGGCAGAGGTATGTGCCTACCTCCACCGGCGTTGGTCTTGTCGAAAGAACTAGAGGAGGCGAGAGGGTGCAGTCAAAAACAGCTGAGTACATTTGACGGTACTCAGCAACGCTGCGGCAGGGAAAGAGGATTTGTCCTGCGTGGAGCTAGGAATACACTGAAGAGCATCCGCAAAAAAATGCGGATCAAGACTTCTCGTGCATTCGGCGCACCACCTCGAAGATTTCGCTTGCAGCCTCTAGTTGACGGCTCCTGCTCGGGGAGTCATCGACTGGGAAGGTCATCGGCCTGCCGAAATGGACGGTGATCTTGGGGAAGCGGAGGCGGCGCCATTGGCGGGCGCGCTCGGAGCCTTTGATCGCCACGGGGACGATCGGGACGCCGGATTCGAGGGCGATGCGGCCGATCCCGGGTTTGGGCTGGCCCAGCTGCTGGGAGCGGGAGCGGCCGCCCTCGGCGTAGACGAGGAGCATTTCGCCCTGGTCGAGGAGCTGGCGGACGGTCTCGAAGGCCTCCTCATCGTGGTGACCGCGGCGGACCGGGAAGACGCCGCCGTGCTTGTAGATGTAGGTGAGGACGGGAGGGCCGAAGAGCTGGGATTTGGCCATGAAGCGGATCTTCCGCTTCAGGTATACGCCGACGAAGAAGTGGTCCATCTGGCTGAAGTGGTTGGGGGCGAGGACCAGCGGTCCCGTCTTGGGGACGTTCTCGAGGCCGATCGCCCGCACGCGCCAGAGTAGGATCGTCGGCAGGGTGAGGACGATACGGGCCAGGGTGTAGGTCCAGCCGACGCCCTTGCGGGCCGCTTCGTGGAACTGCTGGAAGTACTCGGCCGGGCGCGGGTCTTTGTAGACCTGCGGCTTCATCTCGCCCATTCGCGCGAGCGCTCCAGAGCTCGTTGCCAGTCGGCAAGCAGCTGCCGGCGCTCGTCTTCGCCCATCCGCGGTTCGTAGCGATCGGCCTCGCGCCACATCTCCGCCACGCCCTGTGGCGTCCAGACGCCGGTCGCGATCCCGGCCAGGTAGGCGGCGCCGAGCGCGGTCGTCTCTGCGATCTCCGGCACGGAGACAGGTACACCGAGGACGTCGGCTTGGAACTGCATCAGCCAGCGGTTGGCGCTGGCACCGCCGTCGGCCCGCAGCAGCTCCAGGCGCTCGCCGCAGGCGTCCTCCTGGGCCCGCACCGCGTCGACGGTCTCGTAGGCGATCGCCTCCAGCGCCGCCCGCGCCAGGTGGGCGCGGCCGCTGCCGCGGGTCAGGCCGACGATCGTGCCGCGCGCGTAGGGGTCCCAGTGGGGCGAGCCGAGCCCGGTCAGGGCCGGAACGAAGAAGACGCCGTCGTTGCCCCCCAACGATGCCGCCAGCGCCTCGGTCTCTCCCGCCGCCTCGATGATCCCGAGCCCGTCGCGCAGCCACTGCACGGCGGCGCCGGTGACGAAGATCGAGGCCTCGAGTGCGTAGGTGACCTCGTTGCCGAGGCCCCAGGCGACCGTCGCCAGCAGACCGTCCGGCACCGGCGGCGGCTCCGGGCCGCTGTTGAGGAGGACGAAGCTGCCGGTGCCGTAGGTGTTCTTGGCCATCCCCGGGTGGTGGCAGGCCTGGCCGAACAGCGCCGCCTGCTGGTCGCCGGCGACTCCCGCCACCGCCACCTCGCCGCCGAACTCCGAGGTGGTGCCGAAGATGCAGGAAGAGGGGCGCGGCTGCGGCAGTCGCTCGGGGTCGACGCCGAGCAGTCCGCAGATCTCCTCGTCCCACTCGAGCCTGCGGATGTCGAAGAGCATCGTCCGCGAGGCGTTCGTGTAGTCGGTCAGGTGCTGGCCGGTCAGCTTGAAGAGGAGCCAGGAGTCGACGGTGCCGAAGACCGCTCGCTCTGCCCCCTCGGCGTTCCGCAGCAGCCACTCGATCTTGGTCCCGGAGAAGTAGGGGTCGATGGTGAGGCCGGTGCGCTCGCGGACCAGCGGTTCGTGACCGGCCGCCCGCAGCTCGTCGCAGCGCGCCGCGGTGCGCCGGTCCTGCCAGACGAGGGCGCGGTGGATCGGCTCGCCGGTCTCGGGGTCCCAGGCGACGACCGTCTCCCGCTGGTTGGTGATCCCGATCGCGTCGAGGTCGGCCCCCTCGATGGCGGCGTCGGCGATCGCCTCGGCGGCGACCCGCCGCGTCACCTCCCAGATCTCGTTCGCGTCGTGCTCCACCCAGCCCGGCTGCGGGAAGAACTGCTGGAACTCCGAGTAGGCGCGCCCCGCGACCGCGCCCTCGGCGTCGAAGACGAGGCAGGTGGTCCCCGTCGTCCCTTGGTCGATCGCGAGGATCACCGGGTGGGTGGGGCGTTTAGCGCCGGACCGTGCAGGAGCGGATCAAGGTGGAGGCCAGTTTACGGCCGTCGGCGAAGGTCATGCCGACGCGGACGAAGGGGAAGACGCCGAGGTTGGTGCCGGCCGGCGCCCCGCAGGCGGCGCTGAGGTAGCTGTGCTTGCGGCCGCGGTAGACGAAGTCCCGCCGCAGGTTGAGGATGATCCGTTTCAGGTAGCCGTGGCGGTTGATCGAGACCGGCAGGGCGGCGGTGAGGACCGTCGCGAAGGTGCCGCTGGACTTGCGGATGTGGAAGACGAAGATGCGACTGTTCGGGAACGGTTTCTTGCCATAGACGTGGGCGAGGATCGCCCGTTCGCCGTCGATGACCGCGTTGAAGGCGAGGACCCTTCCCTGCAGCGGGAAGGCGTCCTGTTCGGGGAAGGCGACACCGGCGAGGTAGCGACCGGTGCCGACCAGCGCCGGGCCGCAGGTTTCCATCGCCTTGGCCGAGCTGACCGCTTCGATCTCGGAGCGCCGGCAGGTCGGCAGCCCTCGGGTTTCGATCCTGCCGCCGCGGTTGATCCCGATCGAGATCCAGCGCAGCGCCGGCGGCCGTTCGCCGGAGAGGGTCCGCACCGTGCCGTCAACGTGGACCCCGATCGGGGCATGGTCGTGCCGGGGCAGGGTGGTGGGGGAGATGCCGCCGGCGAACCTGACGAAGAGGTTGCCGCGCTCGACCAGCTCCGCGTTCGCCAGGGAGGCGCCGAAGACCAGGGCGGTCGCGAAGATCGCCAGCGCAACCGTTCGTCTCCCTCGCCACCGCATCACTGCACCTTAGGAGGACGGGAATGCGAGCGCGCGGCGAAGACGCGGAGGAAGTCGCGCAGCTGGCGCGCCCGGTGGGCGAAGCCGCGAGCGGTGCGGCCGGTGCTGCGGTGCGCGAGGTCGAGTTCGTACTCGCGCAGGCGGTAGCCGGCGCGGACCGCGTCGACCGTCATCCCGATCTCCATCCCGTAGCCGGCGGCGAAGGGGAGGGCCGCGCGCAGCACCTCCACCCGCATTGCCCGCTGGCCGGAGATCGAGGCCTCGGTCTGCAGGTTGCAGAGGCGGCGGATAGCCCAGCGGGCGAAGCCGAGGGCGAGGCCGAAGCCGCCGCCGACCCGGCGGGAGAAGGCGGCGACGGCGAGGTCGCACTCGCCGCGGCGGACCGCCTCGACCAGCGGCGCCAGGTGCGCCGCCGAGGCGCCGAGGTCGCCGTCGCAGAGGAGGACGAGCTGGGGCGGGGCGGTGACGCTGAGCGCCGCCTCGGCGGCGGCGGAGACGTTCGCGCCCTTGCCGTGCGGGCGGCCGCGGCTGACCACCTCGGCCCCCGCCGCCAGCGCCGCCTCGGCGGTCCCGTCCTCGGAGGCGTCGTCGGCCACCCATATATGTGCACCGGGGAAGGCCTCGCGCAGCGCCCGCACCGTGGCGCCGATCCGGTCCGCCTCGTTGCGCGCGGCGACGATCGCCGCCAGCCCGCCTTCGTCCCCTGCCGCCCGTTCGGGTCCCATCGTCGGGTTATTGTCCCCGCCCATGGCAGACATAGAGGCACACATCACCGGCAACGTCTGGAAAATCGAGGTCGCGGTCGGCGACCAGGTATCCGACGGCGACACCGTCGTCATCCTCGAGTCGATGAAGATGGAGATCCCGGTCGAGGTCGAGGACGACGGCGTCGTCAAGGAGATTCGCTGCGAGGAGGGCCAGAGCGTCAGCGAAGGCGACGTCCTCGTGGTGCTGGAGTAGGCCGTGGACGAGCGGCTCGCCGGCGGCAAGCTCCTCCTCGACCGGCCGGCCGAGGCGGTGGCGCGGCTGACGATCGCCAACCCCGAGCGCCGCAACGCCCTCGACCACGAGATCCTCGACGCGATCGCCGAGGTCCTGCCGCAGCTGAACCAGGGGATCGAGACCCGCTGCGTCCTTATAACGGGGGCGCCGCCGCTCTTCTCCGCCGGCTACGACATCGCCGGCATACCGGACGAGAGCTTCGAGCGCGACGCCGAGGCGCTTGTCGCCCACCCCTTCCACGCGGCGATGGAGGCGATCGCCCGCCATCCCTGGCCGACGATCGCCGCGGTCAACGGGCACTGCCTCGGCGGCGGCCTGGAGCTGGCGATCACCTGCGACCTGCGGGTCTGCGCCGCCGGGGCGAAGCTGGGGATGCCGCCGGCGAAGCTGGGGCTGATCTACGGCCACACCGGCCTGCGCAAGTTCCTCGACACGATCGGGCTGGCGCGGACCAAGGAGCTCTTCCTCACCGGGCGCAACGTCGACGCCGAGCGGGCCGCCCGGATGGGCCTGGTCAACTGGACCGTTTCGGACGCCGAGCTGGAGGGCCACGCGATCGAACTGGCGGCCGCGGTCGCCGCCAACGCGCCGCTCTCGATGCGCGGCAACAAGCACGCGATCGACCTCCTGCAGGCGAATCCCGAACTGACCGAGCAGCAGGAGGCCGGCCTCGTCGCCCTGCGCGAATCCTGCTTCTCCTCGGAGGACTTCCGCGAGGGGATCCGGGCCTTCGGCGAGAAGCGCCGGCCGCAGTGGACCGGCAGGTGAGCGCGAAGGCCCGCAAGGCGCTCGCCGCCGCCGACCCGACGATGGGCACGCTGATCGAGCGGGTCGGCAGGATCGACCTGAAGACGCGGCTGAAGCGGCGGGCCGAGGAGCGGCCGCCGGACGCCTACGGCGCCCTGCTGCGGGCGATCGTCGGCCAGCAGCTCTCGACGAAAGCGGCGCGGACGATCTACCTGCGGGTGGTCGACCTCTTCGGCGGCACCACGCCGACGCCCGAGCAGCTGCTGGAGGCCTCCGAGGAGGACCTGCGTGGCTGCGGCCTCTCCGGCCGCAAGACCGAATACGTCCGCGACCTCGCCGCCCACGTCCTTAGCGGCGAGCTGGAGCTGGACCGGCTCGAGGACCTGGGTGACGAGGAGGTGATCGGGGAGATCGTCGCGGTGCGGGGGCTGGGGCGGTGGACGGCGGAGATGTTCCTGCTCTTTCACCTCGAACGCCCCGACGTCCTTTCCGGCGGCGATCTCGGCATCCGCAAAGCGATCCAGATCGAGTACGGGCTCGAGGAGATGCCGACGCCAACGCGGGTGATCGAAATCGGCGAGGCCTGGCGCCCGTACCGGAGCCTCGCCTCGCTCTACCTCTGGGAGTCGCTGGCGGCGGTGCCGTCGTGAGGCGGCGCTTCTGGCTCGGGATCGCGGCGGTGATAGTGATCGCCGTCGGCTCGGTCGGCGCCGCGGCCGTCGTCTACCACGACGACAACCACGACTTCGAGCAGATGCAGCGCGAGGACGCGATGCGCGCCTCCCACCAGATGGAAGCGGTGGCGGGCCTCTCCGTCGATCAGCTGGAAAGCGCCGCCGCCTTCTTCAAAGCCGAGGACGCCCTCGGCCGCCACGAGTTCCAGGTCTACGGGCGAACTCTGGTCCGACAGGGGGCGTTGAGCGGGGCTGCCTTCATCCCTCGAGTGCCGGCGTCGAAGCGCCAGCTCTACGAGCGGGCCCATGGGATCGAGATCCTGGAACGGATCGGCCCCCTCAGCTTCCGCCCCTCGCGGCCCCGCCCGGCCTACTTCCCGATCACCTACGTCGTCGCCGAGCACGAACAGCGCCGCCGCGCCCTCGGCTACGACCTCGGCCAGGATCCGGAGCGGGTCCTCTTCCTGCACCGCGCCCGCGACACCGGCGCCGCCGCTTCCAGCCCGGTGATCTCGCTGCTGATCGGCGGCCGCGGCATCAACGTCTTCCAGCCTGTCTACCGCGACGGCGCCCCGATCGCGACGCGGGCGCAGCGGCGTCGCGCCCTGGTCGGCTTCGCTGCCGGCAGCTTCCGCATCGGCGACCTCGCCGCCGCCGCGACGGCGGCCCTCGACAGGGGCAGCGCCCTGCGACTCCGGGTCGCGGGCAAGACCGTCTACGGGTCCGGCGGCTCGCTCGACGGCGGCGCCTCGATGCCGCTGTGGATCGCCGACCGCACCTGGACCCTTACCGTCAGGGACCCCGGCGGTCCCAGCCTCAGCCTGCCGGTCGCCCTGGCGGTGCTGGGGCTTTTCCTGGCGGCTCTGCTCGGTGCGCTGATCGTCTCCTGGGGGCGGAGCGAACGGATGCAGGAGCTCGAACGTCAGGCCAGCCAGGACGCGCTAACCGGCCTCAGCAACAGGCGCCGCTTCGAGCAGGATCTGGCAGCGGCGATGGCCCGCAGCCGCCGCGACCGCTCCACCGGCGCCCTGCTGATGCTCGACCTCGACCGCTTCAAGCAGGTCAACGACTCCCATGGCCACCCTGCCGGCGATCGCCTTATCGCGGAGGTGGCCGAGGTGCTGCGGCAGCGAGCCCGCGCCAGCGACTACCTCGCCCGTCTCGGCGGCGACGAGTTCGCCGTGGTCCTGCCCCGCTGCAGCCGCGAGGAGGCGGTGCTGGCGGCGGAGGGGATAGCTCGCGAGGTTCGCGACCACCGCTCCGAGGACCCGGGGGGCACGGTGACCGTCAGCATCGGGATTGCGATGTTCGGGAGCGATCCTCGCACCGGTGTGGCGACCGTCGTATCCGAGGCCGACGCGGCGATGTATGCGGCCAAGGACGAGGGGCGGGATCGGGTCCGAGTGTTCGATCCTGTATCAGTCCAGGGGGACCTTTCGGGTCGGGGCACCGATTGAGCTAGGCACAGATATGCACGCCCGAACTCATGGCAAACGGCCATTTGCAGGTCTTTCCCTTAACTTTCCCCGAGTCCCAAGACTGTCGCATTCCCATTGATGTACAGCGAAGTTTCCGCCTGCTAGAAGTGCGGGCCTAGGTGGCCGGGGTTTGCCACCCATGGGAGATCATCTAACGCTGCAGGAGGGGGAGCAATATGGCGCTGGGTCGAGCTGGCCGGCCGTCCGCACGACAGGTAGTGGTGGCATGGCTCGCGTTTGCGATCGCATGTCTTGCGATCGGGGGCACTGGAGCAGCTGTCGCGGCTCCCGGCGACTATCTCGGGGCGTTTGGGCCGGATGGCACGACGGGGACCGAATTCGGGCGCCCAGCCGGCCTCGCCGTAGACCAGGAAACCGGTGCGGTCTACGTGGCGGATAGCGAAACCCAGACCCTCTACAAATTCGATGCAGAAGGCAACCCCCTCAACTACGGAGGGTCTGCCGGGTACATCTCCGAAAACCGGATCACCGGCCTCTCCTTGAACGAAGGGAACCCTGGAACGGCAGAGGTCGCCATCGACCCCGTAACCCATGTCGTCTACGTGACCAGCGGAAACAAGGTCAGGGCCTTCGAGGCAAACGGCGAACCGCACAACTTCACCGAAGGACCCAACTCCGGTACCAGCGAACTGTCGGGAGCGAGCGAACTATACGGCGTCACGGTCGATGAAAATGGTGCGATCTATGCCAGTGATTTTGGCGCCGAAAAGGTGAGGATCTACTCCCGAGGGGGCGCCCTGTTAACCGAATTTGCGCCTAGTACCTCGCTTTTCCCACTAAGACCCGCAGCGGTTGCTGTCGCTCCCGATGGCACGCTGTATGTCAACAATTACGAAGCTGCGGTGCATGCGCTCGAGCCTTCGAGCTTCCCGGTTACCGCTGGAACTACTTATGGGCTCGCGCAGGCGGTGAACAAACGAACGTCGGCGACCGTCGCAGTTGATCCAAAAACCCAATACGTCTACATAAGCGAACTATGTCCAGCTGGAGTATGCGACGTCCGTGTATCGGTGTTTGATGAACGTGGGGACCCTATTGGGACGATCGGGGCTGAAGGCAGCGGCGTACTAGAAGGCTTCCCGGCCGGGCTGGGTGTCAATGGCGGAAGCAAAAAACTGTATGGAGCGGTAAGGGGTGGAAGTCCAACTGCCGTTTCTCAGGTTGTCATTTTCGAAGCGTTCTCATTCTTTGTCGGAAAACCGACGATCACCAACGTCGGTGCGACGGACGTTACCTCTGCCTCTGCAGTGCTAAGGGCTCGGATCAACCCGAACACCTTGGACACCACCTATCAGTTCGAATATGGTCTCGAAGATTGCGCTGCGGCCCCTGGCGCGTGCACGAAAGTGCCCGCCCCCGCGGTGGGCATCGGCTCGGGACACAACCCTGTCCCGGTATCTGTCGCTGTATCCGGCCTGACTCCTGGCACGCGATATTTCTTCCGCGTCACCGCTACTAACAGCGAAGGCACGAACGAGGCGCCGGTTGGCTCCTCCAAAAGCTTTGTCACCCAGATCGGTCATTTCGGATCTCCGCTCAGCGATCATAGAGTCTGGGAAATGGTGACGCCGCCCAAGAAGTTCGGGGCGGTGGTGATGAACAACACCCTTCTGCAGGCGGATCCAGATGGAGGCGGCATCGCCTTTCATACCCGGGGTTCAATTGTCGAAGACCCTGAAGGCAACCGCTCCGCGGAGCCCTCAGCCGTTCTCGCCCGGCGAGGCGGTTCCGGCTGGAGCGTGGAAGATCTGGTTCCCCCTCGCACCGAAGCGGGCAACGTCGGATTCGGTCCCGAATACAAACTGTTCAGCTCGGACCTCGGGCAGGCTCTCCTGGAGCCCCGTGACGACACGCCCCTGTCGGTCGAATCCTCCGAACGAGCGCCCAATCTGCGGACCAACACGAACCCGCCTTCCTACCGGCCGCTGGTCACCTCGAAGGAACCGTACGCGAACGTGCCGGAAGGAACTGTGTTCGGTGGAGAAGCGAACGGGGCACGAAATCCGGTCTCGGTCAGCGGCGCCAACCGCTCGCTGACGCACGTCGCCCTCTCCTCGGAAGTGGCGTTGGTACCTGGAGCGCAGAAACGCAGCCTGTATCACTGGAGCGATGGCGCGCTCGAGGGAGTAAGCGAACTGCCGGAAGAAGATGGCGGTGAACCTGGAAAATTCGTCACTGCCCAGCTGGGTTCCGGCGTCCTTTCCGTCCGCAACGCGGTTTCGGAAGACGGTTCGAGGATCTTCTGGGGGCCTGGAGACATTTTGAACCCCCACCTCAACTGGCCCGCGCTCTACATGCGCGATACGGTTGCCGACGAAACCGTTCGGATCGACAAGGCGAAGGCCGGCGCAACTGAAGCTGGAGCTGTCGAACCGGCATTCATGACTGCCAGCGTCGACGGCTCGGTGGTCTTCTTCACCGACTCCCAGCAGCTCACCTCCGACGCCAGCTCGACCGGCCGGGATCTTTACCGGTGCGAAATCGGCGACGTCGGCGGGTCGCTCGGCTGCGCCGAACTGGAAGACCTGAGCGTTCCGATCTCCAGTGGCGAAAGCGGCGAAGCGGAGGAGCTTGCCGTCGGGATCAGCGACGACGGTAAGTCGCTGTATTTCGTTGCCCGTGGGGTTCTTGATCCCGAACCCAATGCCGCCGGCGAACCGGCGGTGGCGGGCAGTCCGAACCTCTACCTCTGGCGTGAGGGGACTGGGGTTCGGTTCATCGCCCCTCTATCCGTGAGTGATGCTCCGGACTGGGGTAAGCCAGTGCTTAGTAAAGCAGGCCAAGCTTCCCAGGCTGTCGGAACCAGTTCGCCGAACGGGCGGTACCTGGTGTTCATGTCCGAGCAGAAGTTGGCCGGCGCAGAAACCAACGACCCGGAGACGAGCGAACCAGTAGAGCAGACGTTCCTCTACGACTCGACCGAAGACCAACTGGTCTGCACCTCCTGCAACCCGAACGGTTCGACCGCTTCTGGGCACCGGATGCCTGTCGGTGCCAGCGAAGGTGGGATTATCTCTCCGGACGCCCAGCAGCTCTGGTCGGGACGGCTGGTGGGAGCGACGCTGCCGGAGACCACCGAAGGTGAACCGACCGTGGGGCTTGCTCTCTACTGGCCACGAGCCGTCCTCGACAACGGGCGCGCCTACTTCAATTCGATTTCACCTCTGGTGTCCGGCGACTCCAACGGCACCTGGGACGCCTATCAATACGAGCCCTTTGGGGTGGGGGACTGCACCCCCTCGGCCGGAAGCGGGCTGGTCGCGACGACCGAAACCGGGTGTGTAGCGCTGATGTCATCTGGGACCGACTCGCTGCCCTCGGTCTTCATGGACGCCAGTGCCAGCGGCGACGATGTCTTCCTCGCCACCTTCGGGCGTCTGTCGGCACTCGACACCGACGAAATCATCGACGTCTACGACGCCCGCGTCAACGGCGTGAAAGCCGTGGTCGAACCGCCGACGGAATGCGCCGGTGAAGCCTGCCAGCCGAGCGGATCTCCGCCCGGCGCTTCGTCGCCGAACAGCAGCACCTTCAATGGCTCCGGCAACGTCAACCAGAAGCCGCGCAAGCACTGCAAGAAGGGGCAGCGGAAGGTTAAACGCCACGGCAAGACCAGGTGCGTCAAGGCGAAGAAGCACAAGAAGCAAGGAAAGAACGCACGGACCCAGGGGAGGTCGTGACGGTGAGGTATTCGATCGATACCCAGCAGAAGACCTCACGTCCGACCAAGGAGATCTCGAGAATGTCGAAGCGAATCTCAATTGCCCTGACCGCTCTTACCGCCATGGCCCTCTTTGCTGCCGTGTCGGTGGCACCCGCCGCCGCGGCTTCCCCCTGGTGGCAGATTCTCGACGGCAGCCGTCCCAGCAATCTCTGGGCACCGACCGACAACGTCCAGGAAATCAAGACCGCCAAAGCGACCGTCAACGGCGAAGAAGTCCTGATCGCAAAAGTGAAAGTCAATGGGGAAGCCGTTGGCTGTATGGCCGCCGGCGAATTCGCCGGCTTCTCCGCCAGCTTCGTTTGCGAAGCATTCTTCGGGTTGACGCCGATCGAAACCGCTGCAGACCTGGAAGCGGCGCTGGAAATTCCATACGGTGCCGGTGAAGTGCAGGTGACCGGTGGACCGGTGGCTGGCGAACCTTTCATCGTCACCGTCAGCGGACGGTCGGTCCCGCCGGTCGAAGTATCTCCAGTGGAAACTGAATTCGGCGATCTCGGCAGCGCTAGCACCACCGTTCTCTCACCCGGCGGAAGCGGGCGCCTGGTCGTCACCGTCACCAACCTCGGGAACGAAACGGTCGATGCCAGTGAAGATCCGGTGACGATCGTCGACAAACTTCCCCAGGGCGTGATTGCCGCTGGCGCCGAAGGGTTTGCCGGAGTGCAGGACGACAACGGGCCGGTGGAATGCGAAGTCGAACCTTCCGGAACCAAAGTGGTCTGCACCTTCGAAAGCGAAGAACTGCCTGCCTACGAATCGATCGAAATCGAAATCCTCGTAAGTCTGGTCGGGGAACCACCGGCGGCGGGAGAAGCTGGGAAAATCACTGTTTCCGGAGGAGGGGTGGAAGAAAAGTCCGCTTCGCAGACGGTCAACGTGAGTCAGGAAAAAGTCTCCTTCGGCGTAGAGCGTTTCTCCGCGGTTGCGGAAGAACTGGGAGGAGCCCGATCGAAGCAGGCGGGCAAGCACCCGTTCCAGTACACGACCACGATCCAGTTCAACGCCGGGCAGTTCAAACAGGGAAGCGAACGGTTCAAAAGCTCGGTGGAACAACCGGCCGAGCCGCGGAACTTCCGGTTCACGTTGCCGGCTGGCCTGGTGGGCAATACGAGGTCGGTGCCGCAGTGCTCACCCGCCGACTTCAGCGATACCACCACCAGGATCTTGACCAACCAGTGTCCGGACGAGACCGCGATCGGGGTCGCGGCGACGACGATCGTCGAAAAATCCGTCCTCGGCTTCACCCGGTTGGCGGTGCCGCTGTTCAACCTCACGCCGAGCGCGGGTGAGCCGGCACGTCTTGGGTTGACCGCTGGGGGATCGTCGGTCGTGATCGACACGGAAGTCGACCCCGACAACGAATACCGGATCATCGCCAGGATCAGGAACGCGACCCAGCTTGCGCAGATCCTTTCATCCACGGTGACGATCTGGGGCACCCCAGGCGATCCTGCGCATAACGCGCAGCGCGGCTGGGTTTGCGTATACAACCTAGGGACGCCGCTCGGAGAATGCGAAGACCCGTCGGGGACGACCGAAAACGCCTTCTTCAGCCTCCCGAGCAACTGCAGCGCGCCGCTGACGTCCACCGTGGCGGTGGAACCCTGGAACGTTCCGCTCGGAAGCGATATCTCTGAACCCCCCCCCTTCACCACCCCCTCGCTCGAAGGTTGCGCTCAGGTGCCGTTCGAACCCAGCATCTCGGCTGCGCCCACCAGCAAGAAGGCGGGGAGCCCCAGCGGGCTCGACGTAGAACTGAATATGCCGAACGAAGGCCTGTTAGGCAAGGACCAGATCGACGAAGCACAGTCGAAGAAGGTCGAAGTTACCCTGCCGCAGGGGGTGACGATCAATCCGTCCCAGGCGGAAGGACTCGCTGCCTGCTCACCTGCCCAATACAAACAGGAGACCGCGACCTCGCCGGCCGGCGCAGGTTGCCCCGAGGCGGCCAAGGTCGGCAGCGTCCAAGTTCAAACGCCGATCCTGGAAGAGGAGGCGAAAGGTTCGGTCTACGTGGCCACGCCGTTCGACAACCCGTTCGGCTCGCTCGTCGCGCTCTACGTGGTTGCCAAGATCCCGGACCGTGGGATCCTCGTCAAACAGGCCGGAAAGGTGGAGCTGAACCCGCAGACCGGGCAGCTGGTGAGCACGTTCGACAACCTCCCTCAGCAGCCGTTCAGCAACTTCAAGCTCCACTTCAACGAAGGCAACCGGGCGCCGCTGGTGATGCCGGATCAGTGCGGCACTTACAACATGGTCACGAAGTTCACGCCATGGTCGGCTGAAGATCCGGACAACCCGACGCCGAGCGAGGTCGTGACGAAGAACAGCTCGTTCTCGATCGACCAGGGTTGCCCGAGCGGCGCCCCCGGGTTCAGCCCGGGCTTCGTCGCCGGTACCGACACCAATTCGGCCGGCAGCTACTCGCCGTTCACCATCCGGCTGACCCGGAACGACAACGAACAGGAGTTCAGCCGCTTCTCGGTGAAGCTGCCGAAAGGCGTGATCGGGAAACTGGCCGGGATCCCGTTCTGCCCCGACGCTGCGATCGCCGCGGCGCAGGCGCGGACCGGGCCGAACGGCGGCCAGGAAGAGATCGACCACCCGAGCTGCCCGAGCGCTTCGCAGATCGGGCGGACCCTCGCGGGAGCGGGCGTCGGGCCGGACCTGACCTACGTGCCCGGCAAGCTGTACCTGGCCGGTCCCTACAAGGGAGCGAAGCTCTCGGCGGTGGCGATCACGCCGGCCAAGGTCGGACCGTTCGACCTCGGGACGATCGTGATCCGGCAGGCGCTGCGGATCGATCCGACCACGGCCGAAGTCACCTCCGACGGCTCCAGCTCGGACCCGATCCCGCACATCCTGCATGGGGTCGTCGTCCACGCCCGTGACATCCGGGTGATCATCGATCGGGACAACTTCGTCCTCAACCCGACCAGCTGCGAAAAGATGAGCGCGGCCGCGACGGTGGTCTCGGGCGCAGGGGCCTCGGCGGACGTCAGCTCGCCCTTCCAGGCGGCCGACTGCGCCAGCCTCGGCTTCAAGCCGAGCCTCTCGATCCAGCTCCTGGGCGGGACGACGCGCACCGCGACGCCGCGGTTGAAGGCGGTGGCCAAGGCGCGGCCCGGCGATGCCAATATCGCCCGCGCACAGGTGACGCTGCCGCCGTCGGAGTTCCTCGAACAGGCCCACATCCGCACCGTCTGCACGCGGGTCCAGTTCAACGCCGGCGGAGGCAACGGGGAACAGTGCCCGAAAGCCTCGATCTACGGCAAGGCGAGGGCGACTTCACCGCTGCTCGACGAAACGCTGTCGGGCCCGGTGTTCCTGCGCTCCTCCGAACACGAACTGCCCGACATGGTGGCGGCGCTGCACTCGAGCAAGGTCGACATCAACCTGGTCGGCCGGATCGACTCGCCGAAGAACGGTGGCATCCGCAGCACCTTCGAAGGGGTGCCCGACGCCCCGGTCACCAAGTTCGTCCTCGAAATGCAGGGCGGCAACAAGGGCCTGATCGTCAACAGCGAAGACATCTGCAAAGGCAAGCACCGCGCACTGGCCAACTTCAAGGGCCAGAACGGGAAGCGTCACGAATTCAAGCCCGTCGTGAAGGCCCAGTGCGGTGGCAAGAAGAAGGGGAAGGGCGGTAAGTAGCCCCTGCCGCCTGTAGGGGCGCCCGCGGGCGCCCCTACAACCCCATCGTTTTGCCGACGATCTCCTTCATGATCTCGTCGGTGCCGCCGCCGATCGGGCCGAGGCGGGCGTCGCGGACGGCGCGCTCGATGCCGTACTCGCGCATGTAGCCGTAGCCGCCGTGGATCTGCAGGGACTGGTCGGCGATCTCGAGGAGGGCACGCTGGGTTATCAGCTTCGCCATCGAGACCTCCCGGATGCAGTCCTGACCCTCGTGGAAGAGGCGGAGGGCGTTGTAGGTGAGGGCGCGGGAGGCTTCCGCTTTCGTCGCCATCTCGGCGACGTGGTGGCGGATCGCCTGGAACTTGCCGATCGGGCGGCCGAAGGCTTCGCGGTCGGTGGCGTAGGCGACGGTGGTCTCGATCAGGCGCTGCATGGCGCCGACGGCGCCGATCGCCATCAGCAGGCGCTCCCACGCGAAGTTGGCCATGATCAGCCTGAAGCCGCCGTTCTCTTCTCCGAGCAGGTTCTCGGCCGGGACCTCGACGTCGGAGAAGGAGATTTCGCCGGTGTCGGAGGAGTGCCAGCCCATCTTCTCGAGCTTGCGGCTGACCTCGTAGCCGGGCATCTTGCGCTCCAACACCAGGAAGGAGATGCCGCCGTGGCCGCCCTCCTCGCTGGTCTTGCAGGCGCAGACGAGGAAGTCGGCGCGGACGCCGTTGGTGATGAAGGTCTTGGCGCCGTTGACGACGTAGGTGTCGCCGTGGCGCTTCGCCGTCGTGGCGAGGGAGGCGACGTCGGAGCCGGCGCCGGGCTCGGTGATCCCGAGGGCGCCGATCTTCTCGCCGGCGATCCCGGCGGGCAGCCAGCGCTGCTTCTGCTCCTCGGTGCCGAACTTGAAGATCGGGGGCATCGCGATCGAGGCGTGGGCGTTGAGCCCGGCGGCGACGCCGCCGGAGCGGCCGCTGCGCGCCAGCTCCTCGACCCAGACCGCGTCGTGCAGGTGGGTCCCGCCCTGGCCGCCGTAGGCCTCCGGGAACTTGAGGCCGAGGAAGCCGAGCTCGGCGCAGCGCCCGTACAGCTCGCGGGGGAATTCCCGCGCCGCCTCCCACTCGTCGACATTGGGCGCTATCTCCTTGGCGACGAAGCGGGTGACCGTCTCGCGCAGCTCCTCGTGCTCCTCGCCGAACGGCGGCAGGGTGGCGCGAGCGCCGCTGTCCTTGACGACGCCCACGCCGGCTCCCTCTGACTTAGAGACCGTAACTGCGGCCGATCACGTCGAGCATGACCTCGTCGGTGCCGGCGCCGATCCGGTTGAGGCGGACGTCGCGGTAGGCGCGCTCGATCTCGTACTCCTTCATGTAGCCGTAGCCGCCGAGGATCTGGACGCACTCGTCGGCGACCTCGCAGGCGATGCGGGAGGCGTAGAGCTTGGCCATCGTGATCTCGCGGACCGGGTACTCGCCGTTGCCGAAGCGCCAGGCGGTGGAGTAGGTGAACTGCTTGGCGGCCTCGATCTTGGTCGCCATCTCGGCGAACTTGTGGCGGATCGCCTGGAACCTGCCGATCGGTCGGCCGAAGGCTTCGCGCTCCTTCGCGTACTCGAGGGTCTTTTCCATCATCCGCTCGGCGCCCGCGTGGCAGCCGGCAGCGGCGACCAGCCGCTCGCCCTGGAGCTCCCAGGCGATGTGGTAGAAGCCCTTGCCAACCTCGCCGAGGACCGCATCCGCGGGGACGCGGACGTCTTCGAAGGCGAGTTCGCCGGTGTCGGAGGCGTGCATCCCCATCTTCTCCAGCTCCTTGGAGACGGTGAAGCCGGCGACCTTCTCGCCGCTCTCGTCCTTCAAGTCGACGATGAAGAGGGTGATGCCGGCGTGGCGCTCGCTCGGGTCGGTCTTGGCGACGAGGACGATGAAGTCGGCCCGGGTCCCGTTGGTGATGAAGGTCTTGGAGCCGTTGATCACGTATTCGTCGCCGTCGCGGATCGCGCTGGTGCGGATCCCGGCGACGTCGGAGCCGGCGCCCGGCTCGGTGATCCCGAGGCAGGCGACCTTCTCGCCCTTCAGCCCCGGTTCCAGGTACTTCTTCTTCTGCTCCTCGGTGCCGAGCAGGTGGACGGGGGGGAGGGCCATGTCGGTCTGGACCGCGAAGCCCATGTTGGTACCGCCGGAGCCGGAGTAGCTCATGCACTCGGCGCGGACCAGCGAGTAGAAGTAGTCGCCGCCCTGGCCGCCGTACTCCTCGGGGAAGCAGAGGCCGAGGAAGCCGAGCTCGCCGGCGCGCTTCATCGCCTCGGTCGGCCAGTAGGTCTCCTCCCACTCGTTGCGGTGGGGCCAGAGCTCCTTCTTCACCCATGCCTGCATCGACTCGCGCAGGTCTTCGTGCTCCTGGGTGAAGATGAAGTGCTTGCGCCCGGACTCGAAGTCGGGCTTGATCACGCTGGAGCCGTTGGTCGTCGCGGTCGCCACTGTCTCTCTCCCTCTTAGGTAGTTCCCGAAAGCTGAAGTGGACAGTAGCACTTCCCACTTTCAGCGATGCTATGGTCCGGGGCGATGACCCAGGGAGAGTGGAGCGGCGAGAAGGTTGCCTACGAGGTGGCCGACGGCGTCGCCACGGTGACGCTGAACGATCCGGAGAAGCGCAACATGCTCTCCGGCCAGATGCTGAGCGAGCTGGTCGAAGCGATGAAGCTGGCGAAGGCCTCCGAGGAGGTGCGCGCCGTCGTCCTCACCGGCGCTGGTGACAAAGCCTTTTGTTCAGGCGCGGACCTCGGTGGCTTCGCCGCTGACGTTCCGCTCGTCCACAAACATTTTGCAACTGATCTTTTCCTTGAATATTTCCGGCTGATGCCGCGGCTCGGCAAGCCCTCGCTCTGCGCCGCCAACGGCCACGTGCTGGCGGGCGGGATGGGGCTGGCGCTCTCCTGCGACCTGGTGATCGCCAAGGAGGGGGCGACCTTCGGCACGCCGGAGATCAACGTCGGCGCCTTCCCCTACATGATCATGTCGATCATCTACCGCAACGTGCCGCGGAAGAAGGTCAACGAGATGATGCTGCTGGGCGAGCGGCTCTCGGCCGAGCAGGCGGTGGAGTACGGGCTCGCCAACAAGGTGGTTCCGGCGGGCGAGTTCGACGCCGCGGTCGCCGAGTGGGCGGCGAAGCTGGCCTCGAAGAGTCCGGTGCTGATGCGGCTCGGCCACGACGCGATGTACCGCCAACAGGACATGGCGCTCGACGACGCGCTCGAGTTCCTCCGCTCCCAGCTCTCGCTCACCTTCACGACCGAGGACATCGTCGAGGGGGTCACCGCCTTCTTCGAGAAACGCGACCCGCAGTGGAAAGGACGCTGACGCGATGGCGACCGAGGAGAAATCCCCGAACCTGCTGCCGGGCACGGCGCCGCTGGCGGATCTGACCGCGCAGCTGCACGAGCGCCGCGCCAAGGCCCGGCTCGGCGGCGGCGAGGAGAAGATCGCCAAGCAGCACGAGCGCGGCAAGCTGACCGCCCGCGAGCGGATCGACCTCCTCGTCGACGAGGGGACCTTCGTCGAGCTGGGGATCCACGGCCGCCCCCACTTCGCCCAGCGGGCGATGGACGGGGTCGAGGCGCCGGCCGACGGCGTCGTCACCGGCTGGGGGGACGTCGACGGCCGCCCGACCTGCATCGCCGCCTACGACTTCACGGTGATGGCCGGTTCGATGGGGATGACCGGGGAGCTCAAGGTCACCCGCCTGCGCGAGATGGCGCTGCAGAAGCGGATGCCGTTCGTCTGGCTGCTCGACAGCGCCGGCGCCCGCATCCAGGAGGCGGCGGGCTCGCTCTTCGCCGGCTCCGGCCACCTCTTCCGCGAGGAGGTCGAAATGTCGGGCGTGATCCCGATGGTGGCGGCGATGATGGGCCCCTGCGCCGCCGGCACCGCCTACATCCCGGCGCTCTCGGACTTCGTGCCGATGGTCTCCGGCCAGGGCGCGATGGCGCTCGCCGGGCCGCACCTGACCAAAGCGGTGACCGGCGAGGAGATCTCGATGGAGGACCTCGGCGGGGCAAAGGTCCACTGCCGCAAGTCGGGGGTGGGTGACCTCGAGGTCGCCGACGACGAGGAGTGCATCGCCTCGGTCCGCAAGTACCTCTCCTACTTCCCCGCCAACTGCGAGGAGCGGCCGCCGGTCCTCGACGTCTCCGACCCGATCGAGCGGGCTTCCGAGAAGCTGATGGAGATCGTCCCCGAGTCGCCGCGGCAGCCCTACGACATGTACGACGTGATCCGCGAGATCGTCGACGACGGCGACTGGTTCGACCTGAAGCCGAAGTTCGCCAAGAACGTGATCACCTGCTTCGCCCGCTTCGGCGGCCAGCCGGCCGGAATCGTCGCCAACCAGCCGAAGCAGCTGGCCGGAGTCCTCGACAACGACTCCGCCGACAAGGCCGCCCGCTTCATCAACCTCTGCGACGCCTTCAACATCCCGCTCGTCTTCCTCCAGGACGTCCCCGGCTTCATGGTCGGCTCGAAGGTCGAGCACGCCGGGATCATCCGCCACGGCGCGAAGATGCTCTACGCGGTCAGCCGCGCCACGGTGCCGAAGGTGACCGTCGTCGTCCGCAAGGCCTACGGCGCCGGCTACTACGTGATGTGCGGCAAGGCCTACGAGCCCGACCTGATCGTCGCCTGGCCCGGGGCGGAGATCTCGGTGATGGGCGCCGAGGGCGCGGTCAACATCATCGGCCGCTCGGCGATCGAGGCCTCCGAGGATCCGGAGGCGACCAAAGAGGCGATGCTGAACGCGGTCCGCCAGCAGATCGACCCCTACATCGCCGCGGGCAACGCCGTCATCGACGACATCATCGACCCGCGCGAGACCCGGCCGACGATCGCCAAGGCGCTGCAGATGGCGAGGAACAAGCACGTCGAGAAGCCGAAGAAAAGACACGGCGTGATGCCGGTATGACTGAGCGAGTTTGCAAACCATTGGTTGACAAAGTCGCGCAGGGAGGCGGTCGATGAGCTCTTTCGACGATCCGGTGATCATCAGCTGCTCGATCAGCGGCGTGATCGCCAACCGCGACCAGTGCCCGGCGATCCCCTACACGCCCGCGGAGTACGCGGCGGAGGCGCGGCGCGCGGTCGACGAGGGCGCCTCGCAGATCCACATCCACGCCCGCAAACCGGACGGCACGCCCTCCTATGAGATCGAGGACTTCCAGGCGATCACCGAGGCGATCCTCGCCGAGGTCGGCGACGTGATCGTCAACTACTCGACCGGCGCGATCGGCATCCCGATCGAGAAGCGGATCGAGTACCTGCGCGAGTGCCGCCCCGACGTGGCCGCGCTCAACATGAGCTCGATGAACTACGCCAAGTACTCGCGCCGACGCAAGGACTTCGTCTTCAAGGCGGTCTTCGAGAACAGCTTCGACACGATCATCGCGTTCCTCACGGCGATGAAAGAGCTCGGGATCAAGCCCGAGCACGAGTGTTTCGACTCCGGCCACGTCGCCAACCTCGACCCGTTGGTCGACATGGGGTTGCTCGAGCCGCCGCTGCAGATCTCGCTGGTGATGGGGGTGACCGGCGGCATTCGCCCGACCCCGCGCAACGTCACCCTGATGTCGGACCAGATCCCCGGCGGCCCGGAGGGGCCGAACCAATGGCAGGTGATCGGGATCTCCCGCGACCAGTGGAAGCTGCTCGCCGCCTCGCTGGTGCTCGGCGGCAACGTCCGCGCCGGGGTCGAGGACAACCTCTACCTGCCGAACGGCGAGATGTGCAAGTCCAACGGCGAGCTGATCGCGAAGGCGCGGCAGATGGCAGAGGACATCGGTCGGCGCGCAGCCAGCGTCGCCGAGGCGCGGGAGCTGCTGGGGGTCCCGAAGCGTGAGCGCACTGCCACTTAGCGACGTCAAGGTCCTCGACCTCACCCGCCTGCTGCCGGGCGGCTTCTGCTCGCTGCTGCTCGCCGACCTCGGCGCCGAGGTGCTGAAGGTCGAGGACACCGGCATGGGCGACTACATCCGCTGGGCGCCGCCCTACTACGGCTCCGACGAGCAGCAGGCGCTGGGGACGCGCTCCTCGCTCTACCTCTCGCTCAACCGCGGCAAGCGCTCGGTCCGCCTCGACCTCAAGCAGGAGGAGGGGAGGGAGGCGCTGCTGCGGCTCGTCGCCGCCCACGACGTCGTCCTCGACGGCTTCCGCCCCGGCGTCCTCGACAAGCTCGGGGTCGGCTACGAGCGGATGCGCGAGGCGAACCCGCGGGTCGTCTACTGCGCGATCACCGGCTACGGCCAGGACGGTCCTTACGCGCAGCGGGCCGGCCACGACATGAACTACCTCGGCCTCGTCGGGCTGCTGGGCCTGACCGGCGCCAAGGACGGGCCGCCGGTGCAGTCGGCAGGGCAGATCGCCGACCTCGGCGGCGGCGCCCTGATGGCGGCCTTTGGGGTGATGGCGGCGCTGCACGAGCGCCAGCGCTCCGGCGAGGGGCAGATGGTCGACGTCTCGATGGCCGACGGCGCCCTCTCCTGGCTGGCGATGGTCGCCGGCCGTTACTTCTGCGACGAGGAGGTGCCGCGGCGCGGCGAGCAGCAGCTCGCCGGCGGCCTCGTCTGTTACCTCCCCTACGAGGCCGCCGACGGCTGGGTCACCTGCGGCGCCCTCGAGCCGAAGTTCTGGGCCGCCTTCTGCAACGGCGTCGACCGTCCCGACCTGATCGAGAAGCAGTTCGAAGCGCCGGGTTCGGAGGCCTGGGAGGAAGTGGCGGCCGTCTTCAGCGGCCGCACCCGCGCCGAGTGGAAGGCCTTTAACGACGAGCGCGACTGCTGCATCGAGCCGGTCCTCGACCTCGACGAGGCGCTTGCCTCCGAGCTGGTGCGGGAGCGGGGGATGGTGGTCGAGCTGGAGCAACCGGAACTGGGGACGGTGCGCCAGCTCGGCAACCCGGTGAAGTTCTCCCGCACCCCCGCCGACCCGACCCGCCCGGCGCCCGCCTTCGGCGAGCACACCGAGGAGGTCCTGCGCGAGGCCGGTTACTCCGCCGAGGAGGTCGCGGCGATGCTCGAGTCCGGCGCCGCCGCCGGCCCCGCCACCGCTCCGCAGGGGGAGTTCCGCGCATGAGCACCAACGGCCCCAACCGCCGACGGGACGAAAACGGTCCTATACGGACCGAAATCGTCCCGTCGGCCGAGAACGGCTTGCTGCGGATGCGGGAGCTGGCCGAGGCCTCTGGTGTGCCGGCGCCGACGATCAAGCACTACCTGCGCGAGGGCCTGCTGCCGGAGCCGGTCAAGACCAGCCGCAACATGGCCTACTACCCGCCCGAGTTCGTCGACCGGATCAAGCTGATCAAGCGTCTGCAGGAGGAACGCTTCCTGCCGCTGAAGGCGATCAAAGACGTCCTCGACGCACAGGAACGGACCCGCACCAGCGCCGCCGAGGTCCGCAAGCGCTACGGCGTCCCCAAGGAGGTGCTCGACCGCCTCGCCGAGCTCGAGGTCCTGACCCCCAACAGCCGCGGCTACTCGCCCTCCGACGTGGCGATCGTCGAGGCGATCAGCCGCTTCCGCGCCGGCGGCTACGACGAGCAGATCGGCTTCACCGTCTACGACACCCTCCGCTACAAAGCCGCCTTGGAGGAGCTGGTCCGCCAGGAGGTCGACGTGGTGATGGAACGCCTCGCCGGCGAGGTGCCGCCGGAGCGGGTGGTGGAGATGCTCGAAGCCGGCGCCCAGCCGTTGAAGGACCTGATCGCGGCCCTGCACACGAAGCTGATGGTCGCCGAGCTCGAGCGCCGCAGTTAATAGGCGCCGCGGGTCCGCACGCCCAGCTGGCCTCCGCCGCCCTCGAGCGCCTCTCTTTCGGCGGTGATGTCGAGCATCAGCGTCTCGGCGCCGGTCTCCAGAGCGACCCGTTCGGCCTCGGCCAGCGCCTCCGGCGCGCCGGGCCGCCCCGCCGCGGTCAGCGCCCGCGTCAGCGCCAGCATCGCCGCCGGATAGGTCCACAGGAGCCCGCGCGCGCGGGAAGTCTCGGCGGCCCATTCGGCGGCCTCGACCGCCTCCTCGACCCGGCCCACCTCGCGCAGCGCCTGCGAGCGCAGGTGGGATCGCCAGCCCGCCATCTCGCCGCCGTCGTCCATCAGCTCGCGATAGAGGCGCTCGGATTCTTCGATCGACTCCAGCGCTCCCTCGGCATCGCCGCAGTTGAGCTGGGCCCAGGAGAGGTTGGAGAGCGCGAGGCTGCGCGAGAACACGTCGCCGAGCCGTTCGGTCAGCTCGACGTTGCGGCGAGCCACCGCCAGCCCTGCCTCCGCTTCGCCGCGCATCGCCAGCAGCCCGGCCTGGTTGCTGCGGACCCAGCTCGCGGTCTCCGGATCGTCCTCCTCGATGGCGATCCGCAGCGCCCGCTCGAAGAGCTCCTCGGCCTCGTCGAATTCGACCTTCTCCCGGCGCACCATCCCCTTGCCCATCAGCCCCCAGGCGACGGGGCTGCCGAGAATGATGTTGGCGCCGATCGAGCCGTCGTCGCCGACCAGCTCGAGGACCTCGTCGAGCGCCGCCTCGAAGCCGTCGAAGTCGCCGGTCATCAGGTAGGCGAAGCCCCCGGCGCAGCGGATCGCCACCCGCAGGTGGGGGTCGCCGGCGCGGTCGGCCAGCTCGACCGACTCGCGCACGGCCGCCAGCCAGGACTCGGCGTAGTGGTCGAGGCCGGGCCGGACCGCGGTCGCCACCCGCAGCAGCGCCAGCGAGTGGAGGTCCTCGCGCCGGGTCGCGATCTCCTCCGCCTCGGCCGCGAGCCGCTCCTGCTCTTCCCGGCTCATCCCGACCCGGAAGGCGTAGGTCAGCTGCTGCAGCCGCGAGTGGATCGCCAGCGCGGCAACCTCCTCGTCCTCGTCCAGGTCGTCGGTCAGGACCATCACGTCGTGCCAGAGTCGCAGCGACTCGCGCGGCCGGCTGTGGCCAGCCCAGTAGGCGGCGCGGGCCGACCATCGCGCCGCCTCCAGCTGCTCGCCCCCCTGGCGCAGGTGGTCGGCGATCAGCGCCGACAGCTCGTCCCAGCGGTCGTCCGGGTTCAGCTCGATCAGCGCCTGCGCCGCCTTGGCGTGGGTCGCGGCCCGCTGTTCGGCGAGCTGGGTGCCGTAGGCGACCTCGCGGGTCAGCGGGTGGCGGAAGGCGAGCAGCCGCTGCGGGTACAGCTCCGCTTCGTAGAGGAAGCCGCCGTCGATCAGCTCGCCCAGGGCGCGCTCCATCGGCTCCTCCTCGAGGCCGGCCGCCATCGTCAGCGCCTCCCCGCTCACCTCCTTGCCCAGAACCGAGGCGACCTGGAGCAGCTGCTTGGCGTCGGGATCGAGGCGGTCGATCCGGGCTGCCAGCACCGCCTGCACGGTGACCGGGACCCGGGCTCCGTCGATCGGCTTCGCCAACCGGTAGGAGCCGCGCTCGCCCTGCAGGTAGCCGGACTCGGCCAGCTCGCGGACGATCTCCTCGATGAAGAACGGGTTGCCGCCGGTGCGCTCGTGGATCGGCTCGTCGATCCCGTCCAGCGAGGGGTCCGCGCCGGCGAGGTCGCGCAGCAGCTTCGCGGTGTCGGCGCGGTCGAGCGGCTGCAGCTCGATCGCCTCGTAGCGTGGCGAGTCGGCCCAGCCCGGCGTGTGCTCGGGGCGGTAGTTGACGAGGACCAGGGTCGGCGTTCCCTCCATCCCCTCGACCAGGCCGTGCAGCATCGCCTGGCTGCCCTCGTCGATCCAGTGCAGGTCCTCGACCACGAGGACGAGGACCTTGCGGCGGGCGGGGTTGCCGACCAGGCGGCAGAGGAAGTCGGCGAGGGCGCGCTGGCGGCCCTCGGGGTCCATCCGCGGCACCGGCCGCTCGGGGTCGGGGACGCCGAGGAAATCGAAGATCAGCGGCAGGTCGTCGGCGAAGCCGGGGTCGAGGAGGAGCGAGCGGCCGGCGATCTTCTCCCGCGCCAGCTGCTCGGGGTCCTGGTCGTCGATCCCGTAGAAGGAGCGCAGCATCTGCAGGATCGGCATGAAGGGAATCGTCTTCCCGTGCGCCTGGGCCTGCGCCTCGAAGATCTCCAGCCCCTCGGCCCGGCAGCGCTGGGCGAACTCGTGGTAAAGCCGGCTCTTGCCGATCCCCGGTTCGGCGACGATCCCCACCGCGGTCGCCTCGCCGCCCTTGGCGCGGGCCAGCGCCTCCTCCAGGCGGCCGAGCTCGCGCGCCCGGCCGACGAACTGGGAGAAGCCGCGCTCGCGGGCGAGATCGAGGCGCGAGCGGGCCTGGCCGACCCCGGCCAGCTCGAAGACCTGAACCGGCCGGCTCGCCCCCTTGATCTCGAACTCGCCGAGGTCGCGGAGGTCGAGGTAGCCGCGCGCCAGCTCGGCGGTGCTCTCGGTCAGGTAGGCGCGGCCCGGCTCGGCCAGCGCCTCCATCCGCTGCGCCAGGCCGACCGTGTGGCCGATCGCCGTGTAGGCGGAGCCGCCGCCCCCGTCGATCGCCCCGGCGACGACCTCGCCGGAGTTGATCCCGATCCGGGTCGAGAAATTGAGCCCCTTGGCGCGGCGCAGCTCGGCCGCGTACTCGGCGACGTCGTCGAGCATCTGCAAGGCGGCGTAACAGGCCCGCTGGGCGTGGTCCTCATGGGCGACCGGGGCCCCGAAGACGGCCATGATCCCGTCGCCCGTGAACTTGTCCACGGTCCCCTCGAAGCGGGTCACCGTCTCGGCCAGCAGCGAGAAGAAGCGCTGCATGATCTCCCGCCACTCCTCCGGATCCTCCTGCTCGGCGAGGTCCATCGAGCCGCTGACGTCGGCGAACAGGACGGTGACCTGCTTGCGCTCCGCCTCGTCCTTGATCGTCTCGTGCACGACAGCACAAAGGTTACGCCCCCCGCCGCCGCATCCAGACGCCGCGGCGGATTCCTGCCCCAGCCGGCTGGGGTCAAAGCCGGATGCGCTTCCGCAGCATCGCGATCGTCTTGACGAGCTCGGCGCGGACGCGACTGGGTTCGTAGCGCACCTCGTAATGGGTGAAGCGCAGCGGCGTAATCCCTGCCATCACGTGCGCCCGGTCGCGCCGCGCATCCCGAAGCTGAGCCGAGGGCGTGCGGTGGTAGCGCAGCCCGTCCGTCTCCACGACAAGCCCGAGGTCGGGCCAGAAGAAGTCGACCTCGAATCGGTTCACACGCTGTTTGGTGAGCGGGATCGGCAATTGCGCCCCTCTGACGATGCGCCGGAAATAGATCTCCAGGTCTGAGTCGGAGAGGCGGAAGAAGAGCTTGTCGAGGAGGTGGCGCAGGGGACGGACGCCAGGTTCGCCGCTGAAGCGCGCGAGGCCGTCTCGCAGGGCTTCGGGATCGATCAGGTCGCGCTTGTCGGCATCGTTCACCGCGCGCTCCAGCGGTAGGGGGTCGAGTTCGGTTGCGAGATCGATGAGCGTCTGCGCGGGCGCGGTGACGGGGATGTGGTCCCGAAGGACCAGGTTGCCGGGCACCAGGCTCGGCCGACCGCGAAATCGCACCCCGGGCCGCCGCAGATCGCAGCGTCGCCGAACGCTGACGTCGATACAGCCGCCCTCCGCGCCGATCTCCCACAGCGCCGCCGCGCTGCGATGGCTCAGCGCCGCGCCCTCCCCGCCCGCCAGGACCGCCGCCATCCACCGCCTCTTCTGGTTGAGCGCCGGCCAGCCGACCGCGTAGATGCCGAGGCTGACCGGGAAGAGGCGTCCCCGCGCCACCCGATGTTCGATCGACCTTGGCCCGAAGCCCAGCGCCAGCAACTGCCGGCGGGTGACGATGCCGTGCTGCCTTGCCGCCAGTTCCCAGGCTCGCCTGCTTCGCGTATCCGGTTCTTGCCCCACTCTGGTGTGGCAAGAACCGGCAGCGTGGTTCTCTCCCCACTTGGCGCCCGAAGAGGGCGCGTTTTCCGGGACGTTTCGGGGGCCGCGACCGGTCATAGATAGCCTCGGGGGATGCGATCGGTACTCGTCACCGGGGCGTCCACCGGGATCGGGCGCGCTACGGCGCTGCGTCTGGACGGGTTGGGCTGGCGCGTTTTCGCGGGGGTCCGCAAGGCCGAGGATGGGGAGAGCTTGCGCGCTGAGGGATCGGAGCGGTTGGTGCCGGTGAGCCTCGACGTCACCGAGCCGGAGCAGATCGCCGCGGCGGCGGCGCAGATCGAGCGGGAGAGCCCTGACGGGCTCGACGGGCTCGTCAACAACGCCGGCGTCGCCGTGCCGGGGCCGCTGGAGACGGTGCCGCTCGAGGACCTGCGCCACCAGCTCGAGGTCAACCTGGTTGCCTACGTGGCGGTGACGCAGGCGCTGCTGCCGCAGATCCGAAAGGCGGAAGGACGGATCGTCTTCCTCGCTTCGATCGGCGGCCGCATCGCCTTTCCCTTCGGCGGGCCCTACCACGCCTCCAAGTTCGCCACCGAGGCGATCGGGGACGTCTTCCGCCAGGAGCTGCGGCCATGGGGGATCGAGGTGGCGATCATCGAGCCGGGCTCGATCGACACGCCGATCTGGGAGCGTGGCAGGAGCAAGGGGGAGGAGATCGAGGCGAAGTCGCCGCAGACGAACCTGCTCTACGGCGCCGCGCTCGAGAAGTTCAAGCAGGTGATCGAGGACACCGCCGAACGCGGGATCCCGCCGGAGAAGGTGGCGAAGGCGATCGCCCACGCGCTGGAATCGAGCCGGCCGAAGACGCGATATCTGGTCGGCCTCGACGCCAAGGTGCAGGCGCGGATTCAGCCGTTCATTCCCACGCGCCTATTCGATCGCATAGTCGCGCGCCAGTTGAACCTCTGACGCGTCAAGGCGTCTCAACCGCTCATATACTGCGGTAGCCGATTGACTGGTCAATCAACGAAGGGCGCGCGGTGCGTGTAGCGGCGGTACAGCTCAACTCCAACGGGGACAAGGACAGGAACCTGGCCACGGCCGAGCGCCTGGTCCGCGAGGCTGCCGCCGGCGGCGCCGAATTCGTCGCCCTGCCGGAGAAGTGGAACCTGCTGGCCGGTGGCGAGGAACTGGTCGCCGGAGCCGAGCCGCTCGACGGTCCCAGTCTCTCCGCCGCCCGCGGCTGGGCGCGGGAGCTGGGGATCCACCTGCTCGCCGGCAGCGTCTCCGAGCGCGGGACGGAGGGGGAAAAGGCTTCGAACACCTCGGTCCTGATCGACCCCGAGGGCGCGGACCTCGCCGTCTACCGCAAGATCCACATGTTCGACGTCGACGCCGGCGGCGTCTCCTACCGCGAGTCGGAGTTCGAGCGCCCCGGCTCAGAACCGGTCGTCGCCCCGGTGGGCGACCTCACGGTCGGTCTCACCGTCTGTTACGACCTCCGCTTTCCGGAGCTGTTCCGGATCCTCGCCCTGCGCGGCGCCCGGCTGATCGCCGTCCCCTCGGCCTTCACCCTCGCCACCGGCCGCGACCACTGGGAAGTGCTGCTGCGGGCGCGGGCGATCGAGAACCAACTCTTCGTCCTCGCCCCCAACCAGGTCGGCGAGGCGCCGCCGCACTACAGCTCCTTCGGCCGCTCGCTGATCGTCGATCCCTGGGGGGTCGTCCTCGCCGCCGCGCCCGACGAGGAGTGCTTCGTCAGCGCCGAGCTCGACTTCGCGGCCCTGCAGCGGGTCCGCACCTCGCTGCCCTCGCTCGCCAACCGCCGCCCCGGCGCCTACGCCTGGCCCGAGCCGACCGAGGGGCAGGGCTGATGGCGCAGGCGCCTCCCGCCGACAAACGCCGCCTCATCCTCGACGCCGCGATCCGGGTCTTCGCCCGCCAGGGCTTCCACGCGACCCGCGTCTCCGACATCGCCGACGAGGCCGGCGTCGCCTACGGGCTCGTCTACCACTACTTCAACTCCAAGGACGAGGTCCTGAACGAACTCTTTGTCGAGCGCTGGTCGCTGCTGCTGGCGGCGATCGAGGAGGCCGACAAGACCGCGGCCAGCCCGCGCGAGAAGCTCGGCGCGGTGGCGACCTTCATCTTCGACTCCTACCGGCACGACCCGGAGCTGATGAAGGTGATCATCGTCGAGGTGACGAGGGCGGCGAACTCGTTCGGCAAGACGCACCTGGAGCAGATCCAGCGCGCCTACGAGTCGATCGCGAAGATCGTCGCCGACGGCCAGGCCAGCGGCGCCTTCCGCGGCGACGTGGCGCCGATGTTCGCCTCGATGTCCTTCTACGGGGCGATCGAGCAGCTGCTCTCCGGCTGGATCTTCGGGACGATCCCCGCCTCCGACAGCGACTTCGACCAGGCGCGGGATCTCCTTGTCACGACCATCTGCGACGGCCTTGAGCCGCGCGGATAGGGTTTACTGCCGACTTCGCATGGGGAAGGACTCGAACTAGTGGACAACGAGCTGGTCAAACGTCTCGTCTGGAGCGGCCTCTTGGCCGCGACCGGTGCGCTCGCGAGCATCGTCGCCGCGCGGGCCGCGTCCCTGATCTACCGGCGCATCTACAACGAGGACCCACCGGAGTAGGAGCGAGCGATGCAGGAGCCACCCGTCAACCCGCCGCCGATCCCGCCCCCGGGACCGCCGCCCCCGCCCGAGCAGCGCTCGATAACCGACCTCGTCGTCGAGGTTTCCGAGAACGCCTCGACCCTGATCCGCGAGGAGATAGAGCTCGCCAAGGCCGAGGTATCCGAGAAGGTCTCGAAGATCCTCCGCGGCTCGGCCGTCGGTGCCGCCGCCGGCGCCTTCGCCTTCCTGGCGCTGATCATGATCCTGCACGGGATCGCCTGGCTGCTGGGCGAAGAACTGTTCAGTGGCAACATCTGGGCCGGCTACTTCGTCACCGCCGCGATCTTCCTCCTGCTCGCCGCCCTGGCCGGCTGGATCGCCTCGAAAGCCCTCAAAGCCGGGGCGCCGCCGGTGCCCGAGCAGGCGATCGAAGAGGCGAAGCTGACCAAGGAGATGCTGGAAAAGGAGACTTCGTGAGCACCGGTGCCCCAGGCCGCTCGCCGGCGGAGATCCGCCGTGACATCGACCTCAAGCGCCGCCAGCTGGGGACCTCGGTCGAGGCCCTGCGCGGCCGCGTCAACGAACTGACCGACTGGCGCCGCCAGGTTGAGGATCACAAACAGCAGTTGATCGTCGGCGCCGCGGCCGTCGGCTTCTTTATCGGCGCGCGCGCAATGCTGCGCCGTCGCCGCAACCGCTAAGCCCGAACTAGGCGATCAGCTCGGTGTGAACCGAGCCGACCCCGAGCAAGCCGGGGCCGACGTGGGCGCCCAAGACGGGGCCGACCTCGGAGATGAAGGCGGGCTCGCAGCCGAAGATCTCGTAGCAGTCTTCGACCATCACGTCGGCGGTCTCTTTGTCCTGGATGTACTGGACGACCCAGCCATAGGCGCCGGACTCCTTGCGCTGACGGGCGTATCCACGCAGGCGCTCCAGCGAGCGGGCGCGGGTGCGGACCCGCTCAACCGGGGTGATCTCCTCCTCGAGGGTGAGGATCGGCTTGATCTTCAGGGCGCTGCCGATCCAGGCCCGGGCGCCGCCGATGCGGCCGCCGCGGCGCAGGTACTCGAGGGTGTCGATCGCGAACCACATCTTCAGGTCGTTGCGGGTTTCCTCGGCCCGGGCGACCACCCCTGCGGCGTCGGCACCGGCGTTCGCTGCCGAGGCGGCCCCGAGGGCGCAGAGCCCCATCCCGCCGGCCGCCGAGCGCGAGTCCATCAGGTGCAGCCGCTCGCCTCCCTTGTCTTCCTCGATCAGCCGCTCCCGCGCCTGCCCGGCGGCCTCGAAGGTGCCGGAGATGCCGGCGGAGATGTGGATCGAGACGACTTCCCGTCCTTCGTCCAGCAGTGGCTCGTAGACCTCGAGGAAGTCCCCGATCGACGGCTGCGACGTGGTCGCGCCGCTTTCGGAAGCCCGCAGCCGCTCGTAGAACGCGTCGAAGTCGGTGATCTCCGACTCCTTCTGCTGGTCCCCGTCGACCGAGACGTAGAGGCTGATCTCCTTGATCCCCCGCTCCTCCAGAAGGTCGGTCGGGAGGTAGCAGGTCGTATCGCAGACGACCGCGGTCTCGGCGGCGAAGCTCACAAGCCGATTCTAGACGCGAAGACCAGTCTGACCGACCGACATATCCCGCTACACTTTGTGAAGTGACCGATACGCCTCAAGCCGCGATCACCCTCACCGACAAGGCCGCCGAGAAGATCGGCGAGTTGCTCGGGTCTCAGCCCGACGGTTCCGAGCAGGCGCTGCGGGTGGCTGTGCGGGGAGGTGGGTGCTCGGGCTTCCAGTACGCGCTCGCCTTCGACAAGGCCAAGGAGGACGACAACGTCTTCGAGGTTGACGGCGTCGCCGTCATCGTCGACAAGGTCAGCATGCAGTTCGTCTTCGGCTCGGAGGTCGACTACGTCGAAGGGTTGCAGGGGGCGGGCTTCCAGGTCAACAACCCGAACGTGGTTGCGGCCTGCGGCTGCGGATCCTCTTTCCAGGTGAAAGAGGACGCAGCAGCCGCCGTCTGACCGGCGCATCTCTGCGTCCTCGGTCGCTCACGTGCAGAGCACGCTTCGCTCCCTGCGTCCTTGATCTGCTTGGTCAGCCGACGGCTGCTATTCGATCTGCAAGGGCGGCGATTGTGCCGGCGGCGCCGTATGAACTTCGGCGTTCTCCGGCTGCTCGACGCCGAGGGCCTCGGCGAGTTCGCCGTTCTCGAACATCTCCTCGACGATGTCGCAGCCGCCGAGCAGCTCGCCGTTGACGTAGAGCTGCGGGAAGGTCTGCCAGTCGGCGATCTCCGCGGTAACTTCCCGCAGGGGCTGCAGCGCCGGGAGGACGTCGATCGCGCCGTAGTCGACGTCGACCTGGTCCAGCACCTGGACCAAGCGCATCGAAAAGCCGCAGCGCGGCATGTCCGGGGTCCCTTTCATGAACAGGAGGACCGGGTTGGCGGCGATCAGCTCTTCGATTTTGCTCTTCAGCTCTGGGTCGGCCATGGGGAGCATTGTAGGGAGGTGGCGGCCTCGCCTAGAGCTTTGTGATGAGAACCCCGGCGAGCCCGAGAAAGCCGGTCATCATTCCGACCATGGTCGCGATAAATCCATGAAACATCGTGTGCTGGAGGCCGTCCACTCGGTCGCTTAGCTCGCTGACCTTGCTGTTCAGGTCATCCAGGCGGGAATCGGTCCAGGTAGATCTCAATCTCATCGCTCCAGCGTAGGGAGTGGCTGCGCACGAATGGTGCGCCAAATGTAACATTTTGTCGTCGGAAAAGAGGAGGAGGCGTGACCTCAGCCCGGAACGCTCGTCTTCACCGACAGCGCGTGGATGGTGCCATCGTCGAAGCGCTCTTTTACCGCGGCCTTGACCAGGCGATGCTGATCGATCCGCGAGAGGCCGTCGAACTGGGGGGCGCTGACCGTCGCCCGCAGGTGGTCGCCGGTGCCGGTTTCGTCGATCACCTCGACCGCGGCGCCCGGCAGGGCCGCCCCGATCATCCCCTCCAGCTCGGCGAGGTCGGCGGGCACTAGCCGGTGGCCGAGGGCTCGCCGAGGGTGCCGAGCATCTCCTCGACGCGGACGAACTTGACCCGCGGGCGGCCGTGCGGCTCGCCGCGGCCTACCTCGGCCTGGTCGATTGCCTGCCAGTCCTCGAAGCTGACGTAGCGGACACCCTTCTCTGCCAGCAGGTCCTCGACCGCGGCGGGGTCGGGGCTCTCGGGGGTCAGCAGGGTGCCGGACTCGACGTCGGCGAAGAGGTGCTGAACCGTCTCCAGCGCGTCTTTCTTGTTGGTTCCGATCACGCCCGAGGGGCCGCGCTTGATCCAGCCGGCGGTGTAGTGACCGACCTTGTGGCCCGCGTCGTGGGAGTCGAGGATGCGCCCGCCCTCGTTGAGGATCAGGCCGCGGCTCTCGTCGAAGGGCACGCCCTCGATCGGGACGCCGGTGTAGCCGACCGAGCGCAGGACCAGCCCGCACTCGAGCTCTTCGCGCTCGCCGGTGTCCCTGGCGCGCAGGGCGCCACCCTCCTCGACCAGCTCGTTGCGGCCGACGACGATCGATTCGACCTTGCCGTCGCCCT
>CAMLHB010000004.1 GCA_946479725.1 uncultured Actinomycetes bacterium | reverse complement strand
GCATCAGCAGGGCAAGGCGACCTCGACCAACCCGATCGCGTCGATCTTCGCCTGGACCCGCGGGCTCGCCGCCCGCGGTCGCATGGACGAGACCCCGGCGGTCTCGCAGTTCGCGGAGACGCTTGAGCGCGTCTGCGTCGAGACCGTCGAAAGCGGGAAGATGACGAAAGACCTGGCGCTGCTCGTGGGCGGCGGCCAGGAGCACCAGACCACGCAGGAGTTCCTCGCCTCGATCG
Source organism: uncultured Actinomycetes bacterium (assembly GCA_946479725.1). The sequence continues at coordinate 34,759 of CAMLHB010000004.1, read as the reverse complement.
ACGAGAACCTCCGGCGCGCGATGGCGTAACGGTCTTCCAACCTTCCCAAACCCCAACTCGAGGAGAGGATTTAGTGAGCACCACCCCCGTCAAGGTCACCGTCACCGGCGCCGCCGGTCAGATCGGCTACGCACTGCTGTTCCGCATCGCCAGCGGTCAGATGCTCGGTCCCGACACCCCAGTGGAGCTGAGCCTGCTGGAGATCCCCCAGGCGATCAAAGCCGCCGAGGGCACCGCGATGGAGCTCGACGACTGCGCCTTCCCGCTGCTGAGCAGGATCGACATCACCGACGATCCGAAGCAGGCGTTCGACGGCTGCAACGTCGGCCTCCTGGTCGGTGCCCGTCCCCGCGGTCCGGGTATGGAGCGCTCCGACCTGCTGGAGGCCAACGGCGGCATCTTCCGGCCGCAGGGCGAAGCGATCAACGCCGGCGCCGCCGATGACATCAAGGTGCTGGTGGTCGGCAACCCCGCCAACACCAACTGCCTGATCGCGATGTCGAACGCACCGGACGTTCCGCGCGAGCGCTTCACGGCGATGATGCGGCTCGACCACAACCGGGCGATCTCCCAGGTCGCCAACAAGCTCGGCAAGCCGGTCTCGGCGGTCACCAACATGACCGCCTGGGGGAACCACTCCCCGACCCAGTACCCCGACCTGGTGAACGCGAAGGCCGATGGGCAGAGCGCCTGGGACGCGGTCGACGACGAGGCCTGGATCGCCGACGAGTACATCCCTCGGGTCGCCAAACGCGGGGCCGAGATCATCGACGCCCGCGGCGCCTCCAGCGCCGCTTCTGCCGCCAATGCGGCGATCGACCACGTCCACGACTGGGTGCTCGGCACGTCCGACGGGGACTGGGTCTCGATGGCGGTTCCGGCCGACGGCTCCTACGGCATCGGCGAGGGGATCGTCTGCGGCATGCCCTGCACCTGCAGCGGCGGCGAGTGGAGCATCGTTCAGGGGCTCGACGTCCCAGACTTCTCGCGCGAGCGGATCGACCGCAGCGTGATGGAGCTGCAGGAGGAGCGCGACGCCGTCAGCCAGCTCGGCCTGATCTGAGCGCCGGCCCGACTCAAGGCAAAAAAAGAGGCCGGCGCGAGCCGGCCTCTTCCAGTTCAGTAACGGTGGTACCGATCAGCCGCCGGCCGGGCTGTACTGGCGACCGTTCTTCTTCACGCGACCTTCTTTCTCGAGGTCACCGAGAACGCGGTACAGATAGTTCGGCTTGATTTTCATCTGTTTGGCGACGTCGGAGGCGCTGATCCCGGGGTTCTGCTCGATCAGTTTCACGGCCTGATCCGCGCGCGTCCCGCCACGGCGTTTGCGGCGGCGGCGGGGAGCGCCGGTCGAGCGGGTGCTTTTAGTCGCTTTGTTGGCGCTGCCGCGGGGGCGGCCGGGACCGCGGCGGACGACTCTGCCGCCAAGCGCGGCCAGCGCTTGCTCAGCCTGCTTCAGCTGATCCTCGAGCTCGCGAACGGTGCGCTCAAGAGCCTCGCGGGCGACGTCGAGGTGGTTAGTGGTGGGGGGCATCTAGTTCCTTTCCATCCAAAAGAGTTAAGTGAAACCCTGGAGAGGAGTCTTTCAGAGTCACACACACTGTGACACCCCGCAGAGCGAAGTCAACGAGATATTTCAGATATGTGCCTAGCGGGACCGTCGGTGTGCGCCTGGTGCTTTGAGTGCCGCGAAGCGCTCCGGGTTGTTGAAGAAGCGGACGCTCTGGATCGCTCCCTCGGCGACCTCGACGGCGACGATGCTGAGGAAGCCCTCGCTGGCGCTGTCCATCCGCACGCCCGGGTCGCCGTTGACCAGGACCCGGGTGAAGATGGGATCGTCGGGATAGGCGTCCTTGCGCTGGACGCCGACCATGAAGCGGGCGATCTTGTCGGCGCCGTAGATCGGCTTGCGGGCGGCGACGACGACCCCGCCCCCGTCGGAGTACATGACCGCGTCGGCGGCGAGGAGGTTGCGGATCGTCTCGACCTCGCCGGAGATCGCGGCGAGCATGAAGGCGTTCGCAAGGCGCTCTCGCTCCTCGTCGCTGACGGCGCGCCTGCGGCTGGCGTTACCGGCGTGCTCGCGGGCGCGCTTGGCGATCTGGCGGACGTTGGCGGGGGTGCGCTCGACGACGTCGGCGATCTCCGCGTACTCGAAGTCGAAGACGTCGCGGAGGACGAGGACCGCCCGCTCGACCGGGTTCAGCCGCTCCAGCGCCGCCAGCAGCGCCAGGCTCAGCCGCTCGGCCTCGATCGTCTGCGTCTCCGGCGTCTCTGGGTCGGTGAGCAGCGGCTCGGGGAGCCAGGGCCCGACGTAGACCTCGCGCCGCGTCCGGGCGGAGCGCAGCCGGTCGATCGCCAGGCGGGTGGTGACGGCGACGAGGAACGCTTCCGGGTTGCGGACCGCCTCGGCGTCGGCGCCGTCCCAGCGCAGCCAGGCGTCCTGGACGACGTCCTCGGCCTCGGTCAGCTCGCCGAGCAGGCCGTAGGCGATGCCGAGCAGGCGCGGGCGGCAGGCCTCGAAGGCGTCGCCGCTCGTAGGAGATCTCACGCCACCGCCGGGGCCGGGGTGCGCAAGGCGGCTGCCGCGGCCGCGGCGCCGCTGGCGAGCGCCGAGTCGACCAGCCAGCCCTCCGGGCCGATCCAATCGCCGGCGAGGTAGAGGCCGTCGCCGCGGTCGACCGCCGGCCGGCCGGCGAGGCCGCCGCTCGCGGGAGTGGGGGTGGCCGAGACCGCGACCATGCGCGGCAGGAAGCGCTCGAGCATCAGCCGCTCGCGCCAGCCGGGCTGGACCGAGTCGGCCAGTTCCTCCAGCGCCTGGCGCGGTTCGCGCGCGTAGCTGGCGAGGCTGAGGAGAACGCCGTTGCGGTGCTCGGGCGGCGAGTGGCGGGAGAGGTAGGTCGGCTTGTCGATCCCGAGGGCGAAGCGCATCGAGCGCCGGGGCAGGCTGGTCAGCCCGAGGTCGAGGACGCTCAGCTCGGCTGCCGGCCCAGGGGCGGCGGGGGTCTCTGCGCCGAGCAACTTCTCGACCGGGTCGGGACCGCCGGCAGCGACGACCACGACGTCGGCGCCGAGCGTCTCGCCGTCGAGGCTCAGCTCCCAGCCCTGCGGGCCCGGCTTCAGGCCGCGCACCGCGGCGCGCGTCCGCAGTGTCGCCCCGCTCGCCTCCGCTTTCGCCGCCAGCGCGTTGACCAGCGACTGCCAACCCCCGCGCAGGTAGCGGACTCCGGGGTAGAGCCCGATCTTCAACTGGGTCGCCGCCACGTCCGCGCTGAGGCTCTCCTGGTCGGCCACGAACGTCGTCACCCGCACCAGCGCCGTCGCACTCGCCCGCGCCCGCTCCGACCGCAGGCTCCGCCGCAGCCACTCCGCCACCGAGATCCCCGCCAGCTCCTCCGGCTCCATCCGCTGCAACCCCAAGAACCACCGCCCCAGCTGCCCCGTCCCGCCCAGCGTCCGCTTCGGCTTCCCGTCCCGAGGAAAAACCGATGCGGCCGAAGCCGGCTGCCACCAATCCAGCTCGATCCCCATCGCATCCAGTTCCCGCCGCGCCGGCCCCCCGACATAAAGCGCATGCGGCCCCTGATTGAGCACAAACCCCTCCCGCACCTCCGAAGCAGCTCTCCCACCTAGATGAGAGCTCGCCTCCAGCAGCACAGCCTCAAGACCACCCTCAGCCAACCGCCCAGCAGCAGTCAGCCCAGCCGGCCCGCCACCGACAACCACAGCTTTCCTTTTCGTGTCCATGCTTCCTAGACGAAACAGCATCCCACGCTGTGACAGGAGGGTCCGGTGGGGGTCGTGAGGTACTCAGCATGTAGCCGCGCCACCGACGCCCGAGGCGTCAGCAGCAGGCGACACACGCGGCGGAGGTGCTCCGAACGACCCCCACCGGACCCTCCCGACCGCTACCCCCGGTACTTGCTCCGCTTCTTCGGATAAGTCCGAAACACGTGATCCCAAAGCGGCGAGGAAACCCCGTACCCGTAGCTGTGGTCCTGAAAATGGTGCCGCATGTGGTGTTCCCGCAGCCGCTTCCCAAACTCCGTCTTTGGCACGAAGTGATGCACGTAGTAGTGCGTGTAGTCGTAGAAGAGGTAGCCGAGGAGGAAGCCCGCGAAGGTCGGATAGGCCGCATCTCCGAGGAGCGCCCAGAAGCCGACGAAGAAGAGCGCAGCCAGCGGGATCGAGACCGACGGCGGCATCACCAGCCGCAGCTTGTCGTTGGGATGGTCGTGGTGGATGCCGTGGATGATGAAGTGCATGCGGCGGCCGAAGGCGTTGTCGGGCTCCCAGTGGAAGACGAGCCGGTGCAGCCAGTACTCGGTCAGGGTCCAGACGGCGACCCCGGCCAGGGTCAGCAGCGCCAGCTGCCAGATCGCCCAGCCGCGATCCGCCCCGATCCACTCCATCGCCACCACCACCGGGACGAAGACGACCGCCGGCACCGCGGGGTGGACCCGGGAGAAGAAGTTGAGGAAGTCGCTCTTGAAAAGTGGGGGAGAAGCGGAGAGCTTCTCGCTGCGGGAATGACCCTCCATCTGGACTCATGTTAGCGCCGAAGGCCGGTGCTCCCGCAAAGCGCGAAGAAGCTGTGACGAAGCTGTTTCAAAGAGGTGCCGATTTGCGGAAACGGCCCTCGCGGTTACCCGCACGGAATGCAAACATGCCCGCCGTGCCGCGCAAGCCAAAGCCCCCCACCTGCGATGACTGCTATTTCCGGAAAAATCTTCTCTGCGCCCTCGAGCTGAACGAGGCCTGCGCGACCTTCCGGCCGAACCGACCAGAGGGCCTCGTCCCACCACGCCAGCCGGTCCTGCTGATGCGGGCCCCGCGCTGGGCCTCCCGCGCCGCCTGAAGCGTCTTTCGGGCTATTTTGTGCCCGATGCCCCAGCCTGACGTCTACGTCGATTGGAGTCGCACCAGGTACGTGACCCGCCGCGCCAGCGGCTTCTCGCCCAACGTCGACGTCTACTACTGCGGCGAACCGCAGCGGGCGATCGTCAAGGTCGACCTCGCCGGGGTCGAGCTTTCCGAGGTCGGGATCGAGGTCAGCGGCCGCCACCTGGCGATCGTCGGCGAGCGCCACGTGCAGGAGTCCGAGGGCCGGGTCTACCAGCAGATCGAGATCCCCTCCGGCCACTTCCGCCGCGTCGTCGAGCTACAGGTCGAGGTCGACGCCGAGCGCGCCAGCGCCACCTACGAAGAGGGGATCCTGCGGATCGACCTGCCGCTGCGCGACCCCAACGAGAGCACCCGCCGGGTGCCGATCGACCGCAAGTGATGGAGGGCGCGCCGGTCCTCGAAGTGGTCGATGCGCCGCTCGATGCGGAGGACGCTTTTCGCGCCGACCTGCCGCTGCCCGAGGCGCTGCCGATCCTGCCGCTGCGCGACACCGTCACCTTCCCCGAAACCCTGGCGCCGCTGGCGGTCGGGCAGGAGCGTTCGATCCAGCTGGTCGACGACGTCCTCGGCACCAACCGCATGCTGGCGATGGTCACCGCCCGCGACCCCGAGAACGAGGTGCCCGGCCCCGGCGACCTCTACGAGGTCGGCGTGGTCGGCGCGGTGGCGCGGATGATGAAGGTCCCGGACGGCAGCCTGCGGATCCTCGTCCAGGGGATGCAGCGGGTGAGGCTGGGCGAGTTCGTCGCCGAGCAGCCCTACATGGTCGCCCGGATCAGCGCCCTGCCCGACGTCGTCGAGCCGAGCGCCGAGCTGGAGGCGCTGAGCCGCAACGTCCAGACCACCTTCTCGGAGATCATCGAGCAGATCCCCTACCTGCCGGAGGAGCTGCAGATGGCGGTCGCCAACATCGACGACCCCGCCCAGCTCGCCCATCTGATCGCCGGGGCCCTGCGGATCGGCACCGAGGAGAAGCAGAAACTGCTGGAAGAAGTCGACGTCGCCAAGCGGCTGCGCCATCTCTCGCGGATCCTCGCCCGCGAGCTCGAGGTCGTCCAGCTCGGCACCCAGATCCAGACCCAGGTGCAGTCGGAGATCGACAAAGGCCAGCGCGAGTTCTTCCTCCGCCAGCAGCTGAAAGCGATTCAGGACGAGCTCGGCGAGGGCGACGAGCAGCAGGCCGAAGCAAACGAACTGCGGGAGAAAATCGAGGCCGCCGGATTGCCCGAGCAAGCGCTGAAAGCCGCCGAGCGGGAGCTCTCGCGGCTGGAGAAGCTGCCACCGGCCGCGGCCGAGCACGGCGTCATCCGCACCTACCTGGAGTGGCTGACCGAGCTGCCCTGGTCGCAGGCGACGGAAGACAACCTCGACCTGAAGCACGCCCGCAGCGTCCTCGACGCCGATCACTACGATCTCGAGAAGATCAAGGACCGGATCCTCGAGTACCTGGCCGTGCGCAAGCTCAACCCCGACTCGCCCGGCCCGATCCTCTGCTTCGTCGGCCCGCCCGGGGTCGGCAAGACCAGCCTCGGCAAATCGATCGCCAAGGCGCTGGGGCGCGAGTTCGAGCGGATCTCCGTCGGCGGCGTCCGTGACGAGGCCGAGATCCGCGGCCACCGCCGCACCTACATCGGCGCCATGCCCGGCACGATCGTCCGCGCCCTGCGCGATGCCGGCTCCCGCAACCCCGTCTTCATGATCGACGAGATCGACAAGATGGGGGCCGACTTCCGCGGCGACCCGGCCTCGGCGATGCTCGAGGTCCTCGACCCGGCGCAGAACGACAGCTTCCGCGACCACTACCTCGACCTCGAGTTCGACCTCTCCGACGTCGTCTTCATCGCCACCGCCAACGTCCTCGACACGATCCCCGGGCCGCTGCTCGACCGCATGGAGACGATCGAGCTGGCCGGCTACACGCTGGAGGAGAAGCGCCAGATCGCCCGTCGCTACCTGGTCCGCCGCCAGCTCGAGGCGAACGGGCTGAAGCCCTCGCAGATCGAGTTCTCCGACGCGGCGCTGACCGCGATCGTCGAGGAGTACACGCGCGAGGCCGGCGTCCGCAACCTCGAGCGCCAGATCGGCACCGTCTGCCGCAAAGTCGCCCGCCAGGTCGCCGAGGGCAAGTCGAAGGGCAAGGTGAGGATCTCGGGCAAGAAAGCGCGCGAATTGCTCGGCCGGCGGCGGGTCTTCGCCGAGCAGCGGCGGCGGACCAAGGTGCCCGGCGTCTCCACCGGCCTCGCCTGGACCCCGACCGGCGGCGACGTCCTCTTCATCGAGGCGACGGCGATGCCGGGCTCGGGCAAGCTGACGATCACCGGCCAGCTCGGCGAGGTGATGAAGGAGTCGGCGCAGGCGGCGCTCTCCTACGTGCGCGGCCACTGCGGCGAGATCGCCCCCAAGGTCGAGGGCGACTGGTTCGCGACCCACGACGTCCACGTCCACGTGCCGGCCGGGGCGGTGCCGAAGGACGGGCCCTCGGCGGGGGTGGCGATGACGGTCGCCCTCTCCTCACTGGTCAGCGGCCGCCCCGTCCGCAACGACGTGGCGATGACCGGCGAGGTGACCCTGACCGGCCAGGTGCTGCCGATCGGCGGCCTCAAGGAGAAGTCGCTGGCGGCGCAGCGGGCGGGGATCAAGAAGGTGATCGTGCCCGGCCGCAACGAGGGCGACGTGGCGGAGATCCCCGAGCACGAGCTCGGCAACCTCGAGTTCGTCTACGTCGACGACGTCGCCCGGGCCCTCGACGTCGCCCTCTCTTAGTGCGCAACCGCTCCCGCGCCTTCTGGATCGTCGTCGGCCTGACCGCGCTCGGCGCCGCCCTGCGCTTCGCCACCCTCGGCCTGCAGGCCTACCACCACGACGAGATCGTCACCGCCAGCCGGGTGTTGCGGGTCGGCTTCGGCCACGCGATGGATGCGGTCGGCTTCTCGGAGTCGGCGCCGCCCCTCTACTACGCGCTCGCCTGGATCTGGACGCAGCTGACCGGCAACGGCGAGTGGGGGCTGCGCTCGCTCTCGGCGCTCGCGGGTGTGGCGACGATCCCGGTCGCCTACCTCCTCGGCCGGGAACTGCGCGGCGCCCGCGCCGGGGTGATCGCGGCGGCCCTGGTCGCGGTCAACCCGATGCTGATCTGGTACTCGCAGGAGGCACGCGCCTACGCCCTGCTCGGCTTCTTCTGCGCGCTCTCGCTGCTCTTCTGCGTGCGGGCGCTGCGGGAGGATGGCGAGCGCCCGGGCGAGAAACGGGACTTCGTCTGGTGGGGGGTCTTCTCGGCGCTCGCCCTCGCGACCCACTACTTCGCTGTCTTCCCGCTCGTCGCCGAGGTGCTGCTGCTGGCCCGGCGGCGCGGGCGCGCGATCCTCTCCGGCCTCTGGATCGTCGCCGCAGCCCTCGTCCTGCTTGTGCCGCTGGCGATCCACCAGATGTCCTACGGCCACGCCGAATGGATCGACAAGTTCTCCCTCGGACACCGGGTCGTCGAAGCCGCGCTCACCTTCGCGGTCGGCGAGGCCGGCGACATCATCGGCCGCACCGAGCAGGTCGGCCCGGCGCTGCTGCCGCTGGCCTTCGGCGCCGCCGCCTTCGTCCTCCTGCTGGCGCGCGGCAGCAGGAGCGAGCGCCGCGCCGCCTTCGTGCCCTTCCTCGTCGCCGCGGTCACCGTCGGCATCCCTCTGCTGGTGGCGCTCTTTGCCGCCAGCAAGGACTTCGTCCTCGCCCGCAACCTGCTGCCCGCCCTGGTCCCGCTGCTGGTCGCGGTCGCGGTGGCCCTCAGCAGCGAACGCGCGCGCCGGCTCGGGACCGCGGTCGCCGTCCTTCTCGTCGCCTACTCCTTCGGCTTCTCGATCTGGGCCAGCGCCGACCCCGACCTGCGCAAGCCGGACTGGCGGGCGGTGGCGCACCACCTCGGCGAGCCCGACGGGCCGCGGGCCACGGTGACCTGGGTGCTGGGGGAGGCGCCGCTGCGCTTCTACCTCTCGACCGGGGCGATCCAGCTGAAAGCGGCCGAAGGCTATGACTGGCTGGTCCGCGAAATCACCGTCGTCTCGATGGGCGAAGCGCCGCCGCCCTCGCGGCGCATGCTCGGCCCCGGCTTCCGCGAAACCGGCGGCGAAGACGTCGGCCCGCTGTTCATCCGTCGCTTCCGGCTGCCGGGCCAGGAACTGGAGCCGCTGCGCCTGCGCCTGCTCCGCCACGCCCGCACGAACTTCCGCAACAACGGCGTCCTTTTGGATGGCGTGGGGCCTGGTTGACCTAAGTCGTGTGTCTGCGGCTTGCCGCGGGTATGGGTTTGGGAGTTATTCTGGTTGTGGCCACGGAATCCACTGAGGAGAAGGCATGAGCAAGACGACGACGGCACGCGCCGGCGACATCTACGAGACGGCCCGTGAAAACCCCTACGTGCAGCGCTTGATCGAAGACGAAGAGCTGCGCGAAAGCTTGAAAGACGCCTTCGAAAGCGCCAAGAGCGCTTACGGCCGCGCCACCGGCAACGGCAAGGGCACGGTCAAGGCGGTGACCAGCGACAAGAAGGTCCAGAAGGACCTCCGCAAGGCCGCCGAGAGCCTGCAGGAAGCCTCCGAGAGCCTGCGCAGCAAGCCGAAGCGCAAGGGCGGAATCGGCCGCCTGCTGCTGATCGCGATCGTCGGCGCGGTGATCGCCCTCGCCGTCAGCGAGTGTGCCCGCAAGGCCGTCCTCGACGCTCTCTTCGGAGCCGAAGAGGAGTTCGAGTACACGAGCACGACCAGCATCAACGGCTCCTGACGGGCTCAGGAACCGCTGAGCCGCGTCAGGCCTGGGACTAGACTGGTCTAACTGTGGAGGCGGCAACCAAAGAGCGGGAGCTGAGCGGCGACAAGGCGCAGCGGATCGTCGACGCGATGCGGGACTCCGTGGCCCGGCGCGGCGCCGCCGGTTCCACCTTCGAGCACGTCGCCCGCGAGGCGGGCGTCAGCCGGGGCCTCCTCCACTACTACTTCGGGACCAAGGAGCGGCTGCTGGTCGAGGTCGTTCGCCGCGACTCCGAGCTGCGGGTCGAACGCCTCGACGCGCGGCTGGGGCCGGCGAAGACCGTCGACGACGTCGTCGACGCGCTGGTCAGCAGCCTCACCGAGGTGATCGAGAACGAACCGGGCTTCTTCCTTCTCCTCTACGAGCTGTTCAGCGCCGGCCGCCGCAATCCCGACATCCAGCGCGAGGTCGGGCAGCTCTTCGAGAAGACCCGCTCGCACGTCGCCGAGGTCCTGCGCGAAAAGGACGACGAGGGCGTGCTCGGCCTCCGCCATCCGGCCGAGGACGTCGTCTCCTACCTCTTCGCGCTTGGCGACGGGTTTGCCCTGCAGGCGCTCTCGGATCCCTCGCGCGACACGACCGGCGCCTTCTCGGTGGGCGTCGCCTCGGCCCGCTACCTGCTCGGCGCCGATTAGCCGCTCCGCGGCCCTTTACAGCCAGCCGGCGCGCTTGAAGCGCCAGTAGAGGAAGAGGCAGACCGCGAGGATCAGGGTCAGCACCGCGGGATAGCCGAGCGTCCATCCCAGCTCGGGCATGTGCTTGAAGTTCATCCCGTAGATGCCGGCGATCATCGTCGGCACCACGGCGATCGCCACCCAGGCGGAGATCTTCCGCATGTCTTCGTTCTGGCGCATCGAGACCTGGGTCAGGTTCGCTTCCAGGGCGCTGTCGAGCAGCTGGCGGAAGTTCTCGATCCGGGTCGCGACCCGGGCCAGGTGGTCGTCGACGTCGCGGAAGTACTCGTGCAGGGTGGAGGGGACGACGGCGTAATTGTTGGCGCAGAGCTCTTCCAGCGCTTCCCCCAGCGGCACCGTCGCCGCCTGGAACTCCAGCACCTCGCGCTCGAGCTTGTAGATCCGCTCGGTCGGGTTCTGCCCTTCGCCGAAGACCTGCAGCTCGACTTCGCGCACGTCGTCGTCAAAGCCCTGGGCCGCTTCGATGTAGCGGTCGACGACGTGGTCGAGGATCGCGTAGAGGACCGCGCCCGGTCCCTTCTCCAGCAGGTCGGGCCGCTGCTCGAGCCGCTCCCGCACCGGCGCCAGGTCGGCCTCCCCGTGGCGGACGGTGATCACGAAATTGGGGGCGACGAAGACCGAAACCTCCCCCAGCTCGATCACCTCCTCGGGATCGACGTAACGCGCCGTCTTCACCACCACGTGGACCGTCTCCCCGTACTCCTCCACCTTCGGTCGCTGGTGCGCCCGCACCGCATCCTCTACAGCCAGCTCATGCAGCCCGAACTCGGCCGCCACCGCCTTCATCTCCTCCTCGCCCGGCTCGACCACCCCGACCCAGACGAACGTCCCCTCCGCACCCGCGGCCTCGCTTGCCTCCTCGACCGCGAGCTTCCCCGCACGCCGCGTCCCCCGCTCATAGGCCGCGCAGTCGACGATCATCGGCCCAGGTTACGAGGTGCGCGTGACGCCCCTCACGAAGTGACCGGCCTCACAGACCCGGGTCCCCGTCGCGGGGGAGGCTCCTGGCTACACGGCCAAAGCGACGAGGGAGATGGCATGCGAGAGGCGATGAGTTCACTGGCTGGGTTCCTGGGGCGACGCCGCCGTTGGGTGGTCGCGGCTTGGGTGCTGATCGTGGCGCTGGCGCTGCCGTTCGCCTCGAAACAGACCGATCACCTGACCGGCGGGGGCTTCGACGTTCCGGGCAGCCAGTCGATGAAGGTGAGCGAAGCGCTGCAGGACGAATTCGGCGACAAGGCGAACGGGATCGGCGTCGTGTTGCAGGCGGCGCCGGGGGCGAGCGCGGCCGAGCGGGCTGCCGCCGTGACGCGGGTCCGCAAGGAGGTTGCGACCCTCGACGACGTCACCTTGCCGCCGGCCACGGCGGCGCTGGCGCGCAGGCAGCTGCAGGGCACGGACGTGGTGCTGGTGCCGCTGCGCAGCGACCTTTCCTCGGACGAGCTGATCGATCCGGCCGCGACGCTGCGCGAAGACCTCGAGCCCGGGAACGCCACGGCCGGTGTCACTCCCTACCTGGTTGGGCAGCCGACGATCTGGGCGGGGATGCAGGAAATCTCCAAGGAAGACCTGGCCAAGGCCGAGGGGACCGGGTTCCCGATCGTCGCGATCATCCTCCTCGTCGTCTTCGGATCGCTCGCCGCGGCGGCGCTGCCGCTGGCGCTCGGCTTCGTCAGCGTCCTCGTCACCGGGGCGCTGATCTACTTCTTCTCGCTGCAACTGGAGACCTCGGTCTTCGTCACCAACATGGCCTCGATGATCGGGATCGGCGTCGCCGTCGACTACTCGCTCTTCATCCTCGCCCGCTACCGCGAGGAGCGTGAGGCGGGCCACGACCCGGCCGAGGCGCGGTCGCTCTCGCTCTCGACCTCGGGCCTCGCCGTCACCTTCTCGGGCCTCGCGGTGATCATCTCCCTGGCCGGGCTGTGGATGGTCGACAACCAGGCGCTGCGCTCGATGGCGCTGGGGGCGATGACCGTGGTCGCGGTCTCGATCCTCACCGCGACGACGCTGCTGCCGGCGCTGATCGCGATGCTCGGCGACCGGGTGCTGCCGGGCGGGATCGTCGGCCGGGTCGAGCGCTTCTTCGGCCGCCGCTTCTACCGGCGCAAGAGCGCCGCCCAGGTGGCGACGGAGAAAAACCGCTTCTGGCGCGCCTGGACCGTGCGGGTGATGGCGCGGCCCTGGACCGCGGTGATCGGCGTCGCGGCGATCCTGCTCTTCCTCGCCAGCCCGCTGCTCTCGCTGCAGACCGGGACCGAAGCGATCGCCCAGTTCCCCAAGGACAGCGACGTCCGGGTCGGCAACGAACTGGCCTCCGACCAGCTCGGCGGCGGCACCGACCCGATCCAGATCGTCGCCGGCTTCGGCGGCGCCCCCGGCGCGGCGGGCAAAGCGGCGGTCGCCGGCTTCGTCCGCGAAGTCGCCGCCACCCCAGGCATCACCGCCGTGGACAAACCCGTTTACGCCGGCGATGCGGTGCTGATTCAGGCCACCCCGAGCGCGCCGAGCGAGTCCGACGCGGCGGTGGCGCTGGTCGGCCGCCTCCGCGACACCGTCGTCCCCGGCTCTGCCCTGGCCCAGCAGGCCGAAGTCAACGTCGGCGGCGAGACCGCCCGCGGCGACGACGTCCGCCACCAGGTCAGCGGCTCGATGTGGAAGATCATCCTCTTCGTCCTCTCGCTCAGCTTCCTGGTCCTGATGGTGATGCTGCGCTCGCTGGTCCTGCCGCTGAAGGCGGTGCTGATGAACCTGCTCTCGATCGGGGCGGCCTTCGGCGTCCTCGTCGCGATCTTCCAGTGGGGGTGGTTCGACGGCTTCCTCGGCTTCGAAAGCCAGGGGGCGTTGGACACGATCAACATTCCGCTGATCTTCGCGATCGTCTTCGGCCTCTCGATGGACTACGAGGTCTTCCTGATGTCGCGGATCCGCGAGCGTTACATGGCCCACGGCGAAAACGAACGCGCCGTCGCCGAGGGCCTCTCCTCGAGCGCCCGCACGATCTCCTCGGCGGCGCTGATCATGACCGCGGTCTTCGGCGTCTTCGTCCTCACCGGCGTCCCCTCGATCAAGGAGCTGGGCCTCGGCTCGGCGGTGGCGATCGCCCTCGACGCGACCCTGGTCCGCCTGATCCTGGTCCCGGCGGCGATGAAGCTGATGGGCGAGTGGAACTGGTGGTTCCCGAGCTGGCTCGACCGCCTCGTTCCCGATTTCAGCTTCGAGGGTGGCGGCGAATCCGAGCCCGAGCCGGCTAAGGCTTAGGTGGTGGGGAGGGACGGGTGCCCCTCTCCCAGAGACCGTCGCGCAGCTGGGCGGGTTGCTGGGCGCCGGCGTGGTCTCATGAGCCTCTGTGAGAGGGGCACCCGTCCCTCCTGCCGGCCTGGCTGGTTGGCCAATAGGATGGGCGGCCATGAATAGGGATGAGATTGCTTTTGCGGGGGCGGCTAAACAGGCTGAGATGGTTCGGGCGGGGGAGGTTTCCCCGAAGGAGTTGGTGGAGCTTTCGTTGGAGCGGATTGCTCGCTTGGACCCGGAGCTGAATTCTTTTCGGAAGGTTTTTGCCGAGAAGGCGATGCTGGAAGCGGAGCAGGCGGAGGCGCGGGTGCGGGCCGGCGAGGAGCGGCCGCTGCTGGGAGTTCCGGTCGCGATCAAGGACGAAGTCGACGTCGCTGGCGAGGTCAACACCCACGGCACCGACGGCTTCAGCGAGCCGGCCAGGGCCGACTGCGAGATGGTGCGCCGCCTGCGCGAGGCGGGCGCGATCCTCATCGGGCTGACCCTGCTGCCGGAGATGGCGATCTGCGGCTTCAGCGAGTCGGCGACCTACGGCGTCACCCGCAACCCCTGGAACCCACAGCGGACGCCCGGCGGCTCCAGCGGAGGTTCGGCGTCCGCGGTGGCGGCCGGCCTGGTCCCGATCGCCTCGGCCGGCGACGGCGCCGGCTCGATCCGCATCCCCTCCGCCTCCTGCGGCCTCTTCGGCCTCAAGGTGAGCCGCGGCCGCGTCCCCCTCGACCCCAACCTCGAAGGCTGGGGCGGACTGGCTGTCGAAGGCTGCGTCAGCCGCTCGGTCCTCGACACCGCGCTCTGGCTCGACGTCGTCGCCGGCGGTTCGCGCGAGCCCGAGGCGCCGGCGCCGCCCGAGCGGCCCTTCGTCGAGGCCGTCAAGACCGCTCCCGGAAAGCTGAAGATCGCCTGGTCGACGCTGGCGCCGCGGGCGGCGCTGCCGCCGACGGTCGACGACGAGGCCAAGGGGGCGGTGGCCGACGCCGTCGAGCTGCTCAGCGGCCTCGGCCATGACGTCTCCCGGCGCGACCCCGACTGGGGCAACATCGGCAACAACATCACCGCCCGCTTCCTCGGCGGCGTCGCCGACACGGTTAAGGAAGTGCCGCACCCGGAGCGGCTGGAACGCCGCACCCGCGGCTTCGGCCGGCTCGGATCGATCCTGCCGCGGAGCCTCTACGAGAAAGCCCGCGGCGAGGGGCGCGACGCCGACAGCGCCCGGGTCAACGCGATCTTCGACGAGTACGACCTGCTGGTGACGCCGGTGATGGGCGGCACTGCCCTGCCGGTGCGCCGCTGGGAGGGCAAGGGCGCCCTGCAGACGGTGCTGGGGATGAGCCGCTTCTATCCCTACTGCGTCCCCTGGAACCACCTCGGCAACCCGGCGATGGCGGTGCCCGCAGGCTTCTCGCCCGAGGGCATGCCGCTCTCCTTCCAGGTGATCGGCCGCCGCGGCTCCGAGGCGACGCTGCTCTCCCTCGCCGCCCAGATCGAGGCCGAGCGCCCCTGGGCCGACAAGCGCCCGCCGATCTCCTAGCGACGATGTGCCTTTGTCCCCGGATACCGGGGACAAGTCTGCGGTCTAGTTGAAGACCTTGCGGAAGCGGGCGAGGTCGCGCATCTTGCCGCGGGGGCGGATGCGGCGCTGCAGCATCATCTTCAGCTGATTGGCGTCGGGTTTGCCGGCGGCGATCCAGTCGGCCCAGCTGGTCTCGATCGTGACGTTGGCGCCGGGGACCTCGCCGGGCTCGCAGCGGGTCGAGCCGTTGTCGAGGACGAGGTGCCACGGTGCCGCGTCGGAGAAGCGCCACTGGACGACGAAGGGCGAGCCATTGGCGGCCGCCGGGTCGGCGACGCGGCTGATCAGGTCGAAGTAGAGGCGCTGGATCTCCGGGTCCGAGCTCGGAGGCGGGCCTTCGGGCGAGCCGATCACGCCGGCCATCATCATCTCCACCTGGCGCTTCGCCACCTCCATCTCGTCGTCCTCGGGCGGGAAGGGGAAGACGCCGGGCGGCATCTCCTCGGTCGGGAAGCCGATCGTCCGCCAGCGCTGGCGGATCAGTTTCAATCCGAAGGAGAAGATGTCCTCGAGCGAGAACCCGTAGCACTCGGTGTATTCGCGGTCGAGGTTCGGCGGCGTGAAGACGGCGGGGCCATAGGGGAGGGTTTCGCGCAGCAGCTCGACCACGGCGGCGCGGTTTTCCTGCCAGCCCGGGGTCGGCTCGTTGAGCAGCTCGGAGAGGACCTTGACGCCGAAGCCGATGTGGCGCTGCTCGTCGCGGCTGACGTTCTCCATCCCGGCGCTGAAGCCGGGCATCGTCTCCTCGGAGGCGAAGAAGTCCTCGATGAAGTGCTGGCCGGGCTGGGCGAGGCTGCCCTCGACGATCAGGTGGTAGAGGGTGATCGCCTGGGCGAACTTCGGGACCGAGCGGTCCTTGCGCAGTTCCTCGGCCATCAGGTCGAGGCGGTCGAAGACCCCGCGGTAGCCCCAGTTCAGCTGCGGCAGGGTGGAGGCGAGGGTCTGCTGGACGGACTCGCCGCCGACCCCGATCACCTCCTTGAAGAAGCGGTGGAAGAAGACCGAGTGCCGGACCTCGTCGACCTGCTGGGTGGCGAGGAAGTAGGACATCTCCTCGGTCGGGGCGGCGGTGACGTAGGGGGCGAGGGTGTCGGCGACCCGGTCCTCGCCGTAATAGAACATCGAGTAGATCCACATCGCTGAGCGCCGTTGGATGTCGCTCAGTGCCTCCCAGCCCTCGCGGTCCTTGGAGAAGTCGAGGTCGTAGGCGCTCCAGTTGCCCTGCTCCCAGCGGTGGTAGAGGTCCTCGTAGGTGATGTTGTCCATCAAGCGCTGGGAAGCGACGCTCATCTCGTCTCCTTTTGGTGTCGCATCGGGGTCGACGCGGAGACTAGCGCGATCCTGGCCAGCTAGCCAGGATCGCGCCAAGGAACCTGCTATTTGACGAATTCGCGGACCTGTTCGTAGACGGTTTTGTCCGTCGTCAGGGCCGTATGCGAGATGCAGGCGGTTTTGGTGTTGGTCGCCCCGGAGAGCGCGACGCTCGAGTCCGGGTTGATGATTTCGTCGCACGGCGACCACCAGGTGCCGTAGTTGACGATGCCGGGCGTCTCGTCGCCCGCGTTCAGTTCCGCGAGGAACGTGGAGCCGACCCGCATCTCCACGCAGGAGGTGCTGAAGCAGAAGTTCGCGGTTTCGGTTCCGTGGTTGGGTCCGCCGAGCGAAACCCAGTCGTCGACCTTGGTTTCGCCGCCGAGGAACTTGATGTACCAGCGGCTGTTCAGCGAGCCCATCGAGTGGGCGATGATGTCCACCTTGGTCGCGCCGGTGTTTTTGAGCAGCGTTTCGACGCGCGATTTGACTTCTTCGGCGTCCACCTTGTTCGACTGCGAGGTGTTGTAGCTGTAGGCGCTCAAATACGATTTCGAATAGCCGTCTTTTTCGAAGTTGGAGATCATCGTGTTCCACAACGATGCGCTCTCCGAGTAGCCGTGGACGAACAGGATCGGGTCCTGAGCCATCGAGCTCGCAGGTGCGAGAGCGGTACCGGTGATGCAGAGGGCGATCGCGCAGGCGAACGCCGTCAGACGCTTACTGACCATTTTCTCTCCTATGTAGTGAGCGCAGGCGCCTCCCTAAAGCGCGCTGCTGGGTGACCCGAGCAGACCGGTTAAGTACTCGGGAGCGCCTGAGTAAATCAGATGTCAGGGCGTTGCGCCAGGCTCCGCGGCCGCGGGGGCCTCGATCTCGCGCTTGAGGATCTTCCCCGTCGGGCCCTTCGGCAGGTCGTCGATGAACCAGACCAGGCGCGGGTACTTGTAGGCGGCGATCCGCTCCTTCACGTACTCGCTGACCTCCTCGGGCGCCAGCTCCTCGCCCTCGTGGAGGACGACGGCGGCGCCGATCTCCTCGCCCCACTGGTCGTGGGGGACGCTGAGCACGGCGGCTTCGCGGATCTTCGGGTGCTCGTAGAGGACCTCCTCGACCTCGCGCGGGTAGACGTTGTAGCCGCCGCGGATGATCAGCTCCTTCTTGCGATCGACGATGAAGAAGTAGCCCTCCTCGTCGACCCGGGCCATGTCGCCGGTGTGGAACCAGCCGCCGCGCATCGCCTCCGCCGTCGCCTCGGGCCGCTGCCAGTAGCCCTTCATCACGTTGTGGCCGCGGATCACGATCTCGCCGACCTCTCCCTGTGCCACCTCCGCGTCGTCCTCGTCGACGACCTTCATCTCGACTTCGCGCAGCGGCGTCCCGATCGACCCGGGCTTCCGCGGCCGGCCCGGGTGGTTGGTGCTGGCGACCGGCGAGGTCTCGGAGAGGCCGTAGCCCTCCAGCAGTTCGCATTCGAACGCCTGCTCGAAGCCGCGCAGGACCTCGACCGGCATCGAGGCGCCGCCGGTGATGCAGATCCGTAGCGAGGTCTCGTAGTCCTCGCGGCCGGGGTGGTGGAGCAGTGCCCCGTACATCGTCGGCACCCCGTAGAAGTGGGTGACGCCATCGCGCTGCATGATCTCCAGTGCTTCGCCGGGGTCGAATTTGGGCAGCAGCGTGAGCGTCGCGCCGACCCGGATCGAGGCGTTCATGCTCACCGTCTGACCGAAGGAGTGGAAGAGCGGCAGCGAGCCGAGGACGACGTCGCCGCGCTTGATCTCGCAGGTGGTCTCCGAGGCGATCTCGGCGTTGCGGTGGAGGTTGAAGTGGGTCAGCTCGGCGCCCTTCGGCTTGCCGGTCGTACCCGAGGTGTAGAGGATCACCGCGGTGTCGTCCTCCCCGGTCTCGGCCAGCTCCGCGGTCGGCTCGCGAGCGCTCAGCAGCTCGGCGAAGGACTCCGGCTCGACCTCGATCAGCTCGGCGCCCGCGGCTTCGGCGCCGGCCCGGGCCTCCTCGCCGAAGCCGTGCCAGGTGAGCAGCAGCTCTGCACCGGAGTCTTCGAGGTAGAAGGCGATCTCCCGCCGCTTCAGCAGCACGTTCATCGGCACCACGACCCCGCCGGCACGGAGGACGCCGTAGTAGGAGATCGGGAACTCGAGGACGTTGGGCAGCATCACCCCGACCCGGTCCCCCTGCTCGAGGCCCTTCTCGAGCAGCAGCGTCGCCAGGCGGGCGCTGCGATCGTCGAGCTCGGCATAGGTCAGCTCCCGCTCGCCCAGGCGCACGGCGACGGCATCCGGCTCGGCGGCGGCGCTCTCGGTGACGATCGATGCGAGGTTCAGGCCCATCTCTCTCCTCCCCGGATGAAGTTGCTCCCGGCGCCAGTCTAGACCGCGAATTCGGTTCGCTAGGCTCGCCCTCGATGGACGATCTCGGCCACCCCGTCTCCTACCTGGTGGCGAAGCGGGGGATTCCGGTCTTCTCCAGTGACGGCGAGAAGCTGGGCCGCGTGATCCGTGTCCTTGCCGCTCCCGAGGCCAACATGTTCGACGGGATCCTCTTCGACACGAGCTGGGGACCGGGGGGCCGCCGGTTCGTCGACGCGCCCGAGGTGGGCGAGATCTACGAGCGGGGAGTCGTTCTCAAGATCGATGCCAGCGCCGCGGCGGAGCTCCCCAAACGTCGGCCCTGACGCGAGCGTGCAGATTTGCGCGCGATCTTTTACTATGGCCGCCATGCTCAAAAGAGCGCTGATTGGTAGGGGATTGCTTTTCGTACTGGCGCTGGCTCTGCTGGGCTGCGGCGGTGGCTCGGATTCGTGGCTGGGAACAGGGGGTCGAAGGGATGGAGGTCTCCGACCAGCGGGAGCTGGTGATCCCGCCTGAACTGACCAAAGGCGGCAGCAAGATGAAGGACGTCCCCCAGGGCGAAACCCTGGTCTACGTACTTGACTTGTTGAAGGTCGAGTACGGGTAGCGGGCGCCCGAGGCCGTTTCCGCTTAAGATGCCGCCGATGCGGCAAGCTTTCCTGATCGTTTTCGCCTGCCTGGCCCTGGCTCTTGCCGGTTGCGGCGGCTCCTCCTCGAGCGAAGAAGCGACGAGCGAAAAGCAGGCTGAAAGCTCGGCGGAAAAGCCGGCGAAGAAGACGAAGCCGCAGGTCACGCCTCCGAAGGGACCGCCGCCGAAGAAGATCGTGACCAGGGAAATCGAAGAAGGCAGCGGTCCGGCTGCCAAGGCGGGAGACCAGGTCTCGGTTCAGTACGTCGGGGTCAACTACAGAAGCGGCAAGGAATTCGACGCTTCCTGGGATCGGGGTGAACCGTTCACCTTCACGCTCGGGAACCACGAAGTGATCTCCGGCTGGGACATCGGCATCAAAGGCATGAAGGTCGGCGGTCGGCGCGAGCTGATCATCCCGCCGAACCACGCTTACGGGCCCAACGGGTATCCGCCGACGATCCCGCCGAGTGAAACGCTCGTCTTCGTCGTCGACCTCGAAGCGATCAACTAGCGCAAGTTCGAAGCGGCATCATCGGTCTGTGCCGCTCGCTCCGATCGCCGAACGCCTGACCGCTCAAGCCCTCGCCGGGGAGCCGCTGCGCTCGCCGGAGGCGATGGTCGAGCGCCTGCTGGCGGTGCAGGGGCAGGATCCTCGCGGGGCGCGGCTGGCGGTGCGGGCTCGGACCGAAGGGGTCACGGCCGCCGACGTCGACCGGGCGCTGGGCGAGAGGTCGCTGCTGATCACCTGGCTCAACCGCGGCACCCTTCACCTCGTCCGCAGCGAGGACTACCCGTGGCTGCACGCGCTGACCACGCCGACCCACTTCGCCAGCTGCCGGCGGCGGCTGCGGCAGGAGGGGATCTCGGAGGGCGCGGCGGAGAAGGCGATGGAGACGATCGAGGCGACGCTCGGCATGGAGGGTCCGCTGAGCGGCGGGGACCTGCGGGTGCGTCTCGACGCCGCTGGCGTGCGGACCGAGGGTCAGGCCTTCATCCACCTGATGTTCCTCGCGGCGGCGAGAGGGATCGTCGTGCGCGGGCCGATGCTCGGCAGGCACCACGCTTACGTGCTGGTGCGGGACTGGCTGGGCGAGCCGCAGCAGATCGACCGCGAGAAGGCGCTGGCCGAGCTGGCCCGCCGCTACCTGGTCGGGCACGGGCCGGCCGACGACCGCGACCTCGCCCGCTGGGCCGGTCTGCCGCTGCGCGACGCCCGCGCCGGCCTGGCCGCGATCGCCTCCGAGCTGGAGCAGCGCGACGACGGTCTGGTCGAGCTGAAGAGAAGCCCCGGGCCCGCTCCGCCCCCACCGCCGCGGCTACTCGGCGCCTTCGACCCGCTGCTGCTCGGCTGGACCTCCCGCGAGGAAGTCGTCGGCCCCCACGAAGTGCTGGTCACCACCAACGGGATCTTCCGGCCCTTCGCCCTGGTCAACGGGAGAGCGGTGGCGCGCTGGGGTCTCGCCGGCGGCAAGCTGACGATCGAGCACCTCGACGTGGTGCGGAAGAAGGACGCCGCCGCGCTCGAGGCGGACGCGCAGCGGGTCCTCGAGTTCCTGGACGACGGCGAGTCCGCGAGTAGCGTCGAATAGCGACGCCTCTCGCGGACTCGGCGCTTTACTGGGCGTCGAGGCGCGGCGGCATCGTGTCGCTCGGCGCCGGCGGCGCCGGCTGGCCGGGGAGTGGGTCGGCCTCCTGCTCCCAGACGTTGTTGAGCGAGATCTGCAGGTAGGCCCACATCCCCGGCGAGAGCAGCAGGTAGAGGATCAGGGCGATCCAGCCGCTGACCGGCTCCCGCCCGGCGATCTTCGAGGCGCCCTGGACGCGCTTGGTGCCGCGCCAGTAGGTGACCAGCGCCGGGACGACGATGAACCCGCCCGGGAACAGCGCCAGCAGCGAGTTGGTCGGATTCTGGCCGAGGTCGTAGCCCTTGGCTTCGCCGTAGGCCTTCAACTCCTTGTTGATCCTGTACCACCAGACCAGGTGGTAGATGCCGAGGGTGACGATTGGCAGCAGGGCCACGGCCCAGGGGTTGCGCACCTTCACCTCGTGCTCGGTGCCGCGGATCTTCATCTCGTAGGCCATGGCGGCCTATGCCAGGGGCGCGGGAGCGGTCAGGTCGCCGCCGCCGTCGGGACCGGGGCCGTACTTGTTCGGCGGCCCGGACTCCAGGCAGGCGAAGACGATCAGGACGATCGCGCCGATCAGCGGGACGAACCCGATCAGCACCCACCAGCCGCTGCGGTCGGTGTCGTGGAGGCGACGGACGAGCACGGCCAGGTTCGGGATGATGAACCCGAGCCAGACGAGGATCGCGATGATCGGGGTGTGGGCGGCCGCGTCGAGAATCGAGGCGCCGATGAAGACCAGTACGTAGAAGAGAGTCCACCACCAGTAAGCCGACCGCGAGGACCGGCCGCTGAAGTCCGCGTATTTCGAGAAGCCGTCGCTTATTGCTTCGCCGAAGGTCATGTGTATCGCTCCTGTGGAGTAGAGGGCTGGGTCGAGACGCCGGGTAACTGTCGCCGCTCGGGCGGACGCCTCGGGGGACCGGGTGGAAACTAGCCCAGCTTCGGCGAGCGCCAGGGAGCTTCCAGGCGGCCGACCAGCTCGTCGCCGAGACCCTCGATCGGGACGCGGACCTGCTCGAGGGAGTCGCGGTCCCGGAGGGTGACGGTGTCATCGTCCATCGTCTGGTGGTCGACGGTGATCCCCCAGGGGGTGCCGATCTCGTCCTGGCGGCGGTAGCGCTTGCCGATCGAGCCGCCCTCGTCGAACTCGGCGGGGAGGCGGCGGCGCAGGTCTCCGAAGATCTCCCGCGCCTTCTCCGGCATCCCCTGCTTGGAGACGAGGGGGAGGACGGCGACCTTGACCGGGGCGAGGCGGGGGTGGAGGCGGAGGACGGTGCGCTGGCGGCCATCGACCTCCTCGACCTCGTAGGAATCGACGAGGAAGGCGAGGGTGGCGCGGTCGGCGCCGGCGGCGGGCTCGATCACGTGGGGGACGTAGCGCTCTTTCGTCTGCTGGTCGAAGTACTCGAGCTTCTCGCCGGAGAACTTGGCGTGCTGGGTGAGGTCGAAGTCGCCGCGGTCGGCGATCCCCTCCAGCTCCGACCAGCCGATCGGGAACAGGTACTCGATGTCGCTGGTCGCCGAGGAGTAGTGGGAGAGCTCGTCCTCGCCGTGGGCGCGGACCCGCAGGTGGTCGGGGCGGATCCCCAGCTCGGTGTACCAGCGCTCGCGCTCGGCCATCCAGTGCTGGTGCCACTTCTGCGCTTCGGCCGGCGGGACGAAGAACTCCATCTCCATCTGCTCGAACTCGCGGGTGCGGAAGATGAAGTTGCCGGGGGTGATCTCGTTGCGGAAGGACTTGCCGACCTGGGCGATCCCGAACGGCGGCTTCTTGCGGGCGAAGCCGAGCACGTTCTTGAAGTTGATGAAGATCCCCTGCGCCGTCTCCGGACGGAGGTAGACGGTCGAGCCCTCTTCGGCGACCGGGCCGACGTGGGTTTCGAACATGAGGTTGAACTGGCGCGGCTCGGAGAGCTCGCCACCGCACTCGGGGCAGCGCAGCTCCGCGTTGGGGTCGCCGCCCTCGACCTCGACCGCCTCACGCAGATGGTCCTCGCGCCAGCGCTTCTTGCACTTGCCGAGGCACTGGACCAGCGGGTCGGTGAAGCCTTCGAGGTGGCCGGAGGCCTCCCAGACGCGCGGGTGCTGGAGGATCGCCGAGTCCAGGGCGACGATGTCGTCGCGCTCCTGCAGCATCGCCTTCCACCACTCGGCCTTGACGTTGTTCTTCAGCAGGACGCCGTAGTGGCCGTAGTCGTAGGTCGAACCGAGGCCGCCGTAGATCTCCGAGGAGGGGAAGACGAAGCCGCGCCGTTTGCACAGCGCGACGATCTCCTCCATCGTCACCTCAGTCGGGCGCGTTCCCTGCTCGGTCGCCATGGCGAGAACGGTAGCGGCTGCGATAATCCCGCGGCCCGATGCCCATCTACGAGTACAAATGCGAGAACGGCCACGTCTTCGAGGTGATCCAGCGGATGGCCGACGAGCCGCTCACCGCCTGCGAGGAGTGCGGCGCCTCCGCCTCGCGGGTGCTGACCCCGCCGGCGATCCACTTCAAGGGCTCGGGTTTTCACAACACCGACTACGGGACCAAGAGGGGCGGCGGCTCGGACTCGAGCGGCGAGTCCTCCGGCTCCGGCTCCTCGGACTCGAAGTCGGATTCCGGCAAGAGCGACTCGAAGCCGGCCGCCTCGACCGCGGACTGAACGACTGCGGGCCCCGCTAGCCGTTGAGGAACTTGTGGACGGCCTTCTGGCGGACTGAGTCGGGGACTTCGAAGGAGCCTTCGGGGCCTTCGCCGCATTCGCCTTCGCTGCAGAGGACTTCCGCCGGGGCGCTACCGCCGATCGCGGCGGAGAGGATCAGCTGCGGCATCGTGAAGAAGCCCATGTCGCTGACGAAGGCTTTGGGCGCGTCCCAGCCGATGATCGGGCCGTGGATGAAGTTGTAGGGGAGGCGCAGCGGGTCGGTGAGGCGGCTCTTGATCCCGTTGATCACTTCCTGCTGGGCGCGCTCGCGGTCGAGGTCGTCGTAGCCGCCGAGCGAGTAGACGCTCTTGCCGGGGCCGGGGCATTCGCTGACGTGGCGGACCCGCGAGTAGGCGAGGGCCTTTTCGCCGTCGAGGGTGTTCTCGCCCTTGTGCAGGCGCAGGGTGACACCGCCCTGGCCGCCGCCGGCGCCGCCGGAGATGTCGGCGCAGAGCTTGACCGGGACGTCGACCTTGACCCCGCCGACCGCGTCGATCAGGTCTTCGAAGCCGGTGAAGTCGACGATCGCCACGTGGTCGATCTGGATCCCGAGGAACTGTTCGATCGTCTTGATCTGCAGAGCGGCGCCGCCGTAGGCGAAGGCGGCGTTGATTTTGGTCGGCGTGTGGCCGGGGATTTCGGCGAAGGTGTCGCGGGGGATCGAGAGTTTGCGGAAGGCGCCGCCGCCGGCCCGGACCAGCATCAGGGTGTCGGCGCGGAATTCCCCTTCGTAGCAGGGCTTGTGCGGCTTCTCGCCCTTCGACTGCTGTTCGAAGCACTCCTCGGAGACTTCCTTGTCGCCGCTGCCGGGAGGGCGGGCGTCGGTGCCGAGGACGAGGATCGTCTGCGGCTTGACCAGCAGGAAGGGGTTGCCGTGCAGCGCGTCACGGGCTTCGCCGGAGAGCTTGAAGGACTGGATCTGGGCCGAGATACCGAAGGCGACCAGGCTGATCAGGATCCAGGCGAGGGCGGCGATCCCGACCCATTTGAAGACCCGGCGGACGTTGAAGGGCGCCCGCGGCGCACCCGGCCGGCGCGGCGCCCTCTCCCCACGCGGCTTGCGTGAAGGCAGCCTTGCACGATCCCGCAGACCGGCCAGATCCGCGCCTTTCAAGCGCGAAAACAGGCCCTTGCGGGAGCGGTAGACCTTGTATTCGGGCGGCTCGGGAGGCCGCTGGTCGCCGTCGGGGCTCATGAAAGGCTAGAAATCATGGCGATGCAGCCGGTTATTCGCCTCCCAGCCTCCCGCTCCTCGTGAGCGCCGCGGAGACGATCGGGGTCGATCTTGGCGGCACGAAGATGCTCGTCGGGGTACTGGCGGACACCGAGCCGCTCTACGAGCAGCGTGAGGCCTCGACCGGACAGAGCGAGGACGAGCTGGTCGAGCTGCTGGTCCGCGAGGTCACCGAGGCGCGGGATGCGCGCCCCGACGTCATCGCCGTCGGCCTCGGCATTCCGGCGACGATCGACCACGACAACGGCATCGCCGTCTCCGCCGTCAACCTGCCCCTCGCCGACCTGGCGATTCGCGACATCGTCAGCGAGCAGGTCGGCCTGCCCGTCTTCGTCGACAACGACGGCAACGTCGCCGCCCTCGCCGAGTACCTCTACGGCGCCGCCCGCGGGAAGCCGCACATGGTGATGCTGACCGTCGGCACCGGGATCGGCGGCGGCCTCATCCTCGGCGGCGAGATCTACCGCGGCTCGACCGGCGCCGGCGCCGAGCTCGGCCATGTCGTCATCCAGGCCGACGGCCCGCCCTGCCAGGGCAACTGCCCCAACCACGGCTGCGTCGAGTCGCTCGCCTCCGGGACCGCGCTCGGGCGCGAGGCTCGGGCGGCGGCCGAAAGCGCCGCCGACTCGCCCCTGGGGAAGGTGCTCGCCGAAGGCAAGGAGGTCGACGGCAAGGCGGTGACCGAGAGCGCGCTGGCCGGGGACGAAATCGCGATCGGCGTCTTCGACCTGATCGGCGGCCGCCTCGGGGTCGCCTGCACCAGCTTCGCCAACATCTTCCAGCCCAATGCGATCGTCGTCGGGGGCGGGGTTATCGCCGCCGGCGACCTGCTGCTGGAGCCGGCGCGGCGCGAAGTGCGCGAGCGGGCGCTGCGGCCGATGAACGAGACCCCGATCCTCGAGGCGACCCTCGGCAACGACGCCGGGATGATCGGCGCCGCGGCGATGGCGCGGCGCGAGCTGGCCAGGGCGGCCGCCTGATGCCGGGCTGTCTCGTCGTCTGCCCCACCCCGATCGGCAACCTCGACGACGTCACCCCGCGGGTCCGCGAGGCGCTGGTCAGCGCCGACTTCATCGCCTGCGAGGACACCCGCCGCACCGGCAGCCTGCTCGACAAGCTGCGGATCCGGCCGGCGCCGCGCCTGGTCTCCTTCCACGAGGGCAACGAAAGCGCCCGCGCGGTCGAGCTGAGCCAGCGGATCGAGCGCGGCGACATCGTCGCCCTCGTCTCCGATGCGGGGATGCCGGCGATCTCCGACCCGGGCTTCAAGCTGATCCGCCGCTGCATCGACCGCGCGCTCGAGGTGACCGTGCTGCCGGGGCCATCGGTGATCCCGGTGGCCCTCGTCGCCTCCGGCCTGCCGACCGACAAATGGCGCTTCGAGGGCTTCCTCCCCCGCCGCGCCGGCGAGATGGAGCGGGTCCTGCGCTCGGCCGAGACCGTCCTCGCCTTCGAGAGCCCCCGCCGCGTCGGCGAGTCCCTCGCCGCCCTCGCCTCGCTCGCCCCCGACCGCGACGCCGCCGTCTGCCGCGAGCTGACCAAGATGCACGAGGAGGTAGCCCGCGGCACCCTCGCCGAACTCGCCCGCCGCTTCCGCGGCGAGACCAAAGGCGAGCTCGTCCTCGTCATCGCCCCCGCCGCCTCCTCCGAGCACGACAAAGACGTCGGCTTCGCCGTCGACGCCCTCCGCCACCTGGTCCAGTCCGGCGCCCGGCCAAGAGCGGCCGCCAGCGTCGTCGCTGCGCTTACCGGAACGCGAGCGAACGACCTCTACAAAGCGCTGACGGGCCGCGAGGCGCGCAGATAGCCTCTGTGGCTTCCGTGGAAAAGTTCTACGTCACCACCCCGATCTACTACGTCAACGCGGAGCCTCACCTGGGGCACGCGTATTCGACTATGGCGGCGGATGTCCTTGCGCGGCATCATCGGCAGCGGGGGGAGGACGTGTTCTTCCTCACGGGGACGGATGAGCATGGGGAGCCGATCGAGAATGCGGCGAAGAAGGCGGGGATCGAGCCGCAGGAGCTGGCGGATACGAACGCGGCGAAGTTCGAAGGGTTGATGCCGACGATCGGGGCGACGAACGACTTCTTTATCCGGACCAGCGATCCGCGGCATACGGAGCGGGTCGCGGAGATCATGCAGCGGGTCTACGACAACGGCTGGGTCAGCAAGGGGGTCTACGAAGGCTGGTACTGCCCCCGCTGCGCGGACTTCAAGACCGAGCGGGAGCTGGGGCCGGGAAATACGTGTCCGATCCACGAGATCCCGTTGCAGAAAGAACGGGAGGAGAACTGGTTCTTCCGGCTCTCGGCATTTCAGGCGCAGCTGGAAGGCCTCTATGAGGAACGGCCGGACTTCGTGGTGCCGGAGTTCCGGCGCAACGAGGCTCTCTCCTTCATCAAGGGTGGGCTCGAGGACGTCTCGCTCTCGCGCCCCAACCTGAAGTGGGGGCTGCCGCTGCCCTGGGACCCGGGCCAGCGGATGTACGTCTGGTTCGACGCGCTCCTCAACTACGTGACGGCGCTCGGCTTCGCCCGCGAGGGGGAGGACCTGACCGCGCGCTACTGGCCCGCCGACCTGCACGTGATGGCGAAGGACATCCTCAAGTTCCACGCGGTGATCTGGCCGGCACTCTGCCTCGCCGCCGAGATCGAGCCGCCGCGGCGGATGGTCATCCACGGCTACCTGCTGATGGGCGAGAAAAAGATGTCGAAGAGCCTCGGCAACGTCCTCGACCCCTTCGCGGTGATCGACCGCTTCGGCGCCGACGCGCTGCGCTTCTACCTCTTCCGCGAGGTCAGCTTCGGCCAGGACGGCTCGATCTCCACCGCCGGCTTCGAGCAGCGCTACGAGACCGAGCTGGCCAACGACTACGGCAACCTCGCCAGCCGGGTACTGGCGATGGTCGACCGCTACCGCGACGGGGTGGTCCCGGTCGCCCAGGTCGACGCGACGCTGGCAGAGGACTTCGAAGGCGCTGTCGCCCGCTTCAGCGACCTGCTCGACAAGGCCGAGCTGACGCAGGCGCTCGACCTGGTCTGGGCCCTGGTCCGCCGCCTCAACCGCTTCGTCGAGGAAACCCAGCCCTGGGTTCTGGCCAAGGAAGAGGCCGACCCCGAGCGCCTCGACGAAGTCCTCTACAACCTCGTCGAGGGCCTGCGGGTCGTCACGCTGCTGTTGATCCCCTACCTGCCGAGGACGAGCGAGACGCTGCTGCCGGCACTGCGGGAAGAGGGACGGGCGCTGGCCGAGCTCGGCTCGCGCGAGGGCGGGCAGAAAGTCGAGCGGATCGCGCCGCTCTTCCCGAAGATCGAATAGCGGTGCGAGTTTCCCTCGCTATAGCGGGATAAGTCGCACCGCTACGCGAGCAGCTCCGGCCCGATCTCTTCTGGGCGGGTGAGGCCGCAGAGGGCCATCGTCAGATCAAGCTCGGCGAGCACCATCTTCAGCACCGTTTCGACGCCGGCCTGACCGTCGAGCGCCAGGCCCCAGATGTAGGGGCGGCCGAGGCAGACGGCGTCGGCGCCGAGGGCGAGCGCCTTGAGAACGTCCGCTCCCCCGCGGACGCCGCTGTCGAAGAGGATCGTGAGCTCGTCGCCGGCCGCGGCGGCGATTGCCGGCAGGGCGTCGAGGGAGCCGATCGCGCCGTCGACCTGGCGGCCGCCGTGGTTGGAGACGACGATGCCGTCGACTCCCCGCGTTGCTGCCTCGCGGGCGTCCTCGGGATGCTGGATCCCCTTGATCACGATCGGCAGCGAGGTCATCTCGCGCAGCTGCCCGAGGTCGTCCCAGCTCAGAGAGGGGTTCGCCTGCACGCCGAGGAAGTGACCGGTGGCGGCGCCGGGTTCCTCCTCCGGCGTCTGCTCCAGCGCGGCGCGGAAGACCGGGTCCTGGAAGTAGTTGGCGACGCCCATGCCGTTGAGGAAGGGGAGCCAGGCCTGCTGCAGGTCGCGCGGCTTCCAGCCGGGGATGAAGGTGTCGACGGTGAGGACGATGGCCGCGTAGCCGGCGCGCTCGGCGCGCTCGACCATGCTGCGCGCCAGCGTCGGGTCGTTGGGCCAGTAGAGCTGGAACCAGCGCGGAGCCTCGCCGCCGGCCTCGGCGATCTCCTCCAGCGAGAAGTGGGCGGCGGTGCTGGCGATCATCGGCACCCCGACCGCCGCGGCGGCGCGGGCGGTCGCCAGCTCGCCCTCGTCATGGACGACCTTCTGGACGCCGATCGGCGCCAGCAGCAGCGGCGCCGGCATCTCCATCCCCAGGATCGTGGTCGAGAGGTCGCGCTCGCTGACGTCGCGCAGCATCCGCGGCACGATCCGGCGGCGGCGGAGGGCCTCGGCATTGGCGTCGATCGTCCCCTCGGTCCCCGCCCCCGCCCAGACGTAGCTGGCGGCTTTGGGGTCCATCGCCGCCATCGCCCGCTGCTCCAGCTCGGCCACGGCGACGGGGATCGCCGGCGTCTCGCCGCCGAGCCCGCGGGCGTAGATCTCGCGGTAGTAATCGGCGGGGTCCGGCATCGCGCGAAGGATAGGCTGACCCGTCCGATGATCGATTCCCACACCCACCTGGCGCTCTGCGAAGAGGGCGACTTCGAACTGGTCCGCGCGGCCGCAGCGGCGGGGGTGAACCGGATCCTCACGGTGGGGATGGACGCGGTGACGAACTCGGCCGCGCTGGGGAGCACGGTGCGGCACGAGGAGGTCTTCGCAGCGGTCGGGCGCCATCCCAACGAGGCCACCAGCTTCGACGAGGCGGCGGCGGCGGAAATCCGCCGGCTGGGCGCCAACGAGAAGGTGCGGGCGATCGGCGAGACCGGGCTCGACTTCTACCGCGACTCGGCGGCGCCGGAGGACCAGCGGCGCGCCTTCTCGGCGCAGATCGAGATCGCCCGCGAGCTGGAGCTGCCGATCGTGATCCACGCCCGCGACCCTGAGGGGGAGACCGCCGCCACCGACGAGATCTTCGACACCCTCGATGCCGAGGCCGGCGATGCGCCGGTCATCCTCCACTGCTTCTCGGCCCCCCACCGGGTTGGCGACGCGGCCGAGCGCGGCTGGTACTGCTCGTTCGCCGGCAACGCCACCTATCCCAGCGCCAAGGACTTGCTTTTCGCCGCCGCCAAGGTGCCCGAGGACCGGATCCTGGTCGAGACCGACGCTCCCTACCTGGCGCCGCAGCCGGTGCGCGGCAAGCGCAACCAGCCGGCCTACGTGGTCGAGACCGCGAAGGCCGTCGCCGAGGTCCGCGGCGTCTCCTACGAGGAGCTGGAGCGGGCGGTCGAGGCCAACGCGCGAACGCTGTTTGGTTGGTAGTGGTCCGGCTCGGGCAGAACTTCCTCGCCGACCCGAACCTGCTCGATGCGATCGTCCGCGACGCCGAGCTGGCGCCCGGCGACGTGGTGCTCGAGGTCGGGGCGGGGGAAGGGGTGCTGAGCGAGCGGCTCGCGGCCACGGCGGCGCACCTGCACACGGTCGAGATCGACCGCGGGTTGGAGGAGGCGCTGGCGCCGATTGCCGCGCTGCCGAACGTCGACCTGCACTGGGGCGACGCGATGAAGCTCGACCTGGCGGCGCTGCGGCCGGCGCCCACTGCGATGGTCGCCAACCTCCCCTACTCGGTGGCGACGCCGCTGATCCTGCGGACGATCGAGGAACTGCCCTCGCTGCGGCGATGGACGGTGATGGTGCAGCGGGAGATCGCCGACCGGCTGCGCGCGGCGCCGGGCAATCGCACCTACGGGTCGCCGAGCGCGGTCGCCCAGCTCGCCTGCGCTGTCGATCTGGTGCGGGCCGTCGATCCCGCCGTGTTCAAGCCGCGACCGCGGGTCGACTCGGCGATCCTGCGGTTGCGGCGCAGCGGCCCTGGCGCCGACGCGGAGACGCGAAAGCTGATCCGGGCCGCCTTCGCCCACCGCCGCAAGTCGCTGGCGCGCTCGCTCGAGCACGCCTCGCCGGGGAGCCTCGCGCCGGCCCGCGCCGCTCTGGCCGAGCTCGGCCTGCCCGAGGACGCCCGCGCCGAGGCGCTGGCGCCGCAGCAATTCGCCGCCCTCTCCGCGAAGCTGCGCGGCTGATGCTGCTGCACGCGCCGGCCAAGCTGAACCTCTGCCTCTATCTGGGGCGGGCGCGCGAGGACGGGCTGCACGAGCTCTGCTCGCTGTTCGAGCCGCTGGTACTGGCCGACCTGATCGAAGTCTCGCCGGCCGAGCGCGACGAAGTTCTCTGCCCGGGCGTCGAGGGGGAGAACCTGGCGGCACGGGCGCTGGCGGGGCTGCGCGAGCGCGGCTGGGAGCACGAGCCGCTGCGGGTCGAGATCGAGAAGCGGGTGCCGGTTGCGGCCGGGCTCGGCGGGGGCAGCGGCGACGCGGCCGCGGTGCTGCGCCTCGCCGCGGGGGAGGTCGCCGACCTGCCGCAGCTGGCGGCCGAGCTCGGCGCCGACGTGCCCTCGCAGCTGCGGCCGGCGCTGGCACTCGTCCGCGGCGCCGGCGAGCGCATCGAGCTCCTGCCGGAGCCGGCTGAGCACGCCGCCGTCCTGCTGCCGGGCGGGGGCGGTCTCAGCACCGCCGCGGTCTTCGCCGAGGCCGACCGGCTCGGGCTCGGCCGCGACGAAGCCGAGCTGGAGGAGCTGGCGGGGCGGCTGCGCGAGGTCGCGGGGGCCGGTGCCTCGCCGCTCGACTATCCCGACCTGCTCGTCAACGACCTCGAGCCGGCGGCGCTCTCGCTGCGTCCGGACGTCGGCGAGGCGCTGGCTGCCCTGCGCGCGGCGGGGGCGCCGAAGGCGATCCTCAGCGGCTCCGGCCCGACCGCCGTCGGCCTCTTTCCCGACCTCGCCGCCGCCCAGGCCGCCGCCGAGCTACTCGACGCCGAGGAAGCGATCGTCTGCGCCGCCGGACGCGCGAGACTGGCGCCATGAAGCTGCCGGGGGAGGGAGGGGGCGGGGAGAACCGCAAACGGCTGAAGATCGGCGCCGCCGTCCTCATCGTCGGCGCGATCTACTTCTTCATCAGCCGCCAGCTGGGCCACCTCGACCTGCAGAGCCTGCTCGAGGACCTCTCCAACACGCTCGGCGCCTGGACCTACCTGATCGTCGCCGTCTTCGCCTTCGCCGAGACCGGCGCCTTCGTCGGCCTCCTCGTCCCCGGCGAGACGGTGATGCTGCTCGGCGGCGCCGTCGCCGGCCAGGGGGCGATCGACATCTACGTGCTGATCGCCGTCGCCTGGTTCTCGGCCTGGCTCGGCGACACGACGAGCTTCTTCCTTGGCCGCCGGCTCGGCCGCGAGTTCGTCTTGAAGCACGGGCCGCGGTTCGGGATCAGCCACGAGCGCTTCGAGAAAGTCGAGGACTACTTCGGCCGCCACGGCGGCAAGACGATCTTCATCGGCCGCTGGATCAGCCTCGTCCGCGCCTTCGCCCCTTTTATCGCTGGCAGCTCGGGGATGGAGTACCGCGGTTTCGTCCCCTACAGCATCCTCGGCACCGGGCTCTGGGCCTCTCTGCACATCCTCATCGGCTACTTCTTCTCGCGCAGCATCGAGACCGCCGGCCACTACGCCGCCCGCGGCGCCTTCGCGCTGGCGACGCTGATCGCGGTCGTCGCCGGAACCTTCTTCCTCGTCCGCTTCCTCCGGGAGGAGGAGAACCGGGCGAAGGTGGTGAGCTGGATGGAGGGCCACCGGGCGACCGGCTGGCTGGTCGAGCTGGCACGCCGGCGCGAGCTGCGCTTCCTCTGGGATCGGGTCACCCCGGGCGGCACCTTCGGGCTCGAATTCACCTCGCTGATGGCGACCCTGGCGGTGGCGCTGTTCGTGCTCGTCGCCTACACGGTGATCATCGGCGGCGACCCGGGGCCGACGCCGGGGGACGAAACCGCCGCCGAAATCGTCAGCCACATCCAGGCGAGCGCCCTCGCCAGCACCGCCAAGGTCGTCAGCTGGCTCGGGTCGGCGACCGCGGTCTCGATCGCGGCGACGATCTGCGCGGCGCTGCTCGCCTGGCGGCGGCGCTGGGTCGAGCTCTGGGTCCTGGTCGCCGGCATGGCGATCATCCAGACCGGGCTCGACGTGCTGAAGGACGTGGTCGACCGGCCGGGCCCGGGGAACACCGGCGGCTCGTCCTTCCCCAGCGGCCACGCCGCCCACGCGGTCTTCTACCTCTGGCTGGCGATCACGATCGTCCTGCGGCTGCGACCGGGGATGGCGCGGGCGACCGCGGTGGTGGTCGCCGGCTTCGTCCTCACCGCGCTGATCGGGCTCTCGCGCGTCTACCTCGAAATCCACTATCTGAGCGACGTCAGCGCCGGCTGGGCGCTGGGCGCGGCGGCGTTCTCGCTCTGCGCGGCCGTCGGGCTGGTCGTCTCGCAAGTGCGCCAGAATCCAGAGCAGTGATGCCTCTCGCGCTGACCGACCTCGGTCACCAGTACCTGCTCTACGGGATCGCCGCGGCGATCTGCCTGGTCGTCTTCGTGACCCTGATCCTGCAGCCGGCGCTGAGCGCCTACGGCCGGATCTGGGAGAAGGCGGCCGCCGGCTTCCTCTCAGTCTTCGTGCTGGCGGCGCTGGTGATCGGCGGCGTCATCATCGGCCTGGCGATCGTCTGGTCCTGGCCCGACATCTCCAACTTCATCAACGGCAGCTAGGGAGAAATCCAGCCCCGCGTCGGGATAATGCCCCGATGCCCGGCTCTGCATCAACCGAGCGAGCGACGCTGCTCGAGGCGCTCTCCGAGGCGGTCGAGTCCGGCGCCGGCCTGCCGGCGGTGGCCCGTGCGGCGGCGCGCCTGCTCGACGCCAGCGTCGCCCTGATCGACCGCTCCAGCGCGGTGCTGGCGGTGGCGGGCGCCTCCTCCGACCAGGAGCAGAAGCTGCTCTCCGGCGGCGAGGGCGTGACGAGGGTCGAGCTGCGGGTCGCCGACAGCCCGGTCGGGGAGCTGCGCTACCGGGCCAAGGAGGCGCCGGACCCGACGATCGCGCGGATGGTCGCGACGCTGCTGGCGCTGGAGCTGGAGCGCTCGCGCTCGCCGGAGTGGGAGAGCGAGGAGGCGGCGGGCGCCTTCGTGCGGGCGGTGCTGCGGCGCGAGGTCACCGACCGGCGGGACATCGTCGCCCAGGCCTCCGAGCTCGGCGCCGACCTCGACCGCGGCGCCGGGGTGGTCGTCCTCCGGGTGGCGCCGCGGGCGGCGCAGACGGGGGAGTGGCGGGAGCGGGTGCTGGTTCTCGCCCAGCGGGCGCTGCGGGCGCTGGCGCCCGGCTCGCTGGCGGCGAGCGACGGCGGCGAGGCGGCGGAGATCGCCGCGATCATCCCCGCCGAGGACGACGAGCGCCTGGCGCGCGCGGCCGCCGGCCTGGCGCGGGAGCTAGAGGACAGCCTCTCCGGCTTCCACCTCACCACCGGCCGCAGCCGCCGATGCGCCGATCCGGTCGATCTCTACCGCGCCGGCAGTGAGGCCCATCTCGCGGTCAACGTCGGCGAGGCCGAGGGCCGCTCGGTCCTCGCCTTCGAGGACACCGGCGCCTATCGCCTGCTGCTGCCGGCGATGAGCGAGGACCCGGCCGAGCTCGAACGCTTCTTCGCCGAGACGATCCAGCCCCTGGTCTCCTACGACGACCAGTACGAGACCGAGCTGGT
This sequence comes from uncultured Actinomycetes bacterium, assembly GCA_946479725.1. Next base: position 24 of record CAMLHB010000004.1, on the reverse strand, counting down.
GGCGACCGTCGAGGCCTACCTCGA
>CAMLHB010000003.1 GCA_946479725.1 uncultured Actinomycetes bacterium | reverse complement strand
GCGGTCCTCCTCGCGGTCGACGAGGTCGTCGAGGAGGACCGTGAGGGCGCCGACCGGCGGGTGATAGGCGGCGTCGATCTGGGCCGCGGTCGCGGGCGTGGTGGCGGGGTCGGCGGCGGCGGCGATCAGGGCGTGGGCGGCGACGGAGGAGCTGGCGCCGGCGCCGACCTCCCACCAGCGGTAGTCCGCAGGCGCCCCGAGGGAGGTCGCCCAGCGCTCGAGCTGCTCCGCTCCCGCGGCGGCGGCGACGTGGGTGTGGCGCTGCCCCTGCCGGCAGCGCTCGACGGCGCGCTCGAGGTGGGGGCGGACGGCGTCGTGGGCGGGGAGGGCCGCGACCTGGAGGGACCATTCCCGTTCCAGGCGCTTGATCCGCGCAGCGGTCTCCGGCCCTGCTTCTCCGCCTGCCTCTTCCGTTTCGTCGCGCAGGTCGATCGCGACCTGGAGGGAGAGGATCGCCCGCAATGCCCCGGCCCTGCGGGCGCGGGGGGCCAGGGTCGCGAAGACCGCCACCGCCTCGGCGTTCTTCGCCTTTGCCGCGGGTAGTGGGCCGAGCCCTCGCAGCTGCCGCCGCGCCCGCGGCAGGACGGTCGTCAGATAGGCGCCGAGGGCGCTTACCGCGGCTCCGAGCTCTCGCGTTGCCGATCTCACCCGCCCACTTTATGGCGCGTCCGCCGTCGTCTTTACCTTGGTCTGACCGTGAGCGAGCAGACGCAGATCGAGGCGTTCGCCGAGCCCTTGCCGGAGGCAGCCGAGCCGGCGGCCGTCGACTCCGCCGAGCCCGCCGCGCGCATCCCCCTCCGCGACCTCGAGGACGGCCAGCGCGTCGCCGGCGTCTACGCGGTGCGCGAGCGCGAGCTGCGGCGCAAGCGCAATGGCGAGCCCTGGCTGCGGCTCTCGGTCGGCGACGCCACCGGCACCGCCGAGGCGGTCTGCTGGGAGGAGGCGGAGGCGCTGCACGCGGTTTGCTGCAGCGGCGAGCCGGTCTTCGTCACCGGCGTCTTCGAGGTCAGCGAGCGCTGGGGGGCGAAGATCAAGCTCAGCGGCCTGCGGGCGGCCGAGCCGCACGAGTTCGAGACCGCCGACCTGGCGGCTGAGTCGGACGTCTCGCTGGAGCAGCTCGAGAGCGAGCTGCGCGAACTGCTCGCCACCGTCCACAGCCCCGAGCTGGGCGGGCTGCTCGACCACTTCTTCGGTTCCGACTCGGAGACCTGGAAGCGGTTCGCGGTCGCGCCGGCGGCGAAGACCTACCACCAGGCCTACCGGCACGGGCTGCTCGAGCACACGCTCTCGGTCGCCCAGGCGGTCTCCGCCGCGGCAAACTTCTTCCCGGGGATCGATCGCGAGGTGGCCGTCACCGGCGCGCTGCTGCACGACATCGGCAAGTGCCTCGCCTACAACGACGACCCGCTGGCGATCGACCTCACCGACGCCGGCCGCCTGCAGGGCGAGATCCCGCTCGGCTACTACACCGTGCGCCGGGCGATCGAGGACCTGCCGGGCTTCGACCCCCACCTCGCCCAGTGCGTCCTCCACATCATCCTCAGCCACCACGGCTCGCTCGAGCACGGCTCGCCGGTCGTCCCCGCCACCCGCGAGGCCGTCCTCGTCCACATGATCGACAACCTTGGTGGCCGCCTCGGCAGCTTCGATCGCCTCGAGAAGCAGCTCCCCGCCGGCGAGGCCTGGTCGGGTTTCGACCGGGCGCTCTCCGGCAGCGCCTTCTTCGCCCAGCGCGCCGCCTGAAGTCCCGAAGATTCTTCAAAGAATCTTCGTTTCGGCGACCTTCAGGTCTTGTTTCGTCACAGACAAAAACTTACGCTAGGATCATGGCTGTGATGATGAATCCCAGGGAGAAGTGGACGGACGAGCGGCTTGACGACCTCAAGGAGGAGATGAGGGAAGGTTTCCGCAGCATGGAAGCCAACTCCAGCCTCCGGTTCAACGAAGTGGATCGCCAGTTCAAGGAAGTCAACGGCCGGCTCGAAAGGCTGGGCGATGGCCTGTTTGCTTTAAACCGCACTTTGATGGTCGGCGGATTCGCGATCATCGCCGCCCTGATCGGCAGTACCGCCACCCTGGCGGGGATCGCCCTCTTTTAGGCCGCGGCAAGGATTTTGACCGTCACCAAAAGCCGGATAATGCCCGCGCTTAGGTTGCCGAGGAGGTTTCGGAGGACGTCCACGCGCTGGCCGCAGACTATCCTGCCGGGCAGTGGCGAAGGACACCGAGAAGCTAATTCGCCAGCTCTCTCTGATCTCGTTCCTGATGGCTCAGGGGAGGCCGGTTTCGGCCCTCGAGATCAAGCGGGAGGTGGAGGGCTACAGCGACATGAACGACGACGCGTTCGCGCGCCGTTTCTATGCCGATCGCGCCGAGCTGGAGAGCCTCGGGATCCAGCTCGGGGTCGAGAAGCCGGGTGAGGGCTTCTTCGAGGCGGAGCTGTACTCGCTGCCGCCGGAGAACTTCTACCTCGATCCGATCTCCTTCTCCGACGACGAGCTGGCGGCGCTCTCGACGGCGCTGATGCTGCTGACCGACGGCGGCTTCGCCTATGCCGAGCCGCTGCGGCTGGCCCTGCAGCAGGTCGCCTGGGGGCACCCGAACCCGCTGGCCGAGGGCGAGCGCGCCCCGGTCGAGATGGCGATGACCGCCTCCGCCGGCGGCCGCGACCTCTCCCAGCGCCTCTCCAAGATCGAGACCGCGATCAGCCGCCGGAAGACGATCGAGTTCACCTATTACACGATGGAGCGGGGCGAGACCGAGAAGCGCAAGGTCGACCCCTTCCACCTGGTTTTCCGCGGCGGGCAATTCTACCTGATCGGGCACTCGCACGAGCGCGACGCGGTGCGGGTCTTCCGGCTCTCGCGGATCCAGGGCAAGGTCGGCTACGCCTCCAAGGCCGAGCACGACTTCTCACCGCCGGATGACTTCGACCGCCGCGACTACGGCAGCCGCGCCGACTGGCAGCTGGGGGAGACGAAGGGGACGGCGAAGATCTTCATCCGCGAGCGGATCGCCTGGCTGATCGAGCGGGACTTCGGCAGCTATGGGGAGCTGCGGAACGCGAAGAAGTCCGACGGCGCCCCGGGCAAAGGCCGCGTCTTCGAGACTGCCTACGCGAGCGAGCGCGAGCTGATCGCCTGGGTCCTGCGCTGGCGCCAGAACGCTCAGGTCCTCGCCCCCGACGACCTCCGAGAGGAGGCCGAGAAGCGGCGCGACCTGCTGCTCGAACGCCACGTCAACGGCTTCCGCCCGGCCAAGGTCGTCGACCGCCCGCTGGAGGAGCAGCCGAAGCGCAGCCGTTCCAATGGCCGCGGCGAGGCGGCGATTCGGCCCGAGCGCTTCGCCCGCCTCGTCACCCTCGCCGGCCTGCTGATCGAGTCGGCGAAAAAGGGCGAGCGGCTGCAGGTCGCCGACCTCTGCGAGCGGCTGGAGCTGACCCGCGAGGAGCTGCAGGAGGACGTCGACCTGCTCAACGTCGTCAACTTCGGCGGCGGCACCTACGTCCTCTACGCCGAAGTCCTCGGCGACGAGATCGAGGTCGACTCGCAGCCCTACGGCGACAACTTCGCCCGCCCGGCGCGCCTTTTGCCGCTGGAGGCGAAGGCGCTGGTGGCGGCGATCGACCTCTTCGGCGACCACCTGCCGCAGTCGAACCTGCAGACCGCCCGCGACAAAATCGTCAAGGCGCTCGGCCACGACCCCTCCGAGGAGGGGCTGGAGATCGCCAACGCCGGCGGCGGCGACGCCGAGGTCGCCCGCCTCGTCAACGAGGCGATCGCCGAGAGCCGGGTGCTCGAGCTCTCCTACTACAAGGAGAACGAGGACCAGTTCACCGAGCGCCGGGTCGAGCCCTACCGGCTCGAGAACGGCAAAGAGGGCTGGTACGTCGAGGTCTACGACCTGACCAAAGAAGGGGTCCGCCACTTCAAGCTCGACCGGGTCAAGGAGGCGCGCCTCTCCGAGGAGAAGTTCGAGCCGCGGCCCGAAGTCGAGGAGTTCGCCGGGGTCGAGGGCTGGATGACCCACGGCGAGGTGCCGACCGCGGAGGTGGCGCGGGTCTGGGTCTCGCCCGAGCGGGCGCGCTGGCTGCGCGAGGAGCGGACCGTGGTCGAGGAGCTGGCCGACGGGGCCGTCGTCGTCGAGCTGCCCTACGCCGGCAAGCCCTGGCTGGTGCGGGAGATCCTCCGCGGCGCCGGCGACCTCGTCGTGCTCGAGCCGCCCGACGCCCGCGAGGCGATCGCCAAAGAGGTAACCAGCGAATAAGGGCGCCCTCCAGCTGAGCGATTGGCGAATTAATCTCGCTATAGGCAGATCAACTCGCCAATCGCCGGGGAGGTTGTAGATGAACGAGGCGCCTGGTCACCCCGAGGTCGTGAAGATCGTCGCCCCCAACCCGGGGCCGATGACGCTGGAAGGGACCAACACCTACCTCTTCGGCGGCGACCCCTGCGTGGTGATCGACCCGGGCTCCGAGGACCCCGGGCACCTGGAGGCGATCCGGCGCTCCGCCGCCGAGCGCGGCGGCATCGGCCTCGTCCTCCTCACCCACTCCCACGGCGACCACACCGCCGGCGCCGAGCGGCTCGAGGCCGAGGTGGTGCTGCCGGCGGGCGGCGAGGAGCACTTCGGCCTGCGCGCCCTTGCCACCCCCGGCCACGCCGAGGACCACGTCTGCTTCCTGACCGAAACCGGCGTCTGCTTCAGCGGCGATCTCGTCCTCGGCCTCGGCTCGACGATCGTGCCGCCGGGCGGCAACTCGCTCGCCGCCTTCATGGACTCGCTGGCCCTGCTGCAGGCGGAGGAGATCGAGCTGATCGCCCCCGGCCACGGCCCCTGGATCACCGACCCCGAGGCGAAGCTGGCCGAGTACGTCGAGCACCGGCTGATGCGAGAGCGCCGCCTCCTCGCCGCCCTCGAGGGGGGCGAGCGCTCCCGCGCCGAGCTCCTCGCCACCGTCTGGGACGACATCCCGGTCGAGCTGCTGCCGATGGCGGCGATGGCGATGGAGTCCCACCTCGAAAAGCTCGAGGGGGAGGGGCGGCTGCCGGAGGATCTGGGCTCCTAGGTCGCAAACTGGCTGACTAGCCAGTACTCTGGCCGAATGCGGCGGGCGGCGAGGATCGGCGTGTTGGCGGGAGCGGTCGGCTCCGGCCTGCTCGCATCGACTGCCGCGCTCCTCTGGCACCGCCTGGCGCGGCGGCCGCTGCCGCAGGTCTCGGGGACGATCACGGTGCCGGAGCTGCGGGGATCGGTGCGGGTGCGCCGCGACCGCTGGGGCGTGCCGCACGTCGAGGCGGGCGAGCGCGAGGACCTTTTCTTCGCCCAGGGCTACTGCCACGGCCAGGACCGGCTCTGGCAGATGGATTTCTACCGCCGGGTCGTCCGCGGCCGGCTCAGCGAGATGGCCGGCGAAGAGGGGCTGGCGGTCGACAAGCTGATGCGGACGCTGGGGATCTACTGGACCGCCGAACGCGAGGTGGCGGAGATGGACCCGGAGCTGCGGGCGAAGCTGGAGCGCTTCTGCGCCGGGGTCAACGCCGCCGCCCGCGACGCTAGGGCGCTGCCGCTGGAGATGCAGATCCTCCGCCTTGAGTTCGACCCCTGGCGGCCGGTCGACATCCTCGGCCTCGGCAAGCTCCTCGCCTTCGGGCTCTCGACCAACTGGGAGCGGGAGCTGCTGCGCGCCGACCTGGTCCGCGAGCTGGGGCCGGAGCTGGCGGCCCGGCTCGACCCGGTCTACCCCGCCGACAACCCGGTCGTCGACCAGCTGCCGTTCAGCGGCGAAGGGATGCCGCTGGTGGAGCAGATCGACGCTGTGCGGCGTTCGCTCGGCCTGGCCGCCGAGGCATCGGGCTCGAACAACTGGGCCGTCTCCGGGGCGCGCTCGAAGACCGGGACGCCGCTGATCGCCGGCGACCCGCATCTCTCCCCGAGCATGCCTGGCATCTGGTACGAGGTCAGCCTCCGCCACGGCGACCGTTTCGTGCGCGGCGCCTCGCTGCCGGGGATGCCCGGCGTCTACATGGGGCAGAACAACGACGTCTGCTGGACGATCACCAACGTCATGGCCGACGTCCAGGACCTCTTCGTCGAGCGGATCGAGGGCGAGGAGTACCTCTTCGAAGACGAGTGGCGGCCGCTGCAGAGCCGGCGCGAGGAGATCGTCGTCAAGGGCCGCCCCGAGCCGGTCGCGCTCGAGGTGCGGGCGACCCACCACGGCCCGATCGTCAACGAGGCGCTCGGAGCCGACGACGACGAACCGCTGGCGCTGGCCTGGCAGACGCTCTCGGAATCGACCGCCTTCGAAGCCGCCTTCGAGCTGCTCGACCTCGCCTCCGGACCGGAGCTGGTCGCCAAGCTCGAGGGCCACACCTCGCCCGCCTCGAACATGGTCTGGGCCGACCGCCATGGTTCGATCGGCTACAAGCTGATCGGCCGCCTGCCGATCCGGCGCGGCGGCTGCCCGGACCTGCCGAAGCCCGGCTGGAGCGGCGAGTTCGAGTGGGACGGGACCGTCCCCTATGCGGAGCTGCCGGAGGTGACCGATCCCGAGAGCGGCTTCGTGATCACCGCCAACAACCGCATCGTCGGCGACGACTACCCCCACCACATCACCAGCGACTGGCTCGACGGCTTCCGCGCCAAGCGGATCGAGGAAATGCTCGAGCAGACCGAGGAGCACGACCTCGAGAGCTTCGAGGCGATCCAGAACGACAATTTCTCGATCCCCGGCCTGGAGGCAGCGGCGCGGCTCGCCCGACTGCATCCGCGCGGCCAGCGCGAGCGCAGCGCGATCGAGCGGCTGCGCAGCTGGGACGGCTGCCTCGGTCCCGACTCGATCGCCGGGACGATCTACCAGGCCTTCCTGCTGCGGCTGGCGCGCGAAGTCGCCCGCTGCGCGATCGGCGACCGCGACCTCTGCGAGCGCTGGCTCGACCGCGCCGGCAACGGCTTTCTGCCCCACGTCACCTCCCCCTGGCGCTGGCACTCGCACCTGATGACGCTCTGGGAGGAAGCCGACGAGGAGCTGATCGGCCGGCCCTGGGACGGGCTCGTGCTGGAGGCGCTGGCCGGCGCCCTCGACGATCTCTCCGAGCGCTTCGGACCCGACCCCGAGGCCTGGCGTTGGGGCCGCGTCCACGAGCTGAAGTTCCCGCACCCGCTGGGCGACGCCAACCCGCTCTTCGACCGCCTGCTCAACCGCCGCCTGCGCGCCGGCGGCGCCCAGGAGACGGTCAGCCAGATCGCCTACGACCCCAACGACCCCTACAACGCCGTCTGGGCGCCGAGCTGGCGGATGATCGCCGACCCGACCGACCCCGACCGCTCGCGCTGGCAGGCCTTCACCGGCCAGTCGGGCCACCCCGCCAGCAGGCACTACGACGACCTCCAGGTCGACTGGCTGGAGGGCCGGACGCAGGCGATGTGCGGCGAGGGGCCGTGGTCGGAGCTGGAGCTGGCGCCGGCCGTCTGAGCGACTTTGCAAACCATCGGTTGACAAACTCGCTCAGGCCCGCGACTCGGAGACTGCTGTCGTGTTACCCCGGGGATGCCACGTAAGCGCCTCGTTCCGTCGCTGCTCTCGACTCTCCTCTTCCTGCTCGTCCCCACGGGCGCGCAGGCGCTGCCCCAGGGGTTCTTCGGGATCGCGCCGCAGACGCCGCTCAGCGGCAGGGATACGGCGCGGATGCGGGCCGGCGGGCTGGAGACGATCCGGGCGCCGCTGTTCTGGGGCGGCGTGCAGCCGACGCCGAACGGCGGCTTCAACTGGACGACCTTCGACGAATTCGTCACCACCGCGGCGGAAGGTCACCTGGAAGTCCTGCCCTTCCTCTGCTCGCCGCCGGGCTGGGTCTCGCGCCGCGACACCCGGCTGCCGATCGACAACGCCCGCCAGCGGCAGGGCTGGGAAGAGTTCGCCCGCGCCGCGGTCGAACGCTACGGACCGCTCGGGACCTTCTGGGAAGAGCACGCGCCGGGCACGAAGGACCCGCTGCCGCGGCTGCCGATCCACGCCTGGCAGATCTGGAACGAGGAGAACTTCTTCTACTTCACTCGCCCCGCTTCCCCGACCCGCTACGCGAAGCTGCTGCGGATCTCGCACCGGGCGATCCACCGGGTCGACCCGCGGGCGACGGTGGTGACCGGCGGCCTTTTCGGCAACCCCAGGCAGAGCCCGCCGGCGGCGATGGACGCGGTCGACTTCCTCGACCGCCTCTACGAGGTGCGCGGCGTCAAGGCCGACTTCGATGCGGTGGCGCTGCACCCCTACGCCCGCGACGCCGCCGAGCTGCGCGTGTTGGTCGACGGCGTGCGGCAGGTGATGCTGCGCCACGGCGACCGGCGCGGCGGGCTCTACCTGACCGAGATGGGGTGGGGCTCGCAGGCGCGCAGCCCGGTCTCCTTCGAGGTCGGCCTGCGCGGCCAGGCCCAGCAGCTGCGCGCCGCCTACGGGTACCTGTTCGGCCACCGCCGTCGGCTGAACCTGCAGCAGGTCGACTGGTTCAGCTGGAAGGACGCACCCAGGCTCTGCAGCTTCTGCGACTCGGTCGGCCTCTTCCGCGCCGGCTACCGGTTCAAGCCGAAGCCGGCCTGGCGCGCCTTCGTGCAGATCACTCGGCGCGCGAGATCGCGCTGACCCTCTCGACGATCGGCGCCGGCGCCTTCTCCGGCGAGCCGGCGTCGAAGGGCGGGTCGGGGTCGTACTCGATCCCCAGCTGGATCGCCTGCGCCACCTCGGGCCCGGCCTCGCGACCGACCAGGTAGAGCGCCATGTCGATGCCGGCGGAGACGCCGGCGGCGGTGATCGTCTTGCCGTCCTCGACGTAGCGGCCGCCGACCGGGTCGGCCCCGTGCTCGCGCAACGGCTCGAGCCAGGCCCAGTGGCCGGTCGCCCGCTTGCCCTCGAGCACCCCGGCCGCGGCCAGCAGCAGCGAACCGGTGCAGACCGAGGTCGTCCACTTCGAGGTCGCGTCGACGCGCCGCAGGAAGTCGAGGAGACCCTTGTCCTTCATCACCTTGCGGGTGCCCACCCCGCCGGGGACGAGCAGGATCTCCGGCTCGCCGACCTCGGCGAAGGCGCGGTCGGCGCTGAGCCCGACGGCGCCGCTGTCGGTCCGGACCTCGCCGCGCTCGGCGGCGACGAACTCGACCTCCCAGCCCGGCACCGAGCGCAGCACCTCGTAGGGCCCGATCGCGTCGAGCGCGGTGAATCCCTCGAAAAGCGGGATGATCGTCTTCATTTCGGGGATCGTCTCATGCCCGTTCCTTGCGAGCCTGAGCCATCAGTTCTCGTTTGGTGTCCTCGTAGCCTTCCGCCCACGCGTCACACCGTTTCACGTAATCCAGTAGAAACCGTCGGCGCTTCTCGGTGATCCTCGGTTGGGCTGCTATTACGGCTCGACGACCGGATACGACCTGCCACGACTCGGGATCGTTGGCGTAGAGCCTCGCCGTGGGGGGCATTGCGACCGCCTCGTAGGCACCCCCTCCATTTCCCCTCACGGTCAAGTAGTCGTGGTGTTTCTGGTTTGGCGCCAGGTGGTCATAGGTGAACAACATCAGGTCATGGGTTTCCTGCTGGTACTGACGCAGCTTCGCGATCTCGACTTCGTTCTCTGCTTTGCGTCCATAGATCAGGACATAGATCGGCCGGAAGCGTCGAGCTCTCCACTCCGGGGGTATCCCGAACGACTTGAAGAAAAGGTCTTCGTTCGCTTCCAGCCATTCGCGCCACTGCCGTATTTGGTTCAGTGCCTGCGATAGTTGGTGAGAGGGCTGGGGGTTGGCTTTGTTGGCCAGCCACGGCTTGCCCGGGTCCTCGATCTCGATCAGGACTGGGTGCACCGCTCCGCTGTTGCGAGTGATCCACATGAAGTCTGGAATTCGGTGTCCGAACCCTTTCAGCTGAGGCTGGGTGATCAGAGCGAAGGGCCAGGCTCCGTGTCCCGTTTGTTCCGGGAACGCCGCTGGAACCATCGCGGGGTTCCTCTCGAGGAACTCCTGCATCTGCCTCTCTCCGGCGCCGGAATCCAGCAATTCCGCGAACTCGGCGCGCGTCTCCCGGTCGTACTGGTCCCAGTCCATAGGAGGCGGCCCATCGTCACTGGGTGGCATCAGCTTGGAGAAATCGGGCATCGGAGCAGGATAGGTCCTGCGCCGCGTGATTCGAGCCGAGCCCAGAGCTACTCCGCATAGAGTCTGGGCGATGAGCCGGCGTGACCAGATCAAGCTCGACGCGGCGGAGCTGCTGGAGCTGCTGGAGGGGGAGCGGATCGCCGTCGTCTCCAGCCTCGGGCCGCGCGGCTGGCCGCACTCGATGCCGCTCTGGTTCGTCCCCCGCGACGGGGAGGTGTGGATCTGGACCTACGCGAAATCGCAGAAGGTCCGCAACCTCGAACGCGACCCGCGGGCTACCGTCCTGGTCGAGACCGGCCACGAGTACGGGGAGCTGCGGGGGGCGATGATCGAGGCCGAGGCGGAGCTGCACCGGGACTTCGAGACCGTGATCGGGTTCGCCGAGGAGCTGACCCTGCGCTACGCCGAGGGCATCTCCTCGGTCGAGGGCGACGCCAAGGCGGCGCTGGAAGCGCAGGCGCCGAAGCGGGTGGCAATCCGCTTCCGGCCGCTGCGCACCGCCACCTGGGACCACCGCAAGCTCGGCGGCACCTACTAATGCCGCCGGTGCCGGCGGAGGATGCGGAGCTTGAGACGCCGTGAGGTCGCTTCTTCGTAGGTGCCGTCGGAGGCGATTTTGGCCCGCAGCGTCACCCGGTGCTTGACCCGCGGCCTGAACCGGACCGTGCAGACCCGGTCGAGGCGACGGGTGCCGAGCTTGCGCCGACCTTGCCAGAGAGTCACCGGCTGCCCCCGCCGGCCTTCGCAGGGTGAGACGATCGCGGTGATGAAGGCGCGGCGGTTGCGCTTGACCTTGCGCCGCAGGGCGCGGACCCGGACCAGCGAAGGCGCCAGCGGATGGCTGGCTTCAAGGCAGGTGGACGGGCCGGAGCCGAGGATCCGGTAGACGGGGCCGTCGCCCGAGACCGCGTAGACCCTGCCGCAGGAGTCCTCGCCGAAGGAGTTGAGTTCTCCCACCGAGACGCCTTCGGAGCGATCGCCGCTGGCTGCCGGGAGCCCGGGCACGAGCGAACGCAGCTCGCCGACGCAGAGGTCGCCATATAGATAGCGGCCGTCGAGGTCGCCGTAGCCCGGCCCCCGCACCACGTAACCGCCGATGATCGCGCAGCCGTGGGCCTGGTCGCCGCCGGGGTCTTCGTGCGGGTAGTCGAAGATCGGGTCGGTGAAGGTCCCGGGAGGCGCCGAGCCGCAGCCTTCGTCGGTTTCCGGCCCGGCGATCAGCCCCTCGCGGCAGTTCCAGCCGTAATTGGCGCTGAGGCCCAGGCCCGGGGCGGGGGCGTAGTCGACCTCCTCGCGCGCGCCCTGGCCGACGTCGCCGATCACCAGGGCGCCGTTCTGCTGGTCGAAGGAGAAGCGGAAGGGGTTGCGCAGGCCGAGGCTCCAGATCTGCGCCGTCGGGACCGGGGCGTTGAAGTCGATGCGCAGGAGCTTGCCGAGCAGGCTGTTCATGTTCTGCGCGTTTCCTTCCACGTCGTTCGCACCGCCGCCGTCGCCGGTACCGGCGAAGAGGCTCCCTTCCGGCCCGAACTGGAGCTGACCGCCGTAGTGGTTCTTGTGGTTGGGGTGGGCGATCGTGACCAGGTTCCGCAGGCTGGAGAGCGGCGCCGAGCCGTTGCTGGCGACCATTTCGGCGATGTGGATCTCCGCCGGGGTCTGTTCCTTGCCGGTGTAGTAGACGAAGAGCCGGCCGCTGGTTTGGAAGTCGGGGGCGAGGGCGATCGAGAGCAGGCCCTCCTCGCTTTCGGTTTCGATCTTGACGAGCGAGCTGAGGTCGGCGAAGACGGATTGGTTGCCGTTTTCGACCTCGATCACCTTGCCTTCGCGCTCGACGACGAAGAGCCGATCGGGGTTGCCGGGGGCGGAGGTGACGAAGACCGGCTCTTCGAAGCTGCCGATCTGCTGCAGCGAGAGCGCCTGCGCGCTGGCGCACCAGAGCCCCGTCAGGAGCGCTGCGACGATGGCGATCTTTCCCGCTGCCCGGATCAAGGTGCTCAAGTTAGCTAACCCCCTACCCGGCAAAGGGTCGCGGTTAGCCAAAGGTCCAGCAGCGAATCGGGATGCACTCGCCGCTGACCGCCAGTGCCGCGGCGAAGCCGGGGTCGATCGGCAGGTTCTCCACGGCGACCGGAGGGACCGGCCAGGTCGGTTGCGCCGCCAGCCCCACCCCGAGGCACTTGAGCCGCGCCTCGTGCTGAGTCCAGAGCTCGTAGAAGAGCCGCGCCCGCTCCGGTTCGGCCGTCTCCCGCACCGCCGCCGCGGCCTCCGGGGCCAGCGCCCGCTCGGCGAGCGCGACGAGGTCGCGCTCGGGCTTCACCCGCTCGACGTCGACCCCGACCTCGCGGTCGCGGGCGACGGCGACGAGGGCGAGGTCGCCGGAGTGGCTGAGGTTGAAGGCGAGGCGCTCGGGTTCGGCGGCGAGCCGGGGCTTGCCGTGCTCGCCCCGCTCCAGCTCGATCTCCTGCGGCTCCTCGTCCAGGTAGAGGGCGAGCACCTGCCGCAGCGTCAGCTCAGCCGGGACCGTCTCCAGGACAGCGCGCCAGACGTGCGCTTCGCCGCCGCGCAGAACCGGGTTGTCAGGTGGCGCCGCGAACTCCAAGTGGGGCGATCCTAGTGATAGCTTCGCCAGCCTTGACCCGGCTGCTGATCACCGGCGGCGCCGGCTTCGTCGGCTCCAACCTCGCGGTCTCCCTCGCCTCCCGTCATCCCGACTGGGAGGTGATCGCGCTCGACAACCTCTACCGCCGAGGCTCGGAGCTGAACCTGCCGCGGCTGGCCGAGGCGGGGGTCGGGTTCGTCAAAGGCGACGTCCGCCAGCCGGACGACCTGGAGGCGTTGCCGCCGCTGACGGCCCTGGTCGAGTGCTCGGCAGAGCCCTCGGTGATGAGCGGTGTCGACGGCGACACCTCCTACCTCCTCCACACCAACCTCACCGGCGCTTACAACTGCCTCGAGCTGGCCCGTCGCGACGGCGCCTTCTTCCTCTTCCTCTCGACCAGCCGCGTCTACCCGGTGGCGCCGCAGGTCGAGCTGAACCTGGTGGAGGGGGAGACCCGCTTCGAGATCGTCGCCGAGCAGAAGTTCCCCGGCGTCTCCCCGGCCGGCATCTCCGAGGAGTTCCCGCTGGACGGGGCCCGCACCCTCTACGGGACGACCAAGTTGGCGGCCGAGCTGCTGATCGAGGAGTACCGGGCGGCCTTCGGCGTCCCTGCGGTGGTTGACCGCTGCGGCGTCATCGCCGGCCCCTGGCAGATGGGCAAGGTCGACCAGGGCGTCTTCACCCACTGGATGCTCGCCCACCACTTCCGCAACCCGCTCGCCTACATCGGGTTCGGGGGACATGGAAAGCAGGTGCGGGACCTACTCCACGTCGAGGACCTGGTCGATCTGGTCGAGCGGCAGCTGATGAACAGCGACGAGTGGGACGGGCGCGTCCTCAACGTCGGCGGCGGCCGCGAGTGCAGCCTCTCGCTGCTGGAGACGACCGAGATCTGCCGGCGGCTGACCGGCAACGAGATCCCGATTGCAGCGGTGCCGGAGACCCGTTCCGGCGACGTGCCTGTGTACCTTTCCGATTGCGCGAAGCTCTTCGGCCTCGACGCATGGCGACCCCGACGCAGTGCCGAGCAGGTGCTGGCGGACATCCACCAGTGGATCGCCGCCGACGAGGCGCGGATCGCCGACGCCCTCCAAATTCAACCCCAGTGACGGAAAGGGAATAAACGCGTATGCCGGTGGCGATCATCACGGGTGCAGGTGGCCTGATCGGGTCCGAGGCGGTCGAGCACTTCGTCCGCGAAGGCTTCGACGTGGTCGGGATCGAGAACGACATGCGGGCCCGCTTCTTCGGCCCCGAATCCTCGACCTCGCACGTCACCCAGCGGCTGATCGAGTCCTACCCCTCCGAGTTCCGCTGGGAGAACGCCGACATCCGCGACGCCGAGGCGATCGAGCGGATCTTCCGCGAGCGCGCCGGCCAGATCGAGCTGGTCGTCCACACCGCCGCCCAGCCCTCCCACGACTGGGCCGCGAGCGAGCCGCAGACCGACTTCGGCGTCAACGCCAACGGCACCCTCAACCTGCTGGAGGCGGCGCGCGCGCACTGCCCCGACGCCCCCTTCGTCCACTGCTCGACCAACAAGGTCTATGGCGACACGCCGAACCGGCTGCCGCTGCAGAGCCTGGAGAAGCGGCTCGAGCTGCCGGAGGACCACGAGTACTTCAGGGGAATCGACACCAGTATGTCGATCGACCACTCGACCCACTCGCTGTTCGGGGTCTCGAAGGCCGCCGCCGACCTGCTGGTGCAGGAGTACGGGCGCTACTTCGAGATGCCGACCGTCGCCTTCCGCGGCGGCTGCCTGACCGGCCCCCAGCACGCCGGCGCCAAGCTGCACGGCTTCCTCGCCTACCTGATGAAGTGCGTCGTCACCGGCACGCCCTACACCGTCTTCGGCTACGAAGGCAAGCAGGTCCGCGACAACATCCACAGCGCCGACCTGATCGCCGCCTTCGACGCCTTCCGCAAGGCCCCGCGCGCCGCCGCCATCTACAACATCGGCGGCGGCCGCTTCTCCAACTGCTCGATGCTGGAGGCGATCGACGCCTGTGAGCGGATCGCCGACCGCAAGCTGCAGTGGGAGATGGGCGAGGAGCCGCGGATCGGCGACCACCGCTGGTGGATCTCCGACCTGGCGCCCTTCCAGGCCGACTACCCCGACTGGAAGCTGCGCTACGGGATCGAGGAGATCCTCCAGGAGATGTACGAGCAGAACCTCGACCGCTGGGTGGTCAACGCGTGAAGCTCCGCCTCCTCGCCGCGGCAGTGTTGGCGGTCGTCCTTGCCCTCGCGCTCTTCACCGGTGGCGGCAGCGCCAAGCCGAAGCCGCATCTGCCGCGCGGCTTCTTCGGCGTCGCCCCGCAGACCCCGCTGACCGACGAAGACGTCCGCTACATGCGGGCCGGGGGAATCGAAGCGATCCGGATGCCGATCGCCTGGTCGGCGGTGCAGCCGACCCGCAGGGGCGGCTACGACTGGTCCTCGATCGACCCGACGGTCGAAGTCGCCGCCCGCGGCGGCCTCGAAATCCTCCCCTTCCTCGCCGGCACGCCGCCCTGGCTCGGCAAGCTGACGAAGCTGCCGGTGCGGAACGCGCGCCAGCGCGCCGCCTGGGTCGCCTTCGTCGAGGCCGCGGTCGAACGCTACGGGCCCGGCGGCCAGTTCTGGCGCGAACACCAGACGGAAGGCATCAACTACGAACCGGCGATCACGGCGCCGAAGCCGATGCGCACCTGGCAGATCTGGAACGAGGCCAACTTCTTCTACTTCGCCTATCCGGTTTCGGTGAAGGACTACGCGCAGCTGGTGACGATCACGCAGCGGGCGATCAAGTCGGTGCAGCCGGGGGCGAAGATCCAGCTCAGCGGGCTCGTCGCGCGCCCGAACGCGCGCGGGGTGAAAGGGATGTCGGCGGCGGCCTTCCTCGAAGGGCTCTACCGGATCCCGGGGATGAAGAGCAGATTCGACGGGGTCGCCCTGCACCCCTACGCGATCGACAGCGGCGAACTCGAAGAAATGGTCGAGGAATTCCACGAAGTCAGCAAGGAGAACCACGACCGTCCCAGCTTCTACGTCACCGAGATGGGGTGGGGGTCCCAGAACAACTTCCAGCACGACGCCTTCGAGCAGGGGGTCCGCGGCCAGGTCCGCGAGCTCAAAGCCTCCTACGGCTACCTGATCGAAAACCGGCGGCGGCTGAACCTGAAGCAGGTCGTCTGGTTCTCCTGGAAGGACGCGCCGCAGCTCTGCGACTTCTGCGACTCGGTCGGCCTCTTCCGCCAGGGGCCGCGCTTCAAGCCCAAGCCCTCCTGGCACGCCTTCGTGAAGATCACCGGCGGCAGGTCCCGCCCCTAGCGCCGTGACCGCAGCCGACCCGCGGGGCCCCGCCTGGCTCGTCCTGCCGACCTACGAAGAGGCCGAGAACCTCGAGCCCTTCGTCGCCGCCGTGCTGCCGGAGCTGCCCGCCGACGCGCGGGTGCTGATCGTCGACGACAACTCGCCCGACGGCACCGGTGAGATCGCCAGGCGCCTCGAGGAAGAGGAGGACCGGGTGCGCCTCCTCCACCGCGAGCGAAAGGAAGGCCTCGGCCCCGCCTACATCGCCGGCTTCCGCAGGGCGCTGGCCGAAGGCGCCGGCCTGGTGCTGGAGATGGACGCCGACTTCTCCCACGACCCCGCCTACCTGCCGCGCCTGCTGGAGGCGGCCCAACGGGCCGACCTGGTGATCGGATCCCGCTACGTCGAGGGCGGCGGAGTCCGCAACTGGGGGCCGATGCGGCGGGTGATCAGCCGCGGCGGCAGCGCCTACGCCCGCTTCATCCTCGGGGTGGAGGTCAAGGACCTGACCGGCGGCTTCAAGTGCTTCCGCCGCGAGGTGCTGGAGGCGATCGACCTCGACGCCGTCGATGCCCGCGGCTACGCCTTCCAGATCGAGATGACCTACCGCGCTCTGCAGGCCGGCTTCGAGGTCGCCGAGGTCCCGATCGTCTTCCGGGACCGCGAGGTCGGCAAGTCGAAGATGGACAGCTCGATCGTCGGCGAGGCGATGTGGCGGGTGCCGCGGATGCGGCTCAACGGCCGCCGGCGCAAGAAGTAACGAGGCGGATGCGGGGGCTCCTGCGCAGGCCGGCGGTGGCGCCGGCCCTCCTGTTCGTGGCGATGGCCGCGGCGGCTGTCTGGACCCTTCACGTCGGTCGCGATCTCGCCCTCAACGGCGACGAAGCCTTCTACTTCGCCCACTTCGTCATCCGCGACGGCGTCGTCGCGCCACTGCACGGGGCCGAATATTTCTTCGCTCCCCATAACGGCCACCTCGTCCTCGGCGGCCGGCTCGTCTTCGAGGCGCTCTTTCGGGTCGCGGGGACCGATTACCTCTTCTTCCGGATCGCCGAGCTGGTCGGGATCCTCGCCTGCGTTGGCCTCTTCTTCGTCCTCGTGCGGCGGCGAACCGATCCGCTGGTCGCGCTCGCTTTCAGCATCTCGCTGCTCTTCCTCGGCTATGCCAACGAGACCTTTCTCTGGGGCTTCGACCTGCACACGGTCTACTCGCTCGGCTTTGGCCTCGCCGCGCTGATGGCGTTGGAACGGGAAGACCGGACCGGCGACGTCGCCGCCTGCCTCCTGCTCGTCCTCTCGGTCCTCACGCTCGAGGTCGGCCTCGCCTTCGCGGTTGGGATCGCGGTTTCCGTCCTCCTGCGGGAGGACAGGCTCCGCCGTCTCTGGATCTTCCTGGCGCCCGCCGGCCTCTACGCGATCTGGTGGCTTTGGGCGCAGAAATTCGGACAGTCGGAAGCCGAGCTGGCGAACGTCCACCTCGTTCCGCGGGCGGTCGCCGACGGGGCCGCGGCGGTGGCGGGTTCGTTGACCGGGCTGAATCCGGCCGGTGCCGGCACGCCCGCCGGGGAGACGACGGTGACGGCGGCGGGCACGGTCCTGGCGGCGCTTGCGGCGTTGGCGCTCACCTGGCGGATCCGCCGGGGTGGGGTGCCGCGCACCCTCTGGGTCTCCCTGGCGATCCTGCTCGCTTACTGGGTGCAGATCGCGATGGGCGGTCGCGAGGCCGATTCCGCTCGCTACATCTTCGTCGCGGCGACGATCGCCCTGCTGGTCGCCGCCGACGCCCTCGCCGACCGCCGCCTGCCGGCGCTGGCGATCGCCGCGGTCTTCCTCGTCGTCGCCCTTGCCCTGCCAGGGAATCTGGCAAAGCTCGAAGACGAGCGCGCGATGATGCTGCCCGAAGCCAATGCCAACCGGGCCGAGTACGCGATGCTCGACCTGGCCCGCAAGCGGGTCCCCGCGGACTTCGTCCCCGCCAGCGATCCGCGGGTGGAGGAAGCGGGCGGGGCGGTCTTCGTCCCGATGCCAGCCGGCAACTACTTCGAAGGCGAGCACCGCTACGGACCGCTCGGCTTCTCGCTGGAGCACCTGCGCCACGAGGATCTCCGCGTCCGCCGCATCGCCGACGCGACTCTCGTGGCCGCGCTCCAGCTCGATCTGAAACCAGCGTTCGCTCCCTCCGACCGAAGCTCCTGCCCGAGCGTCACCGATGCCAGCGCCAAGAGCGCCGCCTACTTCGACCTGCCTCCGGGCGGAGCCTTGATCGGCTCCCGCTCGGGAGCGGTCAGGATCGCCGCCAGCCGCTTCGGCCGCGGCAGGACCGGGGTCCCGCTCGGATCCGTCGCTGCAGGCCGGTGGGTCGAACTCCGCGTCCCGGCCGACGCCGCCCCGGACCCCTGGCTGGCAGTCGTCAAAGGCCCGGTCTATGTCTGCCCGCTGCCCTGAGCCTCTACCTGGAAGGGTCGGGAGCCACCCCGATCCCGAGCTTTTCAGCAGCAGCGAGCAGGTCGGCATCGAAGGTTGCCAAGGCGGCTTCATTGTTTTGCGCGGCCAGGAGGACGCAGCAGTCCGGCAACTTCAAACCGACTTCAGCGCGCATCTCGGCCAACCGTCCCGCGGCGGCCGATCCCAGCGGAACCTCTTGAACGTCGAGTCCCACAAGAATCGTTTCCACCTCCAGGAGGTGCCCCCTGCGAGCTGGAGTCACCAGCGCCTCGGCGAGGGTGATGTTGCTCGCCCCCCATGGTTCGCCGCTGATCGCTTCCAGCAGGCCTTGGGCTCTTGGGTGATGCTGATCGGAATCGTCCAGATGGGCGATCAGGACGCTGGCGTCGAGAACGATCAATCGGGCCAGTCTTCGCGCAGCCGCTTCAGCTCGTCCGGACGGTAGATCCCGGTCAGCGCACCGGAGCTCTGCCGGATCGCGTTCAGGCGCTCCTCCGCTTCGCGGGCGATCGCGTTGCGACCGGCATCGGCCAGGCGCAGCAGCAGCTCTTTTCTATCCCTGACCTCGGGCCACCGTCGCTGCGCCGCATCCAACTGCTCGCGCAGCTGACCGGTGTCGGTGACCGTATATCGGGGCTTCGTGGTCGGGATGGGGCGAGTGTAGCACCGCCTTACAAAGGTGCGGCACCGAAGCGGCTTCGCAGTCCAGCTCAAGCAGCTGTTTGACTCAGCGTCCTTATAGGGAGAAACGGCTACATTGGTGAAATCTGCTCCAGTAAAGTCGCGCGAGCCCAGCGGCGGCTGTAACGGGCGCCGCCACGTGACCTTGCGAGGAGGTGAACGCTGTGTCGATGACGAGCGTCCGGGCGATTCCGGCTGTTCAGATCACCAAGGTCGGCTGACCGCGATCAGGTGCCGCGCCGATGAAGACCGGTTGATTCGGATTTGGCGCGGCGCCTTCGAGGGGCTCGGGTTGGGCTACTTCCGTCCGATGACCAGGAACTGCTTGCCAAGCAGGCGCCAGGCGAGGGGGGTGCGGAGGTAGGCGGCGGTCAGCCTGCGCGAGGGGGGGAGGACGCCGCGGAAGGAGTAGGGGAGGTAGCGGGGGATCGTCTTCTCGGGCTCGAAGCCGGCGGTGTAGAGGTGCTCCTCGATCGCCAGGTGGGTGAGGGCGATGATGTGGTCGGCCATGTCCCAGTACTCCTTCGAGCAGTAGCGGTAGTTGGGTCCCATGACCGCGATGCGGCCGCCGGGGGCCATCGCGCCGTGCATCTTTTCGAGGAACTGGGAGATCGCCTCCTGGCTCGGCAGGTGCTCGAGGAAGTTGGAGACGAAGACGCCGTCGAAGTGCTCGGCCGGCAGCTCGGCCTGCTCGATCTTCGAGGTGATCCGACGCACGCCGGAGCTGTGGTCGGCCTCCGGGTAGGCGACCTCGTCGACCGCGACCCGCTCCTGCGCCGGGATCGCCTCGATGAACTCCCCCCGTCCGGCGGCGGGGTCGAGGACCCGGGCGGGAGAGCCCATCAGCCCGTAGACGTGGGGGGCAATCTCGTCCCAGACAGCGGTGCGCGCGTCCTGGTCGATGCCGCGGAAGCGGAAGGCGTAGAGGCGCTCGTAGTTCAGTCTGATCGTCTCCTCGGGGGTTGGCTCAAGCAGCGCCCGACGATATCGAGCAGGTGGTGACGGTCGCCTTGGTCACCAGCTGCCAGGGCTTGGCGCCTTCCTGGGGCCGCCGCACGGCGGCCCAGCCGCCGGGTCGCAGCTTCGCGATCGGAACGCCGGGGCCGGAGCCGGCGAAACGCCGGAGGCCGATCAGCGGCGTGCCGGGGCCGGTGACGCGGACATGGTTGAGGCCGCCGGAGAGCGCCACCACCGCGGGACCGCCGTTCGCCGGTTCGGTGGTCCGGCAGCTCTCGGCCCTCCCGGGCCCGCGGGAGGATTCGAGTTCCAGCCGCAGCGCCCCAGCCAAGGCTGCGTCGGCGATCTTCCGGATTTCCTCCGGCTGCAGGCGCAGCTCTTCGAGGCTGAAGGCGATCGAGTCGTTCTCGCTCGCGGAGTCGAGGTAGGCGCCGGCGGGAATCCCCAGGTAGAGGCTGCCGCCGAGTTCGGCGACCCGGGGGTCGGCGGAGACGACGTAGGCGGGGTCGACGCGTTCGCCCGCCAGCTCCAGCATCGCGAACTCGGCCCGGCTCTTGGCGATGTCGGTGCGGAGCACGTTCTGGTCCTTGCCGGTGAAGAGGGCGTCGACGTTGGCCGGCAGCGGCAGCAGCGCCAGCACCACCAGCACCGCGCCGGCGCGGTTGGAGAGCGGGCGGCGGAAGCAGTCGGCGGCGATCAGAAGCACGAGGACGGCGCTGACCAGCAGGTAGCGGGTGCTCTGCGGTGAGCGGTCGGCGATCGCCAGCAGGGTCCAGTAGGTGGCCGCCGTGACGATCCAGACCCAGATCGTCGGCGGCAGATTGCGCAGGGCGATGCGCACCACCAGGGCGAGGAGGCCGGCGACCGCCAGCACCCGTCCCAGGGTCGTCACTCCGGTGCCGAAGGATTCGGCGTAGACGGGGTTGGTGCCGGTCAGCGCACCGAGCGAGACCGCGATCGCGTCGAAGAAGGTCTTCGGCACCGCGGTGATGTTCGAGAGCTCGGTTTCCCCCTGTCCGAACTTCGCCGACCAGACCCACCAGATCGCGTAGAGCGCCAGCGGCCCCAAGACGATCCAGCCCCGACCCACGCGCGACGGGACGAAAACGGTCCTATGTCGACCGGAATCGTCCCGTCGGCGTCGATGCCCGGGGGTGATCGCGATCATCAGCGCGGCGCCGACGATGAAGGCGAGGCCCACCTCGATCATCGCCGCCGAGATCGCCAGCAGCAGGCAGGCGAGGACGTCGCCGCGGCGGTCCTCGCGCTGCAGGCAGAGGATGGCGGCCAGGCCAGTGGCCAGCGCCACCGAGGTATTGAAGTCGAGCGGCCAGAGGAACTGCTCGCGGGCGACCCCGAAGAAGAGGATCAGGAGCGCCGGCGCCAGCGCCGCGACCTCGCCGATCCGTCGCCGGGCGAAGACGAAGAGGAGGCCGGCGCAGGCGCAGATGCCGAGCGCGTCGATGACGACGAAGACCGTGTAGTGGGCGCCGACCGTGGCGAAGACGGCCTCGTAGACGAAGCGGCCTCCGAGCGCGAGGTGGCCGTTGAACGGGGCGAGCAGGTACTGCGGGCTGAAGGGGGAGTCGTAGTGGAAGAGGCTGCCTTCGAAAACCGCGACGCGAGCGTAGTAATACAGTTCGTCGATCGCGAAACCCTGACCGTTCGTCGCCGCAACGATCAGCGT
This sequence comes from uncultured Actinomycetes bacterium, assembly GCA_946479725.1. The sequence continues at coordinate 22,928 of CAMLHB010000003.1, read as the reverse complement.
TAGGGAGACGGCCATCGCCGCTCCAAGGGCGATCTCGGTGGTGCGGCGGGCGGTCATGAGCCCGGCGGTCGGCAGACCGTCAGCCGTCCTTCACCGCTCACCTGCAGCTGCCACGGGCGCGGCGAGAGGTCGGTCGGGATCCGCAGCGCCCCCCACCGGCCAGGGGCCAGTCTGCCCAGAGCCACCGGGAAGGATTCGGAGAAGCGGCCGAGCGCCAGCCGCAGGGGTGCCGTCGCCCGCAGCTCGGCACCGCCGCGGTCGAGCGGCAGGACCTGGGTGCCTTCCTCGACGGGGACCGTATGGCAGCTCTCGCCGATCCGGCCGGGCGCCAGCTTCACGCCCAGCGCCGCCGCCATCACCTTGTCGCTCGGCACCCGCGCGTGCTCGGGGGCCTCGGCCAGTTCGGCTTCGTCGTAGGCGGGTGAGCCGTCCCCGTCGCGGGCTTCGAAGTAGGGAGCGGCTTCGAGCGGTACGTAGCCGGTGTCCGCCTCCGGTTCTTCGATCCGGAAGCCGGGCTCGATCCGCGGTCGGGTGATTTCCAGGGCGGCGAGGTCGGCGCGCTCGATCTGGCTGGTGCGGCGGTAGCTTTCGTAGGCTTCGTGGAAGAAGACGGCATTCGGGATCACCGCCACCGCCAGCACCGCCAGGGCCGGGATCAGCAGCCGCCGCTGGAAGCGGATGTCGCTGAGCAGGCCGGCGGCGATCATCAGCACGAAGGCCGCGCCCGGGTACTGGTAGCGGCTGGCCGAGGCGTCGCGTCCCGGCTTGACGTCGAAGCCGCCGAGGAGCCAGTAGACGAGGGCGACGGCGATCACGACCCAGAGCGAGCGTGGCACCCGCGGCATCTTCCGGAGGCGCCAGAGCGCGAGGATGATCAGCGCGGCGGCCAGCGGCCGTCCCCAGTCGAGGCCGTTGGGCGCGGTGATCCCTTCCGCCGGGATCGCCAGCCCGAGCAGAGCGCCGATCGCGGCGGCGATCGAGTCGAAGACCCAGAACGGCGAGCGGACGACGTTGTGGAGCGAGAGCGCGCTTTCGGCTTCGTGCCCCCAGCCGATCCACCAGGCGACGTAGATCAGCGCCGGCACGGCGACGATGAAGAGGCGCCTCAACCAGGGCCGCTCGCGCCGGCGCAGGAAGACGTCGAGGGCGGCGCCGGCAGCGAAGGCGACCCAGAGGCTGGAGAAGACGAGAGAGACGGTGAGAGCGAGGCAGGCGAGGCGATCCCCCGTCGCGTCGCGCCGGTCGAGGGCGACCAGCATCGCCAGGCCACCGGCCATCGAGCCGAGGAAGGTGATCGAGGCGAACCAGAGGAGGTCGTCGAAGGCGGCGCCGCAGAAGAGCAGCGCCACCATCCCGATCAGGGCGACCCACTCGTCGACCCGCCGCCGACACCAGACGAAGAGGAACCAGACTCCGAGCAGGAAGAGCGCCGTCGAGACCAGCTTGAAGGGCAGCATCGAGTCGATCCCGAAAACGGTGATCAGGAGCTTCCAGATGGTCACCGGCCCGGCGACGAAGTGCTCGTTGTCCGGCCGCACCCAGTTCTCGAAGTCGGCGCCGCGTCGGTAGACGATGTAGGTCCAGTCGTCGAGCAGGAAGCTGAGTTTCTGGCCGAGGACGACGATGTAGGCGGCGGCGGCGGCCATCGCCGCCAACAGGACCGGGGTTGCCCCGGGGCGGCGGACGCTCATCTCCGCGTCGCTCCCCGTCGGTAGTCGCCGCGGCTGAGGTGGTGCTCGAGGAAGACGTAGAGGACGATGAAGAGGTAGCGGCTGCCCATCTCGTTCAGCGCCAGCTTCGAGACCCCGGCTTTGCGGTTGGTCCAGGAGATCGGGACGATCCCGTAGCTGTAGCCGCGTACGACCGCCTTCAGCGGCAGCTCCACCGTGAGGTTGAAGTGGTGGGAGAGGAGCGGCTGGATCGCCTCGATCGTCTCCCGCCGGTAGGCCTTGAAGGCGTTGGTGGTGTCGTTGTAGCCGTGGCGGAAGAGCAGCCGGATGCCGAAGTTGACGATCCGGTTCATGATCAGCTTCGCCGGCGGGTAGTCGACGACCCGGGCGCCGCGGATGAAGCGGGAGCCGAAGGCGCACTCGTAGCCCTCTTCCAGGAGCCGGTGGTAGGCGACGAGGTCCTCGGGGCTGTCGGAGCCGTCGGCCATCATGATCGCCACCGCGTCGCCGCCGAACTGCTCCAGTCCGCAGCGGACGGCGAAGCCGAAGCCGGGCGGGTGGTAGGAGGTGAGGCAGCGGACCCGCGGGTTCCCGGCGCCGATCGCCTCGACGATCTCCTTGGTGCGGTCGCTGCTGTTGTCGTCGACGACGAGAATGTCGTACTCGATCTCTTCGCCGCCGAGCCTGGCGACGATGCCTTCGACCGTGGGCCCAACCGAGCCCTCCTCGTCATGGGCGGGGATCACGACCGAGAGCTTCATCTGCCTCCTTCTCCCGGCCGACAGACGAGCGCTGGCGTTGCGGTGCGCAGCCGCAGCTCCCAGGGCGTGGTCGCCTTGTCGCGAGGGATCGTCAGCCGCCCCGCTTCGCCGGCCCCGATGCCTTCGATCTGGACCGGCGCCGCGCCGGTCGAGAAGCGGCTCAGCTCGAAGCGTTCGATCCGGCCGCCGCCCGCCTCGATCGTCGTCGTCCCCGGCGGCAGGGTGAGGACCGGCGAGGCTCCGCCTTCGCTCGGCACGGTGACGCAGCCCGCCGAGGGAACTTCGGAGTCGGCAATCGTTTCCAGTTCGATCCCCAGGGCGCCGAAGATCACCTTGTCGGCGGCGTAGCGGACGAACTCCGGGCTGGCGGCGATTTCGGCTTCCGAGTAGGCCGGCGAGCCCCACTCTTCGCGGGCGGCGAAGTAGGAGCCGGCGTCGACGTGGACGAAGCCGGTGTCGACCACGTCTTCGCTGAGGACGAAGCCGGGGTCGACCGTGCCTTCGGCGATGTCGAGGCCGCCGAGGCCGGCTTTCTCGAGCCGGCTGATCGGGTGGTAGGTGCTCTTGAAGGCGGAGTGCAGGTCCTGCAGGTTGCTGAGAATCGAGAAGGCGACGACGAGGGCGATCCCAGCCAGCGCCGCGCGGCCGATCCGCAGCCCCCGCTCCAGCTCCGGCCGCAGCACCTCGGCGGCGATCATGAAGACGAAGACGACGCCGAGGTACTGGTAGCGGCTGGCGTCGGCTTCGCGGCCCGGCATCTGGTTGAAGCCGGCGAGGATCCAGAAGGAACCGCCGATCGCCAGCGCCACCCAGAACCAGCGCGGGACCCGCGGCAGCCGGTAGAGCCGCCAGACGGCAAGGAAGACGAGGGCGATCGCCAGCGGCCGCGACCAGATCAGGCGGTCGTGGACGGTGACGCTGTTGTTGGCGAGGCCGGTCGCCGAGCCGACCGAGGTGGCGAGGCCGTCGAGCACGTAGAGCGGCGTCCTCACGATGTTGTGGAAGCTGAGCGCCGATTCGGCGGTGTGGCCCCAGCCCAGCCACCAGAGCCCGTAGACGGCGAGCGGGACGAGGAAGAGGTATAGCCGGCGTCGCCGTTCATCCCCCAGCAGGACGAAGACCGCCGCCCCGATCGCGAAGGAGAGGCCGAGGCTGGAGAAGAGGATCGAGACGACGAGCAGGGCGCAGGCGACGATCTCGCCGCGGCGGTCGTCCCGTTCCAGCGCCAGCAGCGCCCCCAGTCCGGCGGCGACCGAGCCGAAGTAGGTCATCTGGAAGGACCAGAGTAGGTCTTCCCAGGCGGAGCCGAGGAAGAGGACGACCGCAACCGCGGCCAGCGCCGGCCAGTCGCCGACCCGGCGCCGCAGGTAGACGAAGAGGAGGGCGGCGCTGAGCAGGAAGAGTCCGACCGAGACGACCCGGTAGGGCAGCGCCGACCCCATCCCCACCGTCGCCAGCAGCGCCTTGTAGATCAGCACCGGTAGGGCGACGATGTGCTCCCCGTGGGGGTCGAGGATCGAGTCGGCGCTGAAGCTCCGGCGGTAGAGCAGGAACTCCCAGTCGTCGAGCAGGAAGGTGAGCTTGGAGCCGAGGTAGAGGAGCAGGCAGGCGGAGGTTCCGAAGAGCCAGATCAGAAGCAGCAGGACCGGGGTCCCGATCCTGGGCTTCGCCTCGGACACGCGGGTAAGTTATCTAGTGCATCTCAAAGCTGCGTGGGCGCGAGCCTTCAAAGCAGCCGATGCTCGATGATTGAGGCCGGCATGGCTGTTGAGACCGAAAAGAAGGGCACCAGCGCCTCCCCGCGCCCTGGCGCGACCAGCTCCCCGGTGGCGATCGAGGCGCGGGCGCTCCACAAGTCCTTCCGCCTGCCGACCCACAAGGTTGACTCCCTGAAGGAGCGCTTCACCACCTTCAGGAAGGGGGAATACCGTGAGCTGCGGGCGCTGCGGGACGTCTCCTTCGACATCCACCGGGGGGAGTTCTTCGGCATCGTCGGCCGCAACGGCTCCGGCAAGAGCACGCTGCTGAAGATCCTCGCCAGCATCTACGCCGCCGACGCCGGCCGCGTCAGGATGGCCGGGCGGCTGGCGCCGTTCATCGAGCTCGGGGTCGGCTTCAACCCCGACCTGACCGCGCGCGAGAACGTCGAGCTGAACGGCGTGATGATGGGGCTGCACAGGGACGAAGCGAGAAAGCGGCTCCCGGCGGTCCTCGAGTTCGCCGAGCTCGAGGAGTTCGTCGACATGAAACTGAAGAACTACTCCTCGGGGATGCTCGTCCGGCTCGCCTTCTCGGTGATGATCCAATCCGACGCCGAGATCCTCCTGATCGACGAGGTCCTCGCCGTCGGCGACGCCTCCTTCCAGCAGAAGTGCGCCGACGTGTTTCACGAGATGCGCGACTCCGAGCGCACGGTCATCCTCGTCACCCACGACATGGGTGCGGTCGAGCACTACTGCCACCGGGCGATGCTGCTGCACGACGGCGGCGTGCGAGCCAGTGGCGACCCGGGAGAGGTCGCGCGGGAGTACCTGCGGCTCAACTTCGAGCAGGCGCCGACGGCAGCGGGCGAATCGGGCGGCACCGCCGACGTGGTCATCGTCGAAGCCGAGCTCCAGAACGCCGACGGGGAACGGGCGACGACGGTGGAAGCCGGGAAGCCGTTGCGCCTCTCGATCGTGCTCGAGGCCCGCCGTGCGGTTGAGGGGCCAAGCTTCGGCCTCGCTCTGATGAACGCCGACAACGTCCAGGTCGCCGGCATCGCCCTGCAGCTCGCGCCCGACATGGGGGATCGGCTCGAGGCGGGCCGCCGCGTTCGGGTCAGCGGTGAGATCGAGAACCGCCTGGCGCCGGGCCGGTACGTGATGCAGTCCTGGATCCACCGCAACCACAGCTTCGCCCAGCTTGTCCTCCACTCCCCGCACGTTCTCGACTTCGTGGTCTTCGGTGCCGACGTCGACGGGGTGGTCTCGCTCGACAACGACCTGACGGCGGTCCCCGAGTGAACGCCGATCCCGCCCGCCTGCCGCTGCAGGAGGTGCAGGGCCCATCCGCGCTCGGCGGCGGATCGCGTCGCTTCTTCGATCTGCTGTGGCTGATCTCCCTGAACGAATTCAAGAAGACGTTCTTCGGCACCTTCCTCGGCTACATCTGGTCGTTGGTGCGGCCCCTGATGCTGTTCGCCGTCCTTCTGGTCGTCTTCACCAAGGTCATGAAGATCGGCGGCGAAGTGCCCCACTACCCCGTGCTGCTGCTCTTCAACATCGTCCTCTTCGGCTTCTTCCAAGAAGCAACCGGCTCCGCCGTCACCTCTGTCCTCGCCCAGGAGGGGATCGTCCGCAAGACCCAGTTCCCCCGCCTGGTGATCCCGCTCTCCTCGGTCCTCATCGCCCTTTTCACGTTCGGGCTCAACATGATCGTCGTCTTCGTCTTCATCCTCGCCAACGGGATCGACCCGTTGTGGACCTGGCTGCTGCTGCCGGTCGTGCTGGTGCCGCTGATCGTCCTCACCTCCTGCCTCTCGCTGCTGCTTTCGGCCCTGAACGTGCGTTTCCGCGACGTCAACATCATCTGGGCCGTCGCCGCCACGGCGCTCTTCTACGTGACCCCGGTCCTCTATCCGATCACGATCGCGACCCTGCCGCACACTCTGCGTCGCGTCCTCCTGGTCAATCCGCTCACGCCGATCCTGGAGCAGGCGCGAGCCTGGGTGATCGACCCCAGCGCCCCCGGCGCCGTCGCCGCTGCCGGTGGGTGGCTGCACCTGCTGCCGTCGATCGTTGTCTTCCTCGTCGTCTGCGTCCTCGGCGTCTGGGTCTTCAGGCGCGAGGCGGCGCGCATCGCCGAGCTTCTCTGAGAACGCACCGCGTCAAGTGACCTGCCGCCCCCTGTTCAGGCGCCCGAGAAGAGGTTGACCGAGACGATGCGGCGCATCGGGTACTGGTCGTAGGGGAGGTCGCCGCGCCAGCGGTTGTGGGACTCGGCGGAGACGAAATAGGTCTCGGGGTCGTCCTTTAGCTCGGCGAGGGCGGCGTCGAGGTCGGCGTCGGCGATGCCCATGCCGGTGGCGATGCGGCGCAGTTTCTCCAGGTGCTCCTCGGCCCCCCAACCGGCGAGGACGTGGTCGACGGCGTGGATGCTGACCCCCTGCTGCTTGGCGAGCAGGTCGCGGGAGCGGCTCATCACCGAGTCGATGACGTCGAGGGGGACGTGCTCGAGGACCGAGATCGAGTAGATCGCGGCGAAGTCGTCGCCGACCTCGGTCTGCGGCGGAAAGTGTTCGCGGACGAAGGTGAGGTCGGGGTAGGCGCTGCGGAAGGTCTCGAATTCCTTCGGCCCGTTGCCGCTGCCGTCGTAGGCGTCGACGACGGTGACGTCGTAGCCGAGCCGCGAGAGCGCGCCGGCGACCAGCGGCTCGCCGGCGCCGATCTCCAGCAGCCGCGAGCCGACCGGAACGTTGCCGATGATCGCCTTCAGCATCCAGCAGCGCTGCAGGTCCTTCATGTCGAAGTTGGCCCCCGCCAGCCCCGGCATGTTGTCGACGCTGTCGGCGAAGTCCTCGACGGTTCCGTAGGAGGCGGCGGGGAGCGGGAAGCTGCCGCGGTAGCGCTCGACCAAGCCCTGCAGCGGCGTGTCCCTGATCGTCCAGGCGGAGGCGTTGTCGGCGCCTGGGGGGGAGACCCGCCCCAGGACTTTGCCTTTCGCCTTGCGCAGCGCCGGCGATTGAGCAGCCATCGCCCGCGCCCGCGCCGCCTGGTCCTTGAGCCGGCTCACGCCGCCTGCTCCGCCGGTGCGCCGATCAGCTCGCGGTAGAACCCGCCGAGCGCGGTCGCGTTGTCCGGCCAGCTCAGCTCCTCGAGGGCGAACCTGCGCGCCCCGGCGCCGAGCTTCGCCGCCAGCTCGCGGTCGCCGATCAGCTCTTCGACCCGCGCCGTGATCTCGATTGCGTTGCCCTGCTCGAGCAAGAGTGCGTTCTCCCCGTGGGTGAGGTCATGACCGATATTGCAGTGGGGCACGATAGTCGGGCGTCCCATCGCCAGGAACTCCGGCAGCTTCGAGGGCAGCCGGTAGCGGTTGAAGGCGTCGCAGGCGCCGGGCTGGACGAAGGCGTCGGCCAGCGCCAGGTAGTCGGGCACCTCGCGCCAGTCGATCCGGCCCAGCTCCAGCACCCCGTCGCTGACGGCGCGAAAGGCGCGCGGGTCGACGCCGCCGAACTCGCTGTGGCCGAGCCGCACCAGCCGCACCTGGTGGCCGCGCCGGCGCAGCAGCTGCACGGCGACGTAGAGGCTCATCATCTCGTGCTGGTTGGCGTAGTGGATGGTGCCGTGGTAGACGAGGACGAACTCCTCCGGCCGCAGCCCCAGCTGCTCGCGCGTCTTCCGGTCCGGCCGCTCCGGGCTGAAGCGCTCGCTGTCGATCCCCGGCCGCGCCACGTGGTGGGGCCGCTCGCCGAAGTTGAAGTCGTTCAGCTCCTCGGTGATCACGGTGACGCCGCTGGCGCCGCGGAGGAACTCCTCGTAGTGGGTGGGGTGGATGGTGTCCAGGGTGCTCATCCGGTCCTGCGCCCGCAGCGGCAGCCGCTGCAGCTCCGGCAGGGTCATCCCGGTGATCGTTTCCAGCAGGTAGTTCTCGTTGTCCTCGAGGTGGACCACGTAGGGGACCCGCAGCGCCGAGGCGATGCGCGTCGTCAGGCGGTTGACCCGCTCGCGCGGCGTCCAGCCGCAGACGATCGTCCCCTCGCGGGGGATCGACCCGCTGCGGATCCGCTCTTCCAGGGCCTCGTGGGAGACGCACTCGAAGGGGGGATGGCCGACCGCCTCGATCCGGCTCGGGTCGCCGACCCCCGCAAGCGTCACCTCCCATCCCTGCGCGGTCAGCTCCTCGCCGAAGTGGAAGGCCTGGATCGCGCTGTTGACGTCGAGCGGCCCGTACATGACGAAGACGACCCGGTTCATCGCGACCTCACCGTGCCGATCGCCCGGTAGACCGGCTCCAGCCAGCCGGAGGGGACGTAGTCGGCCCGCTGGCGCGCGAAGCCGCGGTTGAAGTAGGGGTCGCCGGCGAGCAGCTCGTCGTACCAGGTGTCGACGAAGAGGGCGCGGTCGACGATGTCGGCGCCGGCGCGGCGGGCGCTCTCGCCGCGGTGGCTGACGGCGGTCGCGGTGGCGGCGTAGACGCACTTGCGGCCTGCGCCGGCGAGCCGCCGGCAGAGGTCCAGGTCCTCGTATTCGCAGGCATACAGGTCCAGGAATCCGCCCGCCCGCTCGAAGTCTTCCCGCCGCACCAGCATGCACTCGGCACTGAGCCCGGAGACCTCGCGCGAGCAGGGCAGGGCCCCGTAGTAGCCGTCGCCCTCAGCCGGCGCCCCCGCCAGCATCGGCGCCGCCGGGTCGCGCAGCCCGATCGCGATCCCCGCCTGCTCGACCTTCCCGTCGGGGCGGACCAGCTTCGGGCCGACCGCGGCGACGTCCGGAAGCGAGGCGTGGAGGACCAGCTGCGAGACGCAATTCGGCTCGAGCTCGACGTCGGGGGCGAGGAAGAGCAGGTGCTCGCCCGAGGCCCGCCCGGCGCCGGCGTTGTGGGCAGCGGCCCGGCTGCCCTCGGCGACCACGATCGTCTCCAGGTCCGGGTAGGCGGTCCGCTCCAGCGAGCGCCGCAGCCGCTCGACCTCCGGGCTGCCCTCGCGGCCGTGGACGACGACGCTGACCTGCGGCTGGGGCGCCGAGCCGTTCGCCGGCACCAGCACCGCCCGGTGCGGGATCGCCGGGTGCGGCTGCGCCCGCGCCGGCAGCCCGAGCCGCTCCAGGTGCGCCGAGACCGCCCGCGCCTGCAGCTCCTCGACGCCGCTCTTCTGCTCGGTCCCGGCGGCGATGCTCCCGGGGATCGCCCGCCAGTGGTAGAGGATCTGCGGGATGTGGTGGATGCGGTCGGTCCGCTCGGAGACCCGCAGCATGAACTCGAAGTCCTGGATCTTGTCGAAGGCCGAGTCGAAACCGCCGGCCGCCTCGGCGACCGCGCGGCGAACCACCAGCAGGTGGCCGATGTACATCGCTCCCAGGGCGTAGACCGGCGACCAGTCGGGCTTCAGGAAGGGGTCGGCGCGGACGCCGCCGATCGTCAGCTTGTCGGAGTCCGAGTAGACGACGTCGAGCTCGGGGTCGCCGGCCAGCGCCTGCGCCACCCGCAGCAGCGCGTCGGGCGTCAGCGTGTCGTCGTGGTCGAGGAAGCCGACGAACTCGCCCTCGGCCAGCTCCATGCCGGCGTTGGTGGCGGCGGAGATGCCTGCGTTCTGCTGCAGCTGGCGGTACTTGATCCGCGCGTGGGCGCCGTCGTAGCCGCTCAGCGCCCGTTCCAGCGCCGGGTCGCCGGAGGCGTCGTCGACGACGATCAGCTCCCACTCGGGGTAGTGCTGGCCGAGCACCGAGCCAACCGCCTCGCGCAGGTACTTGAGGTCGGTCTTGTAGGTCGGCATCACCAGCGAGATCAGCGGCCGCTGCGCCAGCGCTTCGAGTTCCTGCAGCGCCGCTTCACGGCGGGCCCGCGGCGTTTGCAGGTGCAGCTGGCGGCCGCGCCGGAGCAGGTCGCGGAGTCGGCGCAGGAAGGCGATCGCCCAGGCCGGGAGGATGTTTTTCAGCACCCGCAGGTCGCGTCGCATCAGCGGCCGAGGAGTTTCTTCAGCGCCGGCTTCAGCGCCCGCACCGGCCGGGTCAGCCTCCAGCTGAGGCTCTTTTCGTAGGTGCGGGCGACCTCGATCAGCTCCCCTTCCAGCTCGCCGATCCGGTAGGTCTTGCGGACGAGCTCCCGGTGCAGCGCCTCGCGCTGCTCGCGAAGCGCCGTCAGCTCGTCCTGCGGCTGATCGGTGGCGGCGACCATGAACCCACAATCCTAGGTGGATGGAGCAGATAGGGTTGCGAGCCGATGGAGGCCCTGAAGGGACTGATCCTCTCCGGCGGCGCCGGGACGCGGCTGCGCCCGATCACCCACACCTCGGCCAAGCAGCTGGTGCCGGTGGCGAACAAACCCGTGCTCTTCTACGGGATCGAGGCGCTGGTCGATGCCGGCGTCGAGGAGATCGGGATCATCATCGCCCCGGAGACCGGGGACGAGATTCGCGAGGCCGCCGGCGACGGCTCCCGGTTCGGGGCCGAGATCACCTACATCGTCCAGGACAAGCCCGCCGGCCTCGCCCACGCGGTGCTGACCGCAGAGGAGTTCATCGGCGGCTCGCCCTTCGTCATGTACCTCGGCGACAACCTCCTGCGCGACGGCCTCCGCGGCCTCGTCGCCACCTTCAACGAGCACAACCCCGACGCGCTGATCCTCCTCACCCCGGTCGACGACCCGCAGTCCTACGGGGTGGCCGAGCTCGACGGCGAGAAGATCGTCCGCCTGATCGAGAAGCCGAAAGACCCGCCCTCAAACCTGGCCCTGGTCGGCGTCTACCTCTTCAGCAACCTGATCTTCGACGCCGCCCGCTCGCTGCAGCCCTCCTGGCGCGGCGAGCTGGAGATCACCGAGGCGATCCAGAGACTGATCGACGACGGCCGCACAGTTCGCTCCGAGGTGGTCCGCGGCTGGTGGAAGGACACCGGCCAGCTCGCCGACATGCTGGAGGCCAACCGGCTCGTGCTCGAGGAGCTGGTGACCTCGATCGAGGGCGAGGTCGACCAGGCCTCCAAGGTCGAGGGCCGGGTCGTCCTCGGCCCCGGCGCTCGGCTCGAGCGCTCGGTCGTCCGCGGTCCCGCCGTGATCGGGGCCGGCGCCTGCGTCGAGGACGCCTACATCGGCCCCTACACCTCGATCGGCGACGACGTCCACGTCCGCCGCTCCGAAGTCGAGAACTCGATCGTCCTCTCCGGCTCGGTGGTCGAGGACCTGGGAACGCGGATGGAGGCGAGCCTGCTCGGCAAGGAAGTGAAGCTGACCCGCAGCGAGGGGATGCCGAAGACGCTGCGCCTCCTGGTCGGCGACCGCTCCGAGATCAAACTCGTCTAGTGGACTGGCGGGCCAGCGCTCGCGCGGCCTGGGCCGCCTTCTGGCCCAGCCGCCTCGTCGTCTTCGGGGTCGCGATCTGGGTGACGATCTCCGGCTTCATTCCCAACGTCGTCGGCGAATCGGCCTCGCTCTCGCATCCGTTCGCCTCCTGGCCCGGCCACAACCTGCTCGATCTCGTCTTCTCGCCGATGGCGAAGTGGGACACCCAGCACTACCTGGCGATCGCCTACGACGGCTACGTCCAGAGCTACGAAGGCCTGCCCCCGGTCGAAAACCGCCCCGCCTTCTTCCCGCTCTACCCCGGGGTCGTCCACCTGCTGAGCGGCTTCGGCGCCAGCCCCGGGCTGATCCTGATCGTCGCCTACGCGGTCTCGCTCGCCTGCTTCTTCTGCGCCCTGGCGCTGCTGCACCGGCTGACCGTGATCGAGCTCGGCGAGCGGTTCGCCGCCCCGACCCTGCTCCTGCTCGCCTTCTTCCCGACCTCGCTCTTCTTCGGCATCCCCTACAGCGAGTCGATGTTCCTGCTGCTCGCGGTCGGCGCCTTCCTCGCCGCCCGCACCGGCCACTGGGCGGTCGCCGGGATCGTCCTCGCGCTCGCCTCGGCGACCCGCGTGCCCGGCCTGCTGCTGGTCGTGCCGGTGGCGATGCTCTATCTCTACGGGCCGCGCACCGACCGGAAACGAGAGCTGCACGACGGGCGCTGGCCTCGCTACCGACTCCGTCCGGATTTCCTTTGGCTATTGCTGGCCCCGCTCGGGCTGATCGCCTTCAGCGCCTACCTCCACTTCGCGCTCGACAACTGGCTGGCCTGGAACGACGCCCAGGCGCTGTTCGGCCGCCACACCGTCGACCCGCTGACGGGGATCTGGGCCGGCTTCCGCGAAGCCGGCAAGGGCGTCGGCCACCTCGCCACCGGTTCCTACCAGGGCACCCTCGACTACCTCAACGTCATGCAGCTGGTCTTCGTCGCCTTTGCCGTGTTCGGGGGGATCGCGATGCTGCGGACGCTGCCGGCCGCCTACGGGACCTGGGTACTGATCTCGCTGGCGCCGATCTTCGTCTCGCAGCCCGACGGCGACCCGCTCTGGTCGGCCTCGCGCTTCATCGTCGTCCTCTTCCCGCTCTTCCTCTGGCTGGCGACGGAGACGGAGAAGCGCGGGTGGACGACGCGGGCCGTCGCCCTCTTCGCCGCCGGGATGGCGGTCTTCACCGCCCAGTTTGCCCTCTGGTCCTTCGTCGCTTGAGCGCCCTCACTACTGTCCGGTCTCTATGAAGCTGCTCGTCACCGGAGCCGCCGGGATGCTCGGCCGCGACGTGATGCTCGCCGCCGGCAACGCCGGCCACGAGGTGGTCGGCTACGGCCGCGCCGAGCTCGACGTCACCGACCCCGCCGCCCTCGAGCGCCGGCTCGAGCTGGAGCGGCCCGACGTGGTGATCAACTGCGCCGCCTGGACCGACGTCGACGGCGCCGAGACCGCCGAGGAGGCCGCCTTCGCGATCAACGGCCGCGGAGCCGGCAACGTCGCCGCCGCGGCGGCCAAGGTGGAAGCGCGGATCCTCCACGTCTCCACCGACTACGTCTTCGACGGCGCCAAGGGCGCGCCCTATGTCGAGAGCGACCAGCCGGCGCCGCTCTCGGCCTACGGCCGCACCAAGCTGGCCGGGGAGGAGGCGGTGGCCGCTGCGAACAAGCGCCACTTCATCGTCCGCTCCGCCGGCCTCTTCGGGGTCGGCGGCCGCAACTTCGTCGAGACGATGCTGCAGCTAGCCGAGGACCGCAGCGAGGTCACCGTGGTTCGCGACCAGGTCGGCTCGCCGACCTACACCTGGCACCTCGCCTACGGCGTCGTCCGCCTGATCGAGGGGATCGAGTACGGGATCCACCACATGGCGGCGGCCGGTCAGTGCTCCTGGTATGAGTTCGCGCGGGAGATCTTCGAGCAGGCGGGCGTCGAGTGCCGGGTGCTCTCGATCACCAGCGAGGAATTCGGCGCCGCCGCGCCGCGACCCGCCTTTTCGGCGCTCGTCAGCCAGCGCGAACACGCGATTAGGCTTCCCAGCTGGCAGGACGGTCTGGCGGGCTATCTCGCGCAACGGAAAGCGGAGGCAGGTACGGAATGAGGCTCTTGGTCACCGGAGCGGCTGGTTTCATCGGCTCCACCTACGTGCGGTTGGTCGGCGACGAGCACGACGTCGTCGTCCTCGACAAGCTCACCTATGCGGGCCGGCGGGAGAACCTGCCGGCGGGCACGAACCTCGTCGAGGGGGCGATCGAGGACCCGGCGGCCGTCCGCGAGGCGATGCAGGGCGTCGACGCCGTCGTCAACTTCGCCGCCGAGAGCCACGTCGACCGCTCGATCGACGACCAGGAAGCCTTCGCCCGCACCCACGTGGTCGGGACCGGGACGCTGCTCGACGCGGCGCGCGAGCTGGGTGTTTCTCGCTACCTCCAGGTCTCGACCGACGAGGTCTACGGCTCGATCGACTCCGGCTCCTTCACCGAGACCTCGCCGCTCGACCCTTCCTCGCCCTACTCGGCGACCAAGGCCGCCGGCGACCTGCTCGTCTCCGCCCACTTCCACACCTACGGTGTCGACGCCTCGATTGTCCGCGGCTCCAACAACTACGGCCCGCGCCAGTACCCGGAGAAGCTGATCCCGCTGATCGTCTTGAACGCCCTGCACGGCGACTCGCTGCCGGTCTACGGCGACGGCAGGCAGGTCCGCAACTGGCTCTACGTCGAGGACTTCTGCCGCGGCATCCACACCGTCCTGACCGAGGGCAGGGCCGGCGAGGCCTACAACGTCGGCGGGCCCGACGAGTGCGAGAACATCGAGGTCGTGAAGCGGGTGATCGAGCTGGTCGGCGCCGACGAGTCGCTGATCGAGTACGTCTCCGACCGCCCCGGTCATGACCGCCGCTACTCGCTCTCCTCGGCGAAGCTGAAGGAGGAGCTCGGCTGGGAGGCGCAGGTCCACTTCGCCGAGGGGCTCGAGCGGACCGTGCAGTGGTACCGCGAGAATGAGGAGTGGTGGGGGCCGATCCGCTCCGGCGAGTACCGCGAGTACTACGAAAAGCAGTACGGCAAGGCGCTCGGCTAGTGGCCGAGCGGTTGGAGACGAAGCTCGACGGGGTGGTCCTGATCGAGCCAGTCGTCCACGGCGACGAGCGCGGCTTCATGGTCGAGTCGTTCAGTCGCGACGCCTGGCGCGGGCTGGGGATCGAGGTCGACTTCGTCCAGCACAACCACTCCCGCTCCCGCCGGGGAACGCTGCGCGGCATCCACTTCCAAACCGAGCCCGGCCAGGCGAAGCTGGTCCGCTGCGCCCGCGGCGAGATCCTCGACGTCGCCGTCGACCTCCGCCGCAACTCGCCCACCTTCGGCCAGTGGGAGGCGCACCGCCTCGACGACGTCCGCCACCGCCAGCTCTTCGTCCCCGTCGGCTTCGGCCACGGCTTCGCCGTCCTCTCCGAAGAAGCCGACGTCGCCTACCAGGTCTCCAGCTACTACGACCCCGCAACCGAGAAGGGCATCGCCTGGGACGACCCCGAAGTCGGGGTCGACTGGGGGGTCGCCGCTCCGCTCCTCAGCGAGCGGGACAAAAACGCACCGACGCTCGCCAAGATCGCCGACGAACTCCCGTTCTGATGCCAAGTAAGTGATGCAGTAAAATAGTGCAGTAGATGAAAGCACTTACTGACTGCATGAGAGGAAACGATCATCAAAGCGCTGACGATTAGGAATCTGCCGCCGAGCCTCGGTAAAGCCCTAGAGCGCGAGAAGCGGCGCCGAGGAAAGTCCCTCAACCAGACCGTGATCGACCTCCTTGGGCAGGGACTTGGCGCGCAGGGCGTGCGTTCCAATGGGCTGGGTCGTCTTGCGGGCGGCTGGAGCGAAGATGAGTTTCTCGAGTTCGAGCAGGCGATCTCCCCGTTCGAGACGGTCGACCGGGAGCTTTGGGATTGAGCGCGTACTGTCTCGACACTTCTGCCTACAGCAACTTTCGGCGGGGAAACGAGGAGGTGGCGACCCTGTTGGACCAGGCCGAGTCGGTTGGAGTGCCGACGATCACGCTCGGCGAGCTGCGCACCGGTTTCCTGTTGGGCGGCAGGTGGCAGCGCAACGAAACTGAGCTCGAGACCTTTCTCGCCAATCCCGTCGTCGAGGTGCTGCAGGTCGATTCGGAGACGAGCCGCCGCTACGCGGAAATCGTTGCGGAGCTCCGCAGGGCGGGAACGCCCCTTCCGACCAATGACATCTGGATCGCCGCCAGCGCGGCTCGCGTCGGCGCCACGGTCCTGACGTGCGACGAGCATTTCGAGCGCATCGGTCGGGTCGGGTCGATCGTCGTACCCGCCTGAGGGAATCAGCGGCCGCGGACGGCGGTGATCGCCAGACTCGTCGCCAACTTGGCGCCGATGCCGGCATAGACCGCCGCGTTCAGCAGTGGGTTGCTCTGGGGGGCGTCGAAGCGGCGGTAGAAGCGGGCCATGCCGCGGTGGAAGGCGATCTCCTGCTTGGGGGCGCGGCGGCGGCCGCTGGAGGCGCCCTTGACGTGGAGGGCGACGCCGGCGGGCTCGTAGAAGACCTTCCAGCCGGCGTCCCAGAAGCGGTGGCACCAGTCGAGGTCCTCCATGTAGAGCCAGTAGCCCTCGTCGAGGAGGCCGACCTCGCGGATCGCCTCCGCGCGGCAGAGCATGAAGGCGCCGTTGACGGCGTCCACCTCGCCAGGGTCGTCGTCGCCGAGATGGGCGGCGCGGTACTGGCCGAGAGCGGCGGGGGCGTCGGAGCGTCGACCGAGGCCGGTGAAATGGGCCAGGGCCGAGAGGGGGGTGGGGAAGGAGCGCTTACAGGCGTGGTCGAGCTCGCCACTCTCGGTCACCAGCTTCACCCCGACCATCCCGATCCGCGGCTCGCTCTCCAAACGCCGCAGCGCCGCGTCGAGCGTCCCGGCGTAGACCTCGGTGTCGGGGTTCAGCAACAGCACCGCCCCCGCCTCGCTCTCGCGCAGGGCGACGTTGTTGGCGGCGGAGAATCCGATGTTGCCGCGGCGCAGCAGCCGCACCTCGGGGAACTCGCGCTCGACCATGTCCGGAGTCCCGTCCGCGCTGCCGCTGTCGACGGCGGTCACCTGCAGCGCCGCCGCGGCCGGCGGGTGCTCACGCAGCGAGAGCAGGCAGCGCCGCAGCAGCCCTTCGGCGCCGTGGCTGACGATGATCGCTTCGAGAGTCTGCGGGCCCACGGGCCGCCATCCTAGGCCCCGATCCTGCTCACCAGGGTGGACGCTTGTTCGAATTGCTCCGAGGTACTCGCTGAGGATCGCTCCCTACGGAACGCTCCGACTGCTCGACCTCGCGACCGGGAAAACCGCCGCTCCGCGGAACCCACACGCATGCCGCCAAACCGTCGCCGACTACGTTCCGGGACCCACTTTCCTCTTGGATACCCACTGACGTACCTAAGGCTGAGGGACAATCCTGAATGCAATAATGGGCGCCCTTGTCGGATCCATCTCAGCCCGCCCCACTGAGGCAATCGACGCCTGAGCGCGCGCAGTCCCGACGGGCGGCCCTCATCGTCGGCGGGGGGCTGCTCGGCTCGCACGTCGCCCTCCGGCTCGCCGCCGCCGGGTACCCGACCGCTGTCTTCAGCCGCTCGTTCAACCCCATCCTCCTGGCCGCTGGAGAACGCGGCATTCGCCTGGTCGAGGGTGCGGTCGCGATCTCCCCCTCCCTGGCGGAGGAGGTCGAGGCGGCCGACATCGTCTTCTACACCGCGGGGTCGAGCACGCCCGGCGCTTCCGACCGCGATCCCGCCGAGTCGCTGGTCGGCGCGGTGGCCCCCGCGGTAACGGTTCTGGAGCTGGCCCGCCGGGCGGGAGGGCGACGGGTGGTGCTGGCATCCTCGGGCGGCACGATCTACGGCTGTCCGACGACCTTCCCCACGCCCGAGGGCGCGCCGCTGGAGCCGATCTCGGTCCACGGCGTCAACGCCGTCGCGATGGAGCGCTACGCGCAGTTCTTCGCCGACCGGCACTCGCTCGACGTCGTCTCCCTGCGTTACTCGAACCTCTACGGGCCTGGCCAGCTGGCCCAGCGCAGCCAGGGCGTGATCGCCGCTTGGGGCAGGGCCACCCTGGCCGGGGAGCCGATCCTGCTCTACGGCGACGGCTCGGTGCGGCGCGACTTCGTCTACGCCGAGGACGCCGCCGCCGCGACGATCATGGTCGCGACCACCCCCGCCGCGCAGGGCGCCTACAACGTCGGCAGCGGCCGTGCCACCTCGCTGCGGGAGGTCCTCGAAGCGATTGAGGACGTGGTCGATCATCCGGTCGCGGTCGAGACGCGGGAGGCTCGCGGCATCGACGTCCCTCTCGTCGAGCTTGACTGCTCGCGCATCCGCGAGCTCACCGGTTGGGTGGCGGGCACCAACCTCGACGACGGCATCGCGGCCAGCCTGGGCTGGCTTCGCGAGCTCGAGGGCGCCACCTCGCCGTTCGTCGAATCGAAGACCGGGGCCTTTCGCTCCCGGTAACGCCAGGCATCGGAGGAAACGGATTGGAGATCTTCGAAGAGTCGGCCTGGGCGATGACGCTGGGCGAGAGGGCGGCGCTGGAGGGCGTGCTGGCCCAGCTCGAGCCGAAGCTCGCTCTCGAGATCGGGACCAGCGACGGAGCCAGCCTGCGCCGCATCGCCGGATACGCCGAAGAGGTTCACTGCTTCGCCCCCGCCACGCCTCAGGCGCCGGTTGGCGAGCTGCCGAACGTGACCCTCCAGACGGGCGACCGGCGCCAGCTCCTGCCCGCGCAGCTCGAGCGGTTCGCCGAGCAGGCTCGCAACGTCGACTTCGTGCTCGTCGATGGCGGCGAGGCCGGCGAGGCCGCCCGGGGCGATCTCGAGGATCTGCTGTCCTCGGCCGCCCTCGCTGACGCCTTGATCCTCGTCCACGGGCTGATCGACGAGCGGGTCAGAGCAGCCGTCGATGCCGTTCCCTTCGGCGCGTTCCCCAAGGTCGCGCATGTGAACCTCGACTTCGTGCCCGGGCAAATGCTCCGATCCCCCGCTCGCCACGAGCTGCGGGGCGGCCTGGGGCTGGTGATCGTCGAAGCGAAGCGAACCGCCTACTTCCCGGCGGTCCCCGTCGTCGAGGATCGCTATTACGAGGCGGGCGTCCTTTACCGGCTCGCCCGCGACCTGGTCGTCGCCCGCGAGCGCGGCGAACCCGACACCGCGGCCGAAGCCCGCGAACAGCGCTCCCTCGCCGAGGAGCTGGAGGCGGTCCGCGAGGAGCGCGAGCAGCTCCGGCAGCTGACGGAGACCGTCACCGGCTCGGTCAGCTGGAAGGTCACCGCGCCGCTGCGAGCGGGCATGCACCGGGTACGGCGGCGCGGGGCGAAGGCACCCCGTAACGGAACCTAGCCCGATGTCCGACGCGCGCACCCATCGCTTCGCGCTGGTCTCGCGCGAGGTCTATCCGTTCGACGGCGGCGGGATCGGCGAGTACATCGTCACCTGCGCCCGCCTGCTCGCGACGGTCGGCGAGGTGACCATCTTCACCACGAGCAAACATGAGGAGGCCTACCGGGAGATGGTCGCGGCGGGCGACCCGCGCCTGCCGCCGGCCGGGATCCAGATGGCGTTCGTGCCCGAGCCCGAGCCCGAGGATCTCGCTGGCTACTTCTCGCCGCTCCACCTCTACAGCGCCCGCGTCCTCGAAGCGCTGCGGCGCCACTACGGACGCCACGGGCCCAGCCTGGTCGAGTTCTCCGACTACCTCGGCGAGGGGGCGATCACCGCGGATGCGCGACGGGCCGGGGAGCCGATGCTGAGATCAACCAAGATCGGCGTCCGCCTCCACACCACGGCCGAGCTCTGCGCGCTGCTCGACGGCTATCTCGACCCGACCTTCGAGGGGCGGATGACCTACGAGCTCGAGCGGATGGCGCTGCGGAACGCCGACGCGGTGCTGTGGCCCGGTGGTGACACGCTGGGCTTCTACGGGCGCTACTACGGCTCGGGGATGGCTCCGGGCTGGCGGATCCGCAACCCCTTCGCGCCCCCGCAGGAAGCGAGCCTCGGCGAGGAGCCGCGGGACGAGGACGCGCCGCTCCGACTCCTGTACATGGGCCGCTTCGAGCGGCGCAAGGGAGTCCAGGACCTGCTCCGCGCGGTCACCTCGATCGAGAGCGACGCTCTCCACCTGACGTTGCTCGGCGGCGACACCAGGACCGCCCCCCTGGGGACCTCGATGCGGGCCCAGCTGGAATTGGTCGCCTCCGGCGACCCGCGCATCGAGTTCCTCGATGCCATCCCGCGCACTGAGCTCGCCCAGATGGTCCGCTCCCACGACGCCGTCGTGCTCCCCTCGCTCTGGGAGGCCTGGCCCTACGTCGGGCTGGAGACCCTGCGGCTCAACCGGCCGCTGTTGACCACGCCCACTGGAGGCTTCACCGAGATGGTCCGTCAGAACGTGAACGGCTGGCGCACCGACGAGGTGGGCGCCGATCAGCTTGCCGCCCTGATCGAACGGCTGATTATCGATCCCGACGCAGTGATGCGGCCGCGGCTGGAGGAGCTGCCGGCGATGACCTTCGCCGAGCTCACCGACGAGGCGGAGATCCTCGAGGCCTACCAATCGCTCCTGGCGGAGCCGGGGCGCTGGGACCCACCCGCGGCACCACCCGCCCCCGTTGGCGGAGATTTCTCGGCAGCGGCCGTCGAGGCCGCACGACGACCGCCGCTCGTCTCGGTGGTGATCCCGTACTACCGCCTCCATGAGCACGTGGAGGCGACGATCGAGTCGGTCTTCGCGCAGACCTATCCCCGGCTGGAGGTGATCGTCGTCAACGACGGCTCCTTCCACGAGGCCGACTGGATCCTCGGGGAGCTCGCCACCCGCTACCCGATCGCCGTCTTCACCCAGATGAACGCGGGGCTGGGGGCCGCGCGCAACTTCGGGATCTCCCAGGCGCGCGGGCGCTACATCCTTCCGCTGGACCCCGACGACATGCTCGAGCCGACCTACGCCGAGCGCGGCGTGGCGCTGCTGGAGGCACAGCCGGAGCTGGCCTACGTCTCGACCTGGTCGCGCTACGTCGACGAGAGCGGCCTCGAGCTCGATCCGGCGGACCAGGGTTACCAGCCGATCGGGAATGGCAGCGCTTTGGCAGAGGTGATGAACGTGGCCGGGGTCGCCACCGCCGTGATCCGCCGCCGCGTCTTCGATCTCGGCTTCGCCTACAGTCACGACCTGACGAGCTATGAGGATTGGAGCCTCTACCGCGACCTCGGCGAGCACGGACACGAAGGACTGATCATCCCCGAGCGCCTGTTTCGCTACCGGATCCGCCCCGAGTCGATGTTCCGCCAGATCGGGATGCCCAGGGCGGAGCGGCTGAAAGGGGAGGTCGACACCCACCTGAGAGAGGGAAGGATCGAATGGACGTCAAAGAGCGACTAAGCCTGGAGGAGGTCAGCGAGCACACGCTGATCGCGTGCGAGCACCGCCACCGCTACGAGATCGCGGCCGAGCTGACCGCCGGGCTGCGGGTGGTCGATCTCTGCTGCGGTTCCGGTTACGGAACCGCGATCCTGGCGCAGCGGGCCGGGGTAGTCCACGGCGTGGACATCGACGCGGCGACGATCGACACGGCGGTTGCGACGGTGGGGCGCGAGACCGAGGCGACGTTCGAGGCCCGGGACGCGGTCGCCTTCCTCCGCTCGGAGGACGTCTCCGAGCGCTTCGACGTGATCGTCTGCTTCGAGGGGCTGGAGCACCTGCCCGACGTCGAGGGCGCGCTGCGCGAGCTGCGGCGCCACGCCGAGGCCGGCGTGCGGATCCTCGCCTCGGTCCCGAACAGCAAGGCCTTCGAAGAGGAGAACGAGTTCCACCTCACCAACTTCGGCTGGGACGAGGTCCGCGCTATCTGCGAAGGGTTCGCCGACGCCGTCCTGCTCTGCCAGCATCTCGCCGAGGGATCGGTGGTGCTTGCCGAGGGGGCCGAGGAGGTGGACGCCCGCGTCGTCAACCTCGACTACGGCGAGCCGGAATACGCCAACCACTACTTGATCGCGGTCGGCTTCGACCCCGAGGCGGTGCGGGCGGCGCAGCGGGCGCGGGCCCAGCTCGTGCTGGCCCCGGTCTACAACCGCTACATGAAGGTTTTGGAGCAGGCCAATATCCAGCTCCGCCGCCGCAACGCCCAGCTTGCCCGGGGCCTGATCGGGCGCGCGGACTCGGGTGCCGCCTCGTTTGTCTCCCGGCTCGAGCAGCGGGTGGAAGAGCTCGAGGCGGAGCTGGCGGCCAGCGCGCAACCCAACCGCTGGCGAGGACGCCTGCGCCGTCGTCTGCTGGGCTGAGCAAGCGCCGTGGACGAGGGCGGAGTCCCAATCCTCTACCTTGCACCGTGGGTCGATCTGGGCGGGTCGGACAAGGGGACGATTGACTGGTTCAAGCACCTGGATCGCGAGCGGTGGGCCCCCTCGCTGATCACCACGCAGCCGTCGGCCAACCGCTGGCTGCACCAGGTCGAGCCCCACGCGGCCGAGGTGTGGGACCTGCCGGACCTGATGCCCGGCGCCGGCTTTCCCGCCTTCGTCCTCGGGTTCGTCGAGAGCCGCGGCGTCCGGGTGCTGCACATCATGAACTCGCGGCTCGCCTTCGACCTGCTGCCCGACATCGCCTCGCTCCCCAACCCCCCGGCCGTCGTCGTCCAGATGCACGCCGAGGAGCCCGAGCAGGGTGGGTACGTCAAGTATGTCGCGCGGCGCTACGGGAACCTCGTCAATGCGTTTTCGGTGACCAGCCAGCACCTGAAGGACGTCGTCGCGGGCTACGAGATCCCGCCGAGCAAGATCGAGGTGATCCACTCCGGGGTCGACGGCGAGCATGAGTTCGACCCGGCGCGGGTCGAGCCCCTGGAGCTGGAGCGGCCGCAGCCGAAGAGGGTTCTTTGGCCCGGACGTCTGGTCGAGCAGAAGGATCCGATGCTGGCGCTGGAGGTGGTCGCGCGGGCGCGGGAGCGCGGTTGCGAGTTCGTCCTCGAGATCGTCGGCGACGGTCACCTCGAAGACGAGGTCCGCGACCGCGCCGAGGAGCTTGGGATCGCCGACGCAATCGAGCTGCATCCGCCCTCCCAGGAGATCTCTCGCTGGTATCGGAGCGCCGAGCTAACGCTGATGACCAGCGCCTACGAGGGGCTCCCCTACGTGATCTACGAGTCGCTGGCGATGGGCGTTCCCGTCGTTGCGCCGGCGCTGCAGGGGAACGCGGAGCTGATGGATGCCGACAGCGGGGTTCAGGTGGCGCCGCGCGACGACGTCGACGCCTACGCCGAGGCGATCGTCTCCCTGCTGGAGGACGACGAGAGGCGCAGGCGCATGGGGGAGGCCTCGCGCCGGCGGATGCTGGAGAGCTTCTCGCTGGCGGAGATGGGCCGGCGCCACGGCGACCTCTACGAACGCCTGCTCGCGGGTCTGCCGGGGGCGCGGCGGCCGGCGGACT
>CAMLHB010000002.1 GCA_946479725.1 uncultured Actinomycetes bacterium | reverse complement strand
TGGCGAAGTACTTGGCCACGTCGTTGGCGATCGAGAACGTCGTCAGCGCGCCGCGGGTGATGAGCAGCTGCTTGCCGACCTCGACGATCTCGATGAGCTTGGTCGGGTTGGAGTCGAGGTCGACCATGTTGCCCGCCTCGCGCGCCGCCTGGGTGCCGGTGTTCATCGCTACGCCGACATCGGCCTGGGCGAGCGCTGGCGCATCGTTGGTCCCGTCGCCGGTCATCGCGACCAGCCGCCCGTCGGCCTGCTGCTCGCGGATCAGCTCCAGCTTGCGCTCCGGGGTCGCTTCAGGGAGGAAGTCGTCCACTCCCGCCTCCTCGGCGATCTTCGCCGCGGTGAGCCGGTTGTCGCCCGTCACCATGATCGTGCGGATGCCCATCGCCCGCAGCTGGTCGAAGCGGGCCTTCATCCCTTCCTTGACCACGTCCTTGAGGTAGACGACGCCCAGTACGCGCTCGTCGCGGGCAACCGCCAGCGGGGTGCCGCCCTCGCGGCCGATCCGGTCGAGCTCGCCCCGCAGCTCGGCGGGAGGGCGACCACCCTCGGAGACCACCCACGACTCGATCGCGTCTCCGGCGCCCTTGCGCAGGCGGGTGCCGTTGAAGTCGACGCCGCTCATCCGCGTCTCGGCCGTGAAGGGGACGAAGTTCGGCTCGTGCCCGTCGAAGTCGTGCTCGCGGATGCCGTAGGTCTTGGCGAGGACGACGATCGAGCGGCCCTCCGGGGTCTCGTCGGCAAGCGAGGACATCTGTGCGGCCTCCGCCAGCTCCTCCGCGCTCACCCCCGGCATCGGGTGGAATTCGACCGCCTCGCGGTTGCCGAGCGTGATCGTCCCGGTCTTGTCGAGCAGCAGCACGTCGCAGTCCCCGGACGCCTCGACGGCCCGGCCGGAGAGGGCGAGCACGTTGCGCCGCACCAGCCGATCCATGCCGGCGATCCCGATCGCCGAGAGCAGGGCGCCGATCGTCGTCGGGATCAATGCCACCAGCAGCGCGATCAGCGTCGTCTCGGAGAGTTCGGTGCCGGCGAAGAGCGCGAACGGCCGCAGCGAGACGACTACGAGGATGAAGACCAGCGTCAGCGCCGCAAGCAGGATGCCGAGCGCGATCTCATTCGGGGTCTTGCGCCGCTCGGCACCCTCGACCAGGCCGATCATCCGATCGAGGAACGATTTGCCCGGCTCCTGGGTGATCTCGACCACGATCCGGTCGGAGAGGACCTTGGTGCCGCCGGTGACGGCCGAGCGGTCGCCGCCTGCCTCGCGGATCACCGGCGCCGACTCTCCGGTGATCGCCGACTCATCGACCGAGGCGATCCCCTCGACCACCGTGCCGTCACCGGGGATCGTCTCTCCGGCGAGGACAACGACCACGTCGCCCCGGACCAGTTCCGAGGCGGCCTTCGTGCCGCCGTCGCGGAGGGTGGCCGTGGTCTCGGTCCGCATCGCCCGCAGACTCTGGGCCTGCGCGCGGCCACGGCCCTCGGCCAGCGCCTCGGCGAGGTTGGCGAAGACGACCGTCAGCCACAGCCAAAGCGACACCGTGAAGGTGAACCAGGCGGGCTCCTGGCCGCCGCCGAGCGGCCCGCCGCCGAAGACCCGGATCAACCAGGCGACGGTGGTGATCGCCGCGCCGATCTCGACCACGAACATCACCGGGTTGCGGACCTGAACGCGCGGGTCGAGCTTGCGCACGGCCTCCAGCAGCGCCGGCCGCACGATCTCGGGGTCGAACAGCGATCGGGGCTTGGTCTCGATGCTCATCTCAGCGGCGCCCTTCATCGAGGGCGAGGTTGAGTTGCAGGACGTTGACCCCCGGCTCCCCGAAGATGCCGAGGAAGCGCCCGCTGGTGTGGTCGGAGATCAGTTCTTCGACTCCGCTCAGGGGCAGCTTGCGCACCGCCGCGACCCGATGGGCCTGGATCAGCGCGTTGGCTTCCGAGATTTCGGGATCGACCCCCGAGCCCGAGGTCGTGATCGCGTCGACCGGGACCCTTTCGCGGCTCAGCGAGCGATCGTAGGGCTTGTTCAGCTTGAGGTAGGCCGCGAGGTTTTCCCGGACCGATTCGCGCGCTTCGCTGCTGTTGGGACCGAGGTTGGAGAAGTAGGTGGTGTCGGCGGCGTATTCGGACTGCGAGGGCCGCGGGTGGAAGTACCCCTTGCCGTTGAACCCCTGGGCGATCAGCTTCGAGCCGACGAGCCGGCCGCCGACCGTGATCTTCGAGCCGTTCGCCTCGCCGGGGAAGGCAAGCTGCGAGATCGCGGTCATCGCCAGCGGATAGGCGAGGCCGAAGACCAGCGTGAAGCCGAGGACCGCGATCAAGGCGGTGGTAGCCGTGCGCCGCATCTCAGAAGAGCCTCGTGGTCAGGCTCTGGACGATCGGTCCGAGCAGGAGGGCGGGGAAGAAGGTGAGCGCGCCGACCAGGATCACGACCCCGACCAGGAGGATCGTGAAGGTCGGCGTGTCGGTCCGCATCGTGCCGGGACCGGCGGGGGCGATCTTCTTCGTCGCCAGCGAGCCGGCGACGGCGAGGACCAGGATGATCGGGATGAAGCGCGCCAGCGTCATCGTCGCGCCGCCGAGCAGGTCGGCGAAGGAGATGCCGTAGGCACCGTGGTTGCCAGGCGCGTTCGGCTGGACGAATCCGGTGTAGCCGGCGAAGGCCGAGCCGTTGTTGTTGGCCTGGGAGAGGTAGGCGTACAGGGTCTCGGAGAAGCCCTGCGGCCCGCTCTGGGAGATCGACCGCTTGCCCGCCTCGGTGGCGATCGCGACCCCGGCGGTGGCGAGCACCGCGAGCGGCGTGAACAGCACGCCGAGCGAGATCAGCTTGATCTCCCGCGCCTGGATCTTCTTGCCGAGGTATTCGGGGGTGCGGCCCACCATCAGGCCGCCGATGAAGACGGCGAGTAGGACGAAGAGCAGCATCGAGTAGAGGCCGGTGCCGACCCCGCCGAAGACGACCTCGCTCGTCGCCATCCCGGCCATCGGCACGGCGCCGCCGAGCCCGGTGTAGGACTCATGCGCGGAGTTGACCGAGCCGCTCGAGGTGACGGTCGTCGTCGTCGCCCACAGCGCCGAGTCGGTGATCCCGTTGCGCTGCTCCTTGCCTTCGAGGTTGCCGCCCGTCGAGCCGGAGACCGCCGCGGTCGGGGTGCCGGCGGCGTGCTGGGCGGGGGTGCCGTGCTGCTCAGCCGGGATTATCACCGCGATCAGGGCCACGTAGATCGCCAGCATCGCCGCGAAGATCGCCCAGCCCTCGCGCTGGCGGCCGACCATGCGGCCGTAGGTGTAGGTGAGCGCGGCGGGGATGAGGATGATCGCCAGCAGCTCGATGAAGTTGGAGAGCTGGGTCGGGTTCTCGAACGGCATCGCCGAGTTGACATTGAAGAAGCCGCCGCCATTGGTCCCGAGCTGCTTGATCGCGACCTGCGAGGCGGCCGGGCCGAAGGCGAGGGTCTGTTCGGCGCCCTGGATGGTGTGGGCGACGCTCGCCCCGCTGAGCGTCTGCACGACCCCTTGGGAGACGAGGATCAGGCCGACCAGGATCGAGAGCGGCAGCAGTACGTAGTAGAGGCTCCGCGTCAGGTCGCTCCAGAAGTTGCCGAGGCCGGCACCGGCGCGGCCGGCGATGCCGCCGAGGAAGGCGAGCAGCACGCAGATTCCTACCGCCGGGGTGACGAAGTTCTCCACCGTCAGGCCCGCCATCTGGGCGAAGTAGCTGAGGGTGGTTTCGCCGCCGTAGTATTGCCAGTTGGTGTTGGAGACGAACGAGGACGTGGTGTTGAAGCTGACGTCCCACGGCGCCGAGTGGAAGCCTTCGGGGTTGAACGGCTGGACGCCTTGGGTGCGCAGGATCAGGTAGAGCGCGACCCAGGAGAACAGGGAGAAGAGGACGACGCTCTTGGCGTATGCCTTCCAGTCCTGCTCCTGGCTCGGCTCGACCCGCAGCACCCGATAGGTGAAGCGCTCGACTGGCCCGAGGACTGGGGTGAGGAAGACCCGCCGGCCAGTGAAGACGCGGGCCATGTAGGCGCCGAGCGGCCTCGTCAAGGCGACGACGACCGCGATGAAGACGGCGACCTGCAGCCAGCCCTGCGCCATCAGAGCTTCTCCCCGCGCAGCAGCGCGTAGAGGAGGTAGGCAAAGACCACCGCCGAGGCGAGCAGGCCGAAGACGTCGGCCCCGGTCAGCGAGGCCAGCGGCAGCTCAGACACGGTCGATCAACTCGATCGAGAGGTAGAGGAGGGCGAACAGAACAACCGCGATCGCGATCGCGGCGGCGTCGGCAAGCGGGCTGCCACCTCCGGGGAAGATGTCGGCGAGGACGACCACTCTTCGATCATGCGCCGAGTCCCCTCAAGGCCGCATGAAGGATCGGCCCCGCCGCATACAGATTTCGTGAAGGGCTTTTAACCAGCGAAGCGGTAGCCGACGCCAGGGTCGGTGCGGATGAAGACGTGCTCGCCGGGCGGCTCGATCTTGCGGCGCAGGTTGGCGACGTGGGCGCGGAGAACCTGCAGGTCGTCTTCGTACTCCACTCCCCAGACCTCGACCAAGAGCGCGCGGTGGGTCATCAGCCGCCCACGGTTGCGGACCAGCACCCGCAGCAGGTCGAACTCGGTCGGAGTCAGGTGAATGTCCTCGCCTTCGCGGCGCACGATCCGCGCGGCGAGGTCGATCTCCAGCCCGTTGACCGTGATCGCCGGTTCCTCCGACTCCGGCCGAGCGCGCCGCAGGGCTGCTTCCAGCCGCGCCACCAGCTCGCGCGGACCGAAGGGCTTGGTCACGTAGTCATCTGCGCCCGCCGCCAGCGCTTCGACCTTGCGGTCCTCCTCGCCGACGGCCGAGAGCACGACGATCGGCATCTCGCTCCACTCGCGGATTCGCCGCGTCACCTCGACCCCGTCGATGTCGGGGAGCATCAGGTCGAGAATCGCCGCCTGCGGCGGGTGGACCGCGACCAGGTCGATTGCCTCCTCGCCGGTGCTCGCCGGCACCGCCTCGAAGCCGGCGTCGCGGAGGATCACCCGCAGCGCCCGCACGATCTGCGGCTCGTCGTCGCAGACGAGGATGGGAGTCCGGCCGTTCAACTGGTCTCCTTTGAGAGCGGAAACGAAACGACGAAGGTGCTCCCCTGACCTGGCACCGACTCCACCGCCAGCTCCCCTCCGTTCGCCTCGACAAATCCCCTGGCGATCGAGAGGCCGAGGCCGGACCCTTGGCTGCCCTCTCTTCGGTAGAAGGGCTCGAAGATCCGCTCCCGCTCCTGCTCTGGAATCCCTGCCCCCTGATCGACGACGCGCACGACAAGACGGCCGCCGACCTCCCGGGAACGCACGAGGATCGGCCGCCCGTTGCCGTGGCGGACCCCGTTGACGAAGAGGTTGGCAAAGGCGCGCTCGAGCTGCACCGGGTCGGCCACCAGCGCGGGAATCTCGGGATCGACTCCCAGCCGCACGGCGGCGGCATCGCCTCCTAGCGATTCCCGCGCCGCCTCCAGTACCCCCGCGAGGTCGATCGGCTCACGCCGAGGTTCGGCCGACCCCGACTCAAGACGGGAGAGGTCGAGCAGGTTCTCGACCAGGCGAGACAGGCGCTCGCCTTCCTCGACCACCGCTTCGCTCAGCTCCTGGCGCTCCTGGCTGGTGAGCGTCGGCGAGTTGAGCGCGGTTCCCACGGCGATGATCGAGGTGAGCGGGGTGCGCAGGTCATGCGAGACGGCGCGCAGCAGCGCCGTCTTCAGCTCGTCGCTGCGCCGCAACGCGCCGGCCTCGATCGCCTCCGCCTCCATCCGGTCGCGCTCGGCTGAGAGCTCGCGCAGCCGCACCAGCACCTCCTCAGTCTCCTCCCGGCGCCGCTCGGCTTCGGCGGCCCGAGCGCGTGCCAGCTCGGCAAGCGAGCTGCTGGCGACGGCGACGATCGCGAACGTGACCAAGGCAACCGCGTCCCGGTTGGCGGCAATGTCGAGCCTCCCCGTCGGCGGGATATGGAACCAGTTGAAGGCGAGCGCGCTCACCGCCGCCGCGAGCAGGCCGAGTCGCCAGCCCCACACCGTCGAGATCAGGAGGACGCCGGGGATGTAGACGACGCCGAGCGAGACCGCCGGCGCCACATCCTTCAGCGGGTAGACCAGCAGCGTCGCTGCCGCGACCGCTCCCGCCGTAGCGACGATGCCCCAGGTCCGCGAAGGAGACTCCGATCCGATACCCATCGTGGCGAGGCGAGAGCGCACCACGTCAGCGTATTTGAGAATAGGCTCGATCTAGCTCGGTCTCGACGGGTCAGCGGCGGCATCGGAGTCGCTGCGCCGGGTGCGCAGCGCGGGTACTAAGTGGGTACTAAGTTGAGCGAAACTAGGACCAACTCGGACCAACGGGAACCGCTTGAACAAGCCAAAAACCAGCCTGGTCAACCAGCGCCAGAGAACTCATAACCCGAAGGTCGCAGGTTCGAATCCTGCCCCCGCTATTTCACGAAAGCCCCGCAAATGCGGGGTTTTCGCATCTCTGGGGATGTAGACAACAGGTCGCAAAATGGCCCCCGGGGCAACGCCTGGGGCAACACGAGGTCCGAGAGAGGTCGATTTAGGCTTTGGCTGACCGCAGCCGCCGCTACGATCAAAGGCAGTAGAAGCCCGGAGTTCCGAAGGAAGGCTCAGATCAAGATCCGCGCGAAACAGAACGCCCGCTTGGGGGCAGACGACCCCAGGCTCGCACGCGCCATCTTCACGCTGCGCGAGACGGCTGGCTATCTCGACGTGCCGAAGTCGAACATCCAGCGCTGGGCGCGACCGCCGGAAGCCAAGCATCCCCTCATCACCTGTTTTCCGCCGCGCGGCCGGGAGGCGACGGTGCCTTTCATCGGTTTCGCTGAGGCCTTCGTGCTGTCGAGCTTCAGGCGAGCCGGGGTGCCTTTGCAGCGGATTCGACCCGCTGTTGAGGTGCTGGAAAAGGAGATCGGCGTCGATCACGCGCTTGCTTCCAAGCGCCTCTACACCGACGGGGCCGAGGTCCTGTTCGACTACGCGAACAAGCGCGGCGAGCGCGAGGTGATGGACCTGGTCGTCGTCCGGACCCAGCAGCGCCAATTCTCCGGTGTCGTCAAGGACTATCTCAAGCGCATTCATTACGGTGGGGACGGCTGGGCGGATTCGGTTCGGCTGCCGACTTACGGCAAGGCGAAGGTGATCGTCGACCCGAAGGTCGCATTTGGCCTTCCGATCGTCTCCCACGGCGGCGCTCGCGTTGAGGATCTCGTCGACCGCTTCCAGGCGGGCGACTCCGTGGCCGAGATCGCAACGGATTTCAGCGTTCCTCCCAATGAGGTGGAGGACGTGATCCGGCTAGCGACCCGGACGGCCGCCTGAATCGTGGATCCAGGGCGCCGCGCCGGATAGCTCGCGGCGATGTCTCGTCCCAAGGAGAGGCCAGTCGAGTTCTTTGTTGACCGCAGCCTCGGCAAGAGCATCGTCGAGGGGCTTCGCGATGCCGGGCTCACGATCTATTCGATGGCCGACGTCTACGGCGAGGAGCGCTCCCAGCTTCTCGCCGACGAGGTTTGGCTGCGAGACGCCGGAAAAAACGACTGGATCGTTCTCACCAAGGACGACGCGATCCGCCGCCGCCCCGCCGAGCGCGACGCCCTCACCGAGGCGGCCGTTCGCGTCTTCTGCCTGACCAACCGCAATATGCGTGGCGCAGAGCAGACTGAGCGATTCGTTTCAAACCGCCACCGAATCGTCCGCCAAGCCCGCAGGCCAGGCCCGTATATCTACGGCGTCTATGCGGAGGGCCTCAGGCGTCTCTGGCCTTGACGTCTGTTGCGCGTGCTCAGGCGTGTCTGGGGAGGACTCCATGATCGGGCTCGAGACCGGTTCGGTGGGCCGGACTACGGTTGTCGAAACACCTCGTCGTAGTGCCACTCCAAGAGCGTGGGGTCGGCTCGGTCCCCTGGGTGAGCAGGGTCGCGCAGTTTTCTGCCGGCCATCTCGTAGTAGACGCGGCCGTTCTCGTATTCGTCACGGAGCGCTTGGCTGACCGCGAACGAGCAGTCGGGTCGCACGCTGACGTAGCCGAGGTCGAAGAGTCGGTGGATGTCGCGGCGCAGGGGCAGGCCGTTGGGCACGACATGCGTCCCTCCATGAGAGAAGGGCTGGATATGTGATGCCTCGATAACGGGCAAGGAGCGCTCTCCGGTGATCGCGCAGCGCCGAGAGTAGGCGTCTAGGACTGCAATTCGGAAGGTCGCCTGCCCCAATCGTGGCCGCACCTCCAAGGCCTTGCCATGACGTGCCGCGTACAGAGCTTCCACACTCCACTCCGCGGCCTGTTCGCTGGCCGCCGCGGACTCCAGGCACGCCTCATACAGTCGACGCCCCTCACCGGTCGTTAGGTCGTACCTCTTTCCTGACACGATCGACCTACTCCAATCGGAGGGAACCGGCACCCAGCTGTCTGGGGGGAAGAACACCGGCTCGGCGATCGCTAGGCAGCCGATCCAGTCGTCGATGGTGATGCCCTTTCCTGCGCCGTGACTGAGTCGCCCCAGTCTCCCTAGCAGGGAATCACGATCTGCAACGCCATTCGCCAGCCCGAAAACGTCCCAGGCCTCCCAGATAGGTAGAACCGCCGCCCGGGTGAAGAGTCCGAAGCCACCGATCGCGTTGTGAGGTGCCTTTAGCTTGAAGAAAAAGAGCTCCCCGGATTGCAGTGCGCCAAATCGACTCTGGCTTGGCCGCCAGAAGTTGACCTCACGCAGCTCTGGCCGTGCACGCAGGAACTGGTACCAGTCGAAGTCGGTGTTAGCTGCGAAACCTCGCACGGTGAGGAGGAGCGTAATCGCCGGTGCCGACCTTGTATCGACCGCATCAGGTCGGGATGACGCCGCGGCGATAGCGTCCGCCTGTCTGAGCAGAATGGGAGCATGGAAGAATCACGAGTACCAATCCGCGCCCAGCTCGGTGGCGCGACCACCGCGTCACCCTCCACCTCGACGCGGTGACCCACGATCCCCTCGACTTCTCGGAGGAGCTCGGACGGAAGCTCGCAACCCGTTCGCGCCATGTCTGCGCCCTCTTCGGGGCCGGAGTCTCCCGCGCCTGCAGCCTGCCTGATGTGTCCGGGTTGCAGAATGCGGTCGCGGAGAAGCTCGACAAGGCCGAACGTGAGGCCTTCGAAGCGCTGCTCGAGGATCGTAGTCTCGAGGAAGGGCTCTCGCACCTGCGGCGCGTCGCGGCGCTCCTCGGCGACGGCCAGGAGCTGGCCGGGTTGGACAGGAAGGGGGCTGAAGAGCTTGACGCAAAGATCTGCGCTGCGATCGTCTCCAGTCTCGACCACGAGGACGAGAAGATCGGCCCGATGAAAAAGCTCGCCGCCTGGGCGGTCGGCAGCTCCTACCACCGCGCCCTGGAGCTTTTCTCCGTCAACTATGACCTCGTCCTCGAGACCGCGCTCGAGCAGCGCAAGGCGCTCTGGTTTGACGGCTTCGTCGGGGCGATCAAGGCGCCGTTTCGCATCGACCTGGTTGAGGGCTTCTCGGCTGACGCTTCGCTGCCGGCCGAGTTCCTCCGCCTCTGGAAGCTTCACGGCTCCCTCAACTGGGCCTGGGAGGGAGATCCCGGCTCGATCATTCGCCTCGGGCGCCCAGCCGGCGGCTCTGAGACCGCAGCGATTTATCCGGCTGACACCAAGTACGAAGAATCGCGCCGGGTTCCCTTCGTCGTCCTCATGGACCGCTTTCGTCGTGCCCTGAACGAGCCCGAGACCCTACTGCTCGTCTCGGGCTACTCCTTCAACGACCCCCACATCGACGAGCTGATCTTCGACGCCGCTATCCGCCACCCTCGCTCGGAGTACGTCGTCTTCTGTCATTCGGCGATCCCCAAGCAGCTCGCCAAGACCGCCGAAACGACTCCCTCGCTCTCGGTCCTGACTAAGACCGAGGCGATCCTCGGGACTCAGCGCGGCAAGTGGCAGAGCGAAAAGGACGACGACGGCGCGGAGAAATCCGCCCCAGGCGTCTGGGAGAGTGGCGAGTTCGTGCTTTCGGGGTTCGAGGGCCTGGCCGCATTCCTGGCTCGCTCCTCGCGCACCGCAGCCCACGATGACGATGAGTGAGAGCGATCCGACCTGTATCGGGCGCGTTCGTCACGTGCTCGGCTCCGACGTCACCGTTGCGCTCGATCCTGCGCTGGCCGGCGTCCAGCCAATTTATCGCGGCAAGTTGCAATCCGTAGGACAGATCGGCTCGATCGTGCGCTTTCCGCAGGGGCCGATCAGTCTGGTCGGCGCCGTCACTTTGGTCGGCATCGCCGAGCTCAATTCACCGTTGCCGCCGGTGGAGAACGTTCAGGTCGGCGAGCGCTGGCTGAAGGTGCAGCTGCTCGGAGAAATCAACAGTCTCGAGCGCTTTGAGCGCGGCATCTCCAGCTACCCCGGGCTCGACGACCCGGTGCACTTCTGCACGCCCGAGGATCTGCGCCACGTCTTCCCGGGCGAGGGGGAGGAGCTGATCCGCTTCGGCTTGCTCTCTTCGTCCCCCGACATCCCGATTTGCCTCGACGCTGCCAAGCTCGTTCTCAGGCACACCGCCGTGGTCGGCTCGACTGGGGCCGGCAAGACCAGCGCCGTCGCCGAGCTGTTGCAAGGGATGATCGCCGAGGGTTGGCAGGGGGCAAACGTCGTCGTCATTGACCCTCACGGCGAGTACGCGAGGGCGATCGGGGGGAAGGGCAGCGTCCGCAGCGTGCTGAATCCGACAAAGCGCCTGCGCGTTCCATACTGGGCGCTCGAGGCCGAGCAGGTGCTGCGGGTCTTCACCGGCGCCAAGATCGGCAAGGCGGTTCTCGATCGCTGGAGCGAGCTCGTCGCGCAGGCTCGGGTCGAGTTCGTCGAGGCCGCCGAGTGGCTCGACCTCGATCCTGCCGCGGTCACCGCCGATACCCCCGTGCCCTTCGAGATCCGAGAGGTCTGGCACCAGCTCGATTACGAGAACAACGAAACCCGAGAAGAGAAGGGCGATCCGAGCACGGTGAAGATCGAGGAGGAAGGGGACCCGGCGACCCTGAAGCCGACTCGCTTCACCCCCTACAAACCGGCGGGCGGCAAGCCCGATCGCGGTCCTCGCTACGAACACTACGGACAGGTCCCCGAGCAGCTACGCCTCGCCCTGTGCAACCCGGATTTCGCCTTCCTGCTGGAACCCGCGGCCGATCCCAAGGGCAAGGACCCCTTGGAGGAAGCGATGGTCGAGTGGCTTGGCGGGGATGCCCCGATTTCGGTACTCGACTTCAGCGGTGTCCCCGCCTCGGTCACCGACCGGGCGATCGGCGTCGTCCTCGGCCTCCTCTTCGAGCTGGCCCTTCGCACCGAGGAGAAGGGCCCGGGAATTGGCCGGCCGCGCCCGGTCCTCTTCGTCCTCGAGGAGGCGCACCGCTACCTCGGCGAGGGTGCCAATGAGATCACCCACGAAGCCGCCGCCCGCATCGCGCGCGAGGGTCGCAAGTACGGCGTCGGATTGATGATGGTGACCCAGCGCCCCAGCGAGCTGCCCGAGACGGCTCTCGCCCAGTGCGGGACCCTCATCGCCCTGCGCCTGACGAGCAACAAAGACCAGAGCCAGATCAGGTCGGCGCTGCCCGACAACGTTACCGGTCTCGGGGACGTGCTTCCCTCGCTTCGCACCGGTGAGGCCGTGGTCAGCGGCGAAGCGATCGTGCTGCCCGTTCGCACCACGATCCGCAAACCCAATCCCTTCCCAAAGGCTGAAGACCCCGAGCTTGCGCCCTGGCGCGAGCTCTCGGGCGCTCCGGATCTTGCCCCGGCCCTCGCCAAGTGGCGAGGCCTCTACGACGACGAAAAGGAGGATGAGGAGTAGTGAGCGAGATTGAGTGGATTGAGGTCGGCGACTCCGATCGGATCGTTGCCATGGCTTATGACGAGGAGTCCGAGGTGATCTACGTCCGCTTTCCGGATGGGGTGGAGTGGCTCTATGAGGCTTGTCCGCCACCAGTCTGGAGCGAGTTCACCGCCGACGGGCAGAGTAAGGGCGGCTACATCTTCAGCGAGCTGAACCACAAGCCCAACCGCCGTCACGCGTAGGCGTGGCGGCAGCTCACTCCGTTGGGGATGGGTGGTGGATCGCGATTGGCTTTGAAACGGCAGGCTTGCCTGCACCGCTGCGCTCAGTGACCAGGAAGCGCTCTGGTTGCAAGTGCGTCCGCTTCGGCATTCCATTTTCGCGGAATCCACGAAATCCTGATGTTGGGAAACTCCTGGAGCAGGGAGCACGCTTCCGCGTGCAGGGGTCTGATGTGCTCCTTGCCGACCATCGCGCGGCCGTTCACCTGGTCGACCACGAGCTCCGGGTCAAGGAACACCCGGATGCGTTGGATTCCGCGACTGCGGGCGAGCTTAAGTCCTTCGATGAGAGCCCGATACTCCGCAACGGTGTTGATGGCGGGTCCGATCGGTTTGGAGATCTCTTCAATTAGCTGACCATCGGGGTCTCTGAGGACGACTCCGATCGCACCTTGAGCTGGATTGTCGATGGTCCCCGCGCCGGAACCGTCTGTCTTCAATAGATAGTTGCCCTTCGACGGCTCCGGATGGTCGCCTTCGTGCGTCTCGGGCGCCGGCACGAAGCCAAGCTATCTCATGCCGAAGCGCGCACGGTAGACGGGAACTGGCTGTGACCGCCTATGCCCAGAACCTGGCGGCTCGCCGGGTAAGAGCCCAAGGCCTGTCTCGAACCGGGGGTATGGCCAGTACCTTCGACCCGTGATCGCAAAGGGGAAGCTGCTGCGCGAGATCCTCGACCTCGATGAGGCCGAGGCTGCGCGTGCGCGGATCGTCGTTTCCACCGTGGCCGACGAGAAGCCGGAGATGGCGCCGCTGCCGGCGGGGTGGGGGGGAGACGCTGACCGGCGAGCCGATGCCAGATGTCGCCGCTGCAGCCCGGCGCTCTCGCGAATCGCACTGAGCGGGCTGGTCGTAGACGCGAGCTTGGTGGTCGAGCTCTCGCTCGACAGGCTCGGCGAGCAGGCTGGCACGAGATGGCGTTCCGCGGCGAAGTCTCGAACGCTCTCGCGGAGCTTGCGCTGCAGCGCTTCCTGTCCGGGTAAGTTGTCTATTGGCGAGCAACGCCCGGAGAGCCTCGCCACGGCGGCCTGGGAGATGGCCGAAGAATTCGGCTGGGTAAGACCTACGAAGCTGAGTACGTAGCGCTTGCGAAGGCCGAAGCCTGTCGCCTCGTCACCCTTGACAACAGACTGCGTCGGGGAAGGACGGCTGGGATTCGTCGTCACGCCGGCTGAGCTCGACTGAATTTCTGCAGTTTCTTCTGATAATTAATTTATTATCATGAGACAACAATGAGGGGCTCAGGTAAGACCTTCGATACCTTTGTGGCAGAGGAGCAGCTTGCCGACCCAAGCTTTCGTGCGGAGTGGCAGAGACTCGCTCCTGCCCGGGAGTTCGCAGCCACCCTGCTGCGTTATCGCGCCGAGCACAAACTGAGCCAGAGGGCCCTGGCGAAGAAGTTGGGCGTTTCGCAGCCCCGCGTCGTCAAGCTCGAGTCCGGGGAGCACAACCCAGAGATCGACACGATCATCAACGCTGTCCGGCGCTTGGAGATTGAGTTCGTGTTGGACGTGGCGCCCGCGGGTCGCAAGCCGGCACTGGTGACGGCGCGAGCTCAGAAAGGCGGGGCGATTGCCCACGACGACGTTTCCGTTGTGGCGGCTTCGTCGGTGTAATCCTGGAGCAACGAATGGGGCAACATGCCCTACAGATTCCAGCCGATCTCCACGTAGTTCGATCTCGCGAAATCGGCTTGGAACCTAGCTCCACGTAGTCCAGCCGATCCACCGCCTCACTCTCATAACCCGAAGGTCGCGGGTTCGAATCCCGCCCCCGCAATACCGGAAACCCGTGTGTACCCTTGGCCCATGGCTGAGCGGAACCGTCGCTTCGACGTAACCCTCGGGCCGGGCTTAGCGCCCATAGGGATCCTTCGGCGCGCGGTCCTCGGAGAGGGATCGCTGGGAGCGGGTGACGAGGCGCTCGATCGCGTCGGCCAGGTGAACGGGGGCGATGTTGTAGTCGTCGCGCTCGGTCCGGATCAGGTGCGCCTCCAGCAGTACTTCGGCATGGGTGAGGCCGGCGGGCGGCTCGAAGCGGTAGGAGGCCAGCTCGATCAGCAGGCCGAGCGGGTCGCGGAAGTAGATCGAGTCCATGAAGCCGCGGTCCTTGACCCCGCTGTGCTCGATCCCCCGCTCGTCGAGGCGCTCGACGGCCTGGCGGAAGACGGCGTTGGAGAGCGCGAAGGCGATGTGGTGGACGTGGCCCGCGTCCTGGGATCGCGGGGAGGGGTCCGGCTCGCGCTCCTCGTTGGTGAAGATCGTGATCAGCCGCCCGTCGCCCGGGTCGAAGTAGAGGTGGCTCTCCTCGGGCCGGTCCAGGTTGGGCTGCTCGAAGATGAACGGCATCCCCAGCACGCCCTCCCAGAAGTCGATCGAGGTCTGGCGATCGGCGCCGGTGAGGGTTATGTGGTGCACGCCCTGCGTCTGCAGCTTTCGCATGTCGGTTGTCCCTTCGGGTTCTATGCCGGCTGGTCGTCCCACCAGTCGCGCTCACCTTCGACGTCGTCGCGCGGGTTCTCGCCGAGGTTGGGGGCGCCGATGACGAGGATCTCGAGGCCGTGGGGGCCGGACTCGTAGCCGCGCCAGGTGCCGGGTGGGACGCGGACGGCGTCCCACTGCTCGACCTCGACGATCTCGTCGTCGAGCTTCATCCGGCCGCTGCCGCGGAGGACCAGGTAGGTCTCCTCCTGCCGCTGGTGGGTGTGGCCATAGGGAAAGCGGTAGTTCGGGGGCAGGCGCTGGTAGCCGAGGCCGGAGTGCTCGAGGCCGAGGGCCTTGGTCGCGAGGCGGAACTCGAGCTCGGGGGAGCCGTCGAAGTTGGAGCCGAGGTCGTCGAGGTCTGCCCTGAGGTTCGTGCGGGTGAACGGCACGGGGCAAATCCTAGATCGAGGCGCTGACACATCAATTATCTGTTTGTAGACGACATCCTCTACAGTGTTCGGGCCCAAGCGATTTCGATCGTCTGGGCCCCCTATCCCGAGCCGCTCTCGGCCGGGATCCCCCGGTTGCATCGCATTTCCCGATGGATGCGACCCAAGTACGGCAAGCGCGGCGGAGCTTCCCCAAGACGGCTCCGCTCCTTGTCGTCCGCCGCTGCGCGCTAAGAAAGCGACTCGTCGCCACGGAAGGCTTGGTGAATCAGCCCGGCCAGATCGGGAACCGCCTCGGAGAAATCGTCCGGCCGCTGCGAGGCCAGCGCGCTCAGGAGCACGTGCTCGACCGCGTTTACCATGAACTCAGCTGTCATCGGGGGAGACGAGTGGCGAGACCCCGGCTCGCGGCAGGCCTCGTCCAGGGTACGGGCGAGGCGCGTGAGGACTTCCTGGCGCTTGGCCAGCGCCTCGCCGCCGGCAACGTGGACCTCGACGAGGAGGCCTCGAGCCTTGAGCGGATCCTGAACGGCGAAATCAGCGAGGCCTTGGAGCGCCGTTTCGAGACGCTCGCGGCAGGTGGCCCCGTCAGCGTTCTGGATCATCTCGCAGAGGCGCGCGCTTTCGGCTTCGTAAGCGGCGAGGTAGCACTCCGCCTTGCTATCGAAGTAACGGTAAAACTCGCCCGGGCAGCTGCCATGGCTGCGCTGCACCAGCTCCACGGTGGCCTGCCGATAGCCGATATCCCCGCAGCACACCAGGATCGCGTCGAGCAAATTGGCTCGCGTCTCGCGACTCACTTTCTCCTGCCCCCTGTCGCAGCCTCGCCAGTGCGCGGTGTGGCGCTCTCACGCTCCCTGGCTCCATTTCGTCAGTAAAAAACTGTACCACTGAGAAATGTAGACGCAGCCCTCAACCTCAGCCGTCCGCTGAAAGTCTTCGATCCAACATTCGGGTACGCTCCGGGTTGTGGTGTCGCTTCCGGATCATCTGAGTCCTGCGCAGGTCGGGCGCCGGCAGTTGTCGCGCGAGGTGCTGGAGGAACATCAGCGCACGCGAGTGCTCGATGCCGCCATCGCCACCTTCGCCGAGCAGGGATATCCCGCCACCACCGTTGACGACCTGATCGCAGCCGCCAAGATCGGCGTCGGCAGCTTCTACGCCTTCTTCGGCAGCAAGCAGGACTGCCTGTTGGTCGCCTGCGAACGGATCGTCGCCGAAGCACGGGTGGTGGTCACGACGGCCGCCGCCGAGGGGGACTGCTGGCCGGACCAGGTATGCCTCGGGTTGGGTGCGCTGCTCGGCTGGGCCGCGGCCGAGCCCGACGCCGCCCGCGTCGGCCTGGTCGAGATCCAAACCGGGGGCCCCGCGGGGGTCGACCTCTTCGAGGAGATGCTCGCCGCCGCCGCCCGCGCGCTGAAGCAGGGACGCGAGGGTCTGCCCGCCGGCCGTCGCCTGCCCGACAGCCTGGAGCGCACGACCGCCGCCGGAATCGCCTGGCTCCTGCATCGTCACCTGACGATGGGGGAAAGCGACTCGATCCCGGATCTGTTCACCGAGTTGGGGGCGATGGTTCTCACGCCCTACCTCGGCGAGGCGAGGGCGAAGAAAACGGTCGCGCGAAACGCGCTGGCAGCCGCGCTCTGAGCCCACCCCCGACGTCTCGCCTCGGCGCGCCCGTCGCCGGGAACGAAGGCTCTGACGCTCACGGTCCTGGAACCGTGCAAACGTGCCTGGGGAGGGGGTATCGTCCACTCGTGCCTGAGGGGGACGCGCCAGAGAAGGAGGCAGCGGAAGGTCTGCCTCGCCTGCCCCCCGGCCGGCATGGTCTCTCCCGCGAGTTCGTCGTCCGCAACCAACGCGATCGCCTCACCGCCGGGGTCATCGCCACGGTCGCCGAGCGTGGTTACCACGACACGACGGTGAGCCAGATCTGCGCCGCCGCCGGCGTCTCGCGCCGCACCTTCTACA
Source organism: uncultured Actinomycetes bacterium (assembly GCA_946479725.1). The sequence goes on along the minus strand of CAMLHB010000002.1, from coordinate 27,825 downwards.
CCTACTTCTCGACCAAGGAAGAGTGCTACCTGCAGGCCTTCGACCTGATCGACGAGCACGTCGCCGGGGCGATGGCGGCGGCGGAGGCCGACGGCGGCGATTGGCCCCAGCTGGTTCGCGCCCGCCTCCGCGCCCTGCTCGCGACCTACGCCGCCAACCCCGACCTCGTCCGCTTCACCCTGGTGGCGCCCTTCCGCGCCGGGATCGGGATCGCCGCCCGCCAGCGGACCGCGCTGGAGCGGATCCTGGCCACGCTCGAGGAGGGGCGGCCGGGGCGCGGAACCAGGCGGCCTCCCGCCGCCGTCGAGCAGGCCCTGGTCGGCGGCCTCGCCTCGATGATCACCCGCAAGGTCCTGGCCGGGAAGGGCGACCGCCTGCCCGCGCTGCTGCCGGACATGACCGAGCTCTTCCTCCTCCCGTACATAGGTCGGGAGAAGGCCGCCCGCGCGGCGCACCCCACGGATTAGGCGCCTCGCACCGCTGAACACGGCCGCCGGACCACCGGTTCGGTAATCCATTCCAAAAGCGTCTTGACAACCCTTCACGGATTTGCGTAATCTTCCGTACTGAGGAGCACGTCTCTAAATCAGGGTGATGTGTTCCGGCCAGGGAAAACGGATCCTCTCTTTGGGAGAGAGGGCCATCAACAGCCACTCACAGGGAGAGGTAGGAGAGATAATGAGACGTCTTCGTCACCCCATCCGGGCGATCCGCGAACCCTTCGGCACCGCCGGGCTCGTCGTCGCCTGCATCGCCTTGATCGCCGCCCTCGGCGGCACCGCGCTCGCCGCCGGCAAGCTGACCGGCAAGCAGAAGAAGGAAGTCGAAAAGATCGCCAAGAAGTTCGCCGGCAAGCCCGGCGCCAACGGCGCCCAGGGCCCGGCCGGACCGCAGGGCGCGGCGGGCGCCAACGGTAAGGACGGCGCGGCTGGTCAGAACGGTACCAACGGTACGAACGGCACCAACGGCGCCAGCGTCACCTCCACCGAACTCGGCCCCGGCGACCCCAACTGCGCCTCCGGCGGCTCCGAATTCAAAGTTGGAAGCGGTACTCCGACCTACGCCTGTAACGGTTCGCCTTGGACGGCGGAAGGCACCCTGCCCTCCGGTGCGACCGAGACCGGCACTTTTGCGAGGACTGGAATATACAAGTTGACCTACTCTGAAAACGGATCCGGCGAACTGCAATCGAGCACCAGCCCCGCCCCCATGGCGGTTCCGATCTCCTTCACGGTTCCGGTTGTACCCGCGCCGACGCCGGTCTACGTCGGATTCGGTGGGTCTGACGCTAACTGTCCGGGAATCCAGGGCGGCGTGGCAACTGCCGAACCAGGGTTTTTGTGCATATATGAAGCGAACGCCACTAACCCGGACGTCACGACCCCCTTCTTTTCCCCGGGCATCACGTTTGCCGAAACGTCGGGCGCTGATCCGATGGGAACCGTTGGATATGCAGAATGCAATTCCGCGGATTGCATATGGGCCGGCGCCTGGGCCGTAACGGCCGAATAGGGCGTACGGACGATGCAACGGGTCGATGGTCGCATGAAACACCGGTACGGCACCAGGTGTCTGCTCCTGCTCCTGATCGCCACGATCGGGGCCGGGTGCCTGGCCGGTCCTGCCGATGCGGCCATCGGCCCGGAACTCGTTCGCTTCGGAGAATTCGGGGAAGGTGCCGGTCAGTTACGTTCCTCGGAAGGGACGGGTATGGTGACCGACCCACAGAGCGGACACCTGTTTGTCACCGATATCGGCAACCACCGCGTGGACGAGTTCACCGCCTGGGGAGAGTTCGTCAAGGCCTTTGGCTGGGGGGTAAGGGATGGCTCGCCCGAACCTCAGACCTGCGATGAGCAGAGTGGCTGCCGCGCCGGTACCGGCGGTGTGGCCGGCGGAGAGCTGAATTTGGCAAGGGGCGGTCTTGCCCGCGACCAAGCCGGGAACCTCTACGTTTTCGAAAACGGGACGGTTGGACTGGGACCGGGTATCGAATTCAACCTCCGGATCCAGGTCTTCGACCCGGCGGGCGACTTCCTGCGCAGCTTCGGCGGAGACGTCGTCGCCTCGGGGCCAGACGACTCCACGAACAACGAGATTCAGAGCGTGCGGGTCGCGGCGACGACGGGGACCTTCAAGCTCGGGTTCAAAAGCCCGGTTCCGGGTTCGTCGCTCGAAGAAACCGCCGCGCTCCCCTACAACGCCTCGGCGGGGCAGCTGCAAGCGGCAATGAACGCACTGCCGTCGATCGGTGCGGCCGGCGGCTCGGTGGTTGTCAGCGGAGGGCCCGGAAACGGCACCGGCTCGACGCCTTACGAAATCGAATTTCAGGGCACCGTCGGCGGCGACGACGTCGTGCCGCTATCGCTGAGCGGGAGTAATCTCCTTCAAGACAGTGAAGTAACCACTGTTCAGGATGGTGGTGCGCCGGAGATCTGCGTGCCCGCCTCGGGCGATGTATGCAAGATCGGCGTACCGGGCATCGGGCCGGGCGAATTTTCAAATTTCCCCCCCAGGGGCGATCAGATCGAGTTCGGACCAAACAACACTCTCTACGTAGCCGACGCACACCGGATCGAGGAGTTCGAAACCGACGGTTCGTACAAAGGTGAAGTCTCCTTTTCAGGCATTCACGCATCGAACCCGGCCTTTCCGATCGACTTGACCCCGCAGACCCTGACCGTGGATCCAGTGTCCGGTGACCTGTATCTATCCTTCCATTTTCCAGATGGCGGTACTTCGCAGCCCGTTACTTCCTGGCGCCTGACCCCGACCGGGGAAATAGTCCCCCCCGCCCCGCTGCTGTCCAGTGCCAAAGGTGCCGATGGGCTGGCGGCCGGGGCCTTGGCGACCGATTCGGCAGGCGATCTCTTCGCTGGTGTCGCGCCGATAAACCTCAACTCTGAGTCGGTGGATTTCAGCAGGTCACACCTCCTCGAGCTGGACCCTTCGGGTACGTCCTCGGATGACTGCTGCATCGACCCCGGTGAATACGCAGCATTGACGACGAACGTCGTCAATGCTGCGGGTGGAAGTGACCTTTATTCCCTCCACGTCTTGGGATCGGAGCTTTACATCACGGTTCATGGCCCGGCCCCGGACAAATGGCCGCCGCCTCACGTGCCTCCGACGGTGGATAGTCAGTTCGCCTCGGTGGTAGGTGCCGAATCGGTTGTGCTCAAAGCTGAAATCGACCCTCGCTTCTGGGCCGATACCCGGTACTTCCTTGAATACGGTGAAGCGGATTGCTCGGGCGGGGGCTGTACTCAGGTTCCTGCGCCTCCCGGGAAGTTGCTGGGGGCGGGGATAGTGAAGAAATCGGTAACCACCGACGGGATCTTGGTCAGCGGACTGGAACCGGGAGCGACCTACCACTATCGCTTCGTCGCCGAAAGCGGCGGCGGCGGTCCTGTCTATGGTCCAGACGAAACCTTCACCACGTACGCACTCCCCAAGCAGCCCCAAGGCGAATGTCCGAACGCGAGCTTTCGCATCGGCGCTGCCGCGGCGCTCGCGGACTGCCGGGCCTACGAGCTGGTCTCGCCGGTGGACAAGAACGGCGGCGAACTCGAGGTGCCGATCAACACCTTCGAATTCCCCTCGCGACTCGAGCAGAGCGCGCCGGACGGAGAAAGGATCACCTACTCGGCGGCCGGCTCCTTCGCCGGCGCCGCGAGTGCCTCCTACGTATCGCAATACCTTGCCAGTCGTGGTTCCGACGGGTGGTCCACCGCGCCGATCTCTCCTCCGCGGTCCAACGGCTCCTTGATCGCCGGAAACGCTTTGGATTCATCTTTCAAAGCCTTCCTCCCGGACCTCTCGAGCGGTTGGGTCCTGCAGGACAACGAAACGCTTCTAACCCCCGACGCCCAGCCGGGCACGCCGAACCTCTATCGCCGCGACAACGCAACCGGAAGCTATGAAGCGCTCATCACGGCCTCCGCGCTGGGAGCAGAAGCCGGTGTGCTCGAACCGATCCTGCAGGGCTTCTCGGCGGATGGGCGGAGAGCGGTGTTCGCGGTTGACGCGAAGTTGACGTCCAATGCCTCGAACTCGAATGGCCTACAGCTGTACGAAACTTTTGAAGGCGCCGTGCGGCTGGTCAGCCTGCGCCCGAACGGCAGCGCGGCTCTCGACGTTACGGTGGGTTCATCCTTTGCCGAAACCGGTTCAGGTGTGGAAGGTCGAACCGCCAACGTCCGTACGGCAGTGTCCGCAGCGGGTGACCGGATTTATTGGACCGAGAGCGACTCCAGCAAACTGGACGGTACTGGCACCGTTTACGTGAGGGTGAACGGCACGAAAACCGTGGAAGTGGCGCCGCACGCGATCTTCTGGAGCGCAACCCCGGACGGTTCGGCCGCACTGTTCAGCCAGGAAGGAGCGCTGAAGCTTTTCGACCTCGCCAGCAAATCCTCTTCCCAAATCGCCACCGGGATCGAGGGCGTACTCGGCGCGAGCGACGATCTGTCGCGCGTCTATTTCGTCTCCCACGACGATCTGGCTAACGGCGCTCAGGCTGGGAAGTTGAATCTCTACCTGTACGCGGCCGGATCGCCGATCAGATTCATCGCAACCCTGTCGCCGGGAGACAGGACGGAAGGCAATCCGTCGCCGATGGGCCTGGCGCCGTGGCGTCACGTCTCCTGGGTCACCCCTGACGGCAACGTTGCCGTGTTCATGTCGACCGGTTCCCTATCCGGAGCCGCCAATGTTGACCAGCAGTCCGGACTCCCGGATGCGGAGGTGTTCCGCTACGACGCCGGGAGCGATCAGCTGCGCTGCCTCTCCTGCAGTCCGACCGGGGCAAGGCCGAGTGGTGGAAGGCTGGTGGGGCGTAATCCAGATCCGGATATCGGCTCGAAGAGGCCCAACTACTCCTACGCGTCAAGGATCCCCGGATTCGAACTGGAGTTTCATGCGCCGCGGGTGGTGTCGAGCGACGGGACCCGGGTTTTCTTCGACAGCGTCAACCGTCTCACCCTCGATGACACCAACGGCCGGGAAGACGTCTATCAGTGGGAGGAGCAAGGAGCAGGCGAATGCTCACCGTCGGCGCCTGGATTCGACGCCAAGACCGGCGGCTGCGTGACCCTGATCTCGAACGGGCAGGGCTCGACGCGGTCGGAATTCATCGATGCCAGCGGCGACGGTCGCGACGTCTTCTTCCTCACCGGGACCAGCCTGCTGCCCCAGGACATCGCCCAGACCGACCTCTACGACGCCCGGATCGGCGGCGGCTTTCCGCAGCCGCCCGCTCTGCCGGCGGCCTGCGAAGGCGAAGCCTGCCAGGGACCCCCGTCCCCGCCCAACGACCCGGTCCCCGGCTCGTCCACCTATCGGGGGGCCGGCAACGTGCGCGAAGCAGCGCGACACTGCCCGAAGGGCAAGCGGAAGGTCAGGCGGAAGGGCAAGACGAGATGCGTGCGGCCCGCCAAGAAGGCCCATCACCACAGGAAACACCACCGCAAGCCAGGAGGATCCAAGTGAAGCGTTTGACGGCAGCGATCCTGATGGGACTGGCGGCGGCGTTGGCCGTTGCTTCGCCGGCCTCGGCGGATTTCGGGTTCGACAAGGTGCAACTCGCGTTCGAAGGCCCCGGCGGCGCTTCGATCCTGCAGGCCGGCTCCCATCCCTTTGCGATGTCGACGACGGTCGAACTGCACGCGAACGAAGCGGGAGGCAAGCAGATCCCCGACGGGGACCTCAAAGACCTCGAAACCGAACTGCCCGCAGGCCTGGTCGGGGTCCCGGGGGCGGTGCCGCGCTGCTCGCTCACGGACTTCGTGAACATTCACCTCTTTGAAGGCAACGACCTCCCGGAATGTCCGGATGAATCTGTGGTTGGCTACATCAGCCTTCAGGCGTCCTATGGCGCGATGCCGGCGGGCCCTCGCGAAACGGTCGGGCCGGCCCCTGTCTACAGCCTGGAACCATCTCCCGGCACCCTCGCCAGGTTTGGATTTGTGGTCATCACCGTTCCCATCACGCTCGAAATCCGGCTCAGCGCATCCTCGCCCTACCGGGTGGTCGCCACCCTGCGGAGCGCCAAGCAGCCCGTCGACCTCTACGGAGCGAAGCTGACGGTTTGGGGTAACCCGACCGCCGCGGTCCACGATCCCGATCGGGGACGGTGCCTGTATACGGATGGGAACTGTCCGGCGGTTCCGGGCCCGCCTCTGCTGACCCTCCCGACCAATTGCGCCGATCCCCTGCAGGCCGATTTCCGGGCCGACTCCTGGGAGGCGCCGGGCGCCTTCGTCGAGGACTCCGCTGTGGTCGGCGACGAAGGCGAACCGCCGGCGCCGCAGCTTCCCGGCGACTGTGCGGCCAATGCCTTCGCCCCCTCGATCGCCGTCAGCCCGACGACGAAGGCCGCGTCCTCGCCGACCGGGCTCGACTTCTCGCTCAACGTCGACGATCCGGGAATCACCGACCCCGAAGGCATTGCCGCCTCGACGATCCGGAAAACGGAAGTCACGCTGCCGGAAGGGTTCACCACCAACCCATCCCTGGCCGAAGGGCTCGCCGTTTGCAGCGAAGCCGACGTGGCACGGGAAACGGCCTTCTCGGAACCTGGGGCCGGCTGCCCGCAAGCCTCGAAGATCGGCACCGTCGAACTGGAAACGTCGCTGCTGGACGAAAACGTCAACGGCAGCCTCTTCATCGCCAAGCCCTACGAGAACCCGTCCGGCAGCCTGCTGGCGATGTACCTGGTGATCAAGAACCCGAAGCTGGGGATCAAGGTCGTGCAGCCGCTGAAGGTGGAGACCGACCCGAGGACGGGCCGGATCACCACGGTGGCGGAAGAAATGCCCCAGCTGCCGTTCTCCCATTTCCGGCTGCACTTCCGCGAGGGCACGCGTTCGCCCCTCGCCAGCCCGCCGGGCTGCGGCAGCTACGACACCGAAGCCACGCTCTACCCGTGGTCGGGCGGCGCTCCGGTCCACTCGAGCTCGACCTTCCAGATCATCTCCGGCCCCGACGCCGGCCCGTGTCCCGGAGGCGGCCTGCCGCCCTTCCATCCGGGCCTGCTCGCCGGCACCCTGAACAACGCCGCCGGCAGCTTCAGCCCCTTCGACGTGCGCCTCTCCCGCAGCGACTCTGAACAGGAGATCACCCACTTCTCGATCAAGCTGCCGCCGGGGATCAGCGCCAAGCTCGCCGGCATCCCCTTCTGCTCGGACGCGGCGATCGCCGCCGCCGCGGCTCGCACCGGCCCCCACGGCGGCCAGGAAGAGCTCGACTCGCCGAGCTGCCCGGCCGCCAGCGAGATCGGCCGCACCCTGGTCGGCTCGGGCGTCGGGCCCTCCCTCGCCTACGCTCCCGGCAAGGTCTATCTGGCCGGGCCCTACCACGGCTCCCAGCTCTCGATCGCCGCGATCACCGCGGCCAAGGTCGGGCCATTCGACCTCGGCACGGTCGTCGTCCGCGAGGCGCTGCGGATCAACCCCGAAACCGCCGAAGTCTTCGTCGATGCGACCGGCTCGGACCCGATCCCCCACATCATCAAAGGGATCCCGGTCCACCTGCGCGACATCCGCGTCTACGTCGACAGGCCCGAATTCGCCTTAAACCCGACCTCCTGCGAACCGACCTCGACCGCCTCCACGGTGCTCGGCTCGGGCCTTGACTTCGGCTCCGAAGCCGACGACCGCCCGATCACGGTGACGACCCGCTTCCAGGCCGCTGACTGCGGCTCGCTGGCTTTCGAGCCGCGGCTGGCGCTGAAGCTGAAGGGCAAGACCAGGCGCAGCGGCAACCCGGCGCTGACCGCGATCCTGCGCCCGCGCCTCGGCGACGCCAACGCCACCCGGGTCTCGGTCGGCCTGCCGCACTCCGAGTTCCTCGACCAGGGCCACCTCGGCACCAGCTGCACCCGGGTGCAGTTCAACTCGGGAGCCGGCAACGGCGCCGAGTGCCCGGCCCGCTCGATCTACGGCCACGCCCGCGCCTGGACGCCGCTCTTCGAAAAGCCCCTGGAAGGACCGGTCTTCCTGCGCTCCAACGGCGGCGAACGCGAACTCCCCGACCTCGTCCTCGCCCTGCACGGGCTCGTCGACATCGACGCGGTCGGCTACATCGACTCCTTCAAGGGCGGGATCCGCAATACCTTCGCCTTCGTCCCCGACGCCCCGGTCTCCAAAGTCGAAGTCGCACTCTTCGGCGGCAAGAAGGGCCTGCTTGAAAACCACGTCGACATCTGCGCCGCAAAGCACTTCGCGACGGTGCGGATGGCCGGCCACAACGGCCGCCTCCACAACTTCCGCGCTCCCCTGCAGCCGCAGTGCCCCAAGCAGGCGCAGGGCGGGCACGGGCGCCATGCGCGCTCGCATTAGCGCGCTGGGGGCCCGCAGGGCGGCGGTCCTGGGGATCCTGCTCGCGGCAGCGGGGGCGGGAGCGGCCAGGGCGGTGGTGGTGCAGGGTGGCGGCGTGCGGATCGCCGTCCTCAGCCAGATAAAGCCCTACAAGCTGCCCCGCGAGACTCCGGCCCCGATCGCCGTCTTCCTCGCCGGCCACCTCGCCTCGGCCGACGGGGGGATCCCGCCGCAGCTGCGGCGGCTGCGGATCGAGGTCAACCGCCACGGCCTCTTGCGCTCGCGCGGGCTGGCGGTCTGCCGCCCCGCCCAGGTCCAGCCCGCCACCACCAGCCAGGCGCTCGCGGCCTGCGGGGCGGCCCTGATCGGCTCGGGCCGCTTCTGGGCCCACATCGTCTTGCCCGAACAGGGCGCCTACCCGACCGAGGGGCGGCTCTTGATCTTCAACGGGCGGCGGCACGGCAAGCCGGTCCTGCTCGCCCAGATCTACTCCTCCCACCCCTTCGACAGCGGCTTTTTGATCGAGTTCTCGATCCGCCACGTCGACCGCGGCGCCTACGGGACCGAACTGGCGGCCTCCCTGCCCGAGTCGCTCGGGGAATGGGGATACCTCGACCGCATCAAGCTGACCCTGCGGCGCAAATACTCCTACCGGGGCAGAAGGCTCTCCTACTTCAACGCCGCCTGCCCGGCCCCGCCGGGGGTGGACCGGGTCCCCTTCCCGCTGGCCCGGGTCCGCTTCGAGCTCGCCGGGGGCAAGAAGATCGGCGGGGTCGTCGAAAAGTCCTGCGGGGTGAGGGAATGAGGCGCGCCGGCACCCTCCTCGCCCTGCTGGCGCTCCTAACCTTCGCCGCCAGCGCCAAGGCCGCCTACGACCCGCTCGGCACCGGCACCACCAGGCTCGCGCTCGACCAGCGCTTCCTCGCCTTCCTCGCCCGCGACCGGATCGATCTGACGGCATCGGCGCCGGCGCTGCGGCGCGCAGGCGCGGTCCTGCTGCCGGTCTCCGGCGGCAGCTTCGACCCGACGATCGGCAGGGGGGAGGTGGAGCAGGAAGGCTCGCTGCTCCTCGCCAACGCCCGCAAGCGGGTGCCGATCCGAAAGCTGGTGGTGAAGACGAGCCGCTCGCCGCTGGTCGCCAAGGTCGGCGGCTCGCAGCTGAAGATCGCCACCGCCGCCCGCACCCGCAGCGCCCGCGAGGGGTTCGGCGCCCTCTTCACCGCCAGACAGCTGAGGCTGACGGCAAAGACGGCGACCCGGCTGAACAAGAAGCTGCGCCCGCCGGTCCCGTTTGCGGCCGGGCAGCCGCTGGGGACCATCCGCAGCGCCCCGCAGCCGCTCTTGGCGACGATCCTGCCGCGGGGGCGCGCGACCCTCGCCTTCGACGGCGCCTTCCTCGCCAAGCTGGGCGAACGCTTCGTCTCGGTCAATCCGATCTCGCCCGCCGAACTCGCCCCCGGCCCCGTGCTGACCTTTCCGATCGTCGGCGGCGCGCTCTCGCCCGATCTCTCGACCGGCCTGCTGAAACTCGGAGGCAGCGCCGAACTCCTGCAACTGGGCGGCGGCCAGATCTTCTGGGCGGAACTCGAACTCGATCGCGGTGGCGGCTTTCTCTCGGCCGAGGCCGACCTCGAGCCCTCGCCGCCGTTCCCCGGCCACCAGGCCGCCGCCGCTCTGCTTGCCGCCGGGGGCGGCGTCTCCACCGCCAACCCACGCGTGCGGACGCTCTCCGGCTCCACCATCCCGCTGACGCTCGAGGAGGGGACGGCGGATTCGCTGAACGCCGCCTTCGACGGTGGAGGCACCGCCTTCAAGGCGGGTGAGACGGTGGGGGCACTCTCGTTCACGGCGCAGGGCCAGTAGATCGAAAGATGCTGAATCAAGCGACCCGGGGGTAGGTGTTCCTGCCCGGGGCGATCCCAGGCTGTTAAGAAATGGGGCATGGGATCGGAGGGCATCGACTTGGCCGACTTCCGCGCGGCGCAGCACCGCAACTGGGATTCGGCCGCGGTGGGGTGGATGGAGTGGAGCGAGTTCAACGACCGTGCCGACCGGCATGTCAGCGAGCGGCTGGTGGAGCTGGCCGGAGTGGGGCCGGGGAGCCGGGTCCTCGATGTCGCCGCCGGCTACGGCGAGCCGGCGCTGACCGCGGCCCGCAGGGCCGGACCGGAGGGGCGCGTCGTCGCCACCGATATCTCCGCCGAGATGCTCGCCTTCGCGCGCGAACGCGCCGCGGCGGCCGGGCTGGGCAACCTCGAGTTCGTCCAGTCCGACGCTTCCAGCCTCGACTTTCAGCCGGGGAGCTTCAACGCCGCCGTCTCGCGCTGGGGGATCATCTTCGAGCCCGACGCGGAGGCCGCGGCGGAGCGCATCCGGGGCTTCCTCGCGCCGGGCGCCCGATTCGCGATCGCCTCCTGGGGCGAACCCGACGAGGTTCCCTTCCTCTCGCTGCCGATGAAGACGACGCGGGAGCGGCTGGGCCTGCCGGCGCCCCCGGCCGGAATACCCGGGCCGCTCTCGCGGCCCACTCCCGCCGCGCTCGGCGGGCTGCTCGAGGGCGGCGGCTTCTCCGACGTCGCCGTGGAGCGCGCCGAGGTCGTCTTCGAGTTCGACTCGCCCGCGCACTTCACCACCTACGTCAGGGTGATCGCCGCCCCGATCCGGGCGATGATCGCCCAGCACGCGGGCGAGGCGCAGGAGGAGGCCTGGGAAGCGATCACGCAGGCGGCCGTGGAGGTCGGCGGCGGCTCGGGGCCGCTCAGCCTCACGAACGCCGTCCTGCTCGCCTCGGGAACCGCGTAGTCAGGGCTCAGCGAGAACCGGAAACCGGGCAGCGGACAATTGGAGGTGATGGAGCAGCCACTCCCTGACAACGCCGCGCTCGCGGCCTCGCTCGACGATCCGGCGGCGTTCGCGACGGTCTTCCATCGCCATTTCGACATCGTCCACGGCTACGTCCGCAAGCGCGTCGGCGCCTCGTTGGCCGACGACCTCGCTGCGCAGACCTTCCTCGTCGCCTTCGATCGCCGCGCCGGCTACGACCGGTCGGGGGAGAACGCCCGGCCCTGGTTGCTCGGGATCGCGACGAACCTGATCCACGGGAAGCGCCGGCAGGAAAGGCGCCAGCTGCGCGCCTACGGCAGGGCGGGAGCCGAGATTGGCGGCGACGCTCTGGACGGGATCGAGGCGCGGGCCGACGCCGAGCGCCTGCGCCCACAGCTGGCGGCGGTTCTCGCGGCGCTCCCCAAGGACGAGCTCGACCCGTTGCTCCTCTACGCCTGGGCCGAACTCGGCTACGGGGAGATTGCCGAGGCGCTCGAGGTGCCGGTCGGGACCGTCAAGTCCCGCCTCGCCCGGGCCCGCGGGCGGATCCGGGAACAGCTGCGGCTGCAAGGGGCAAGTGAGGGGCAGAGGCAAATCGCGACTTTGGAGGTTGACCATGGATGAGATCGCTCTGCTGCGCGCCCTGCCCCCGGCGGAGGAGGAGCCCGAGGCGGCTGCCCGCGCCGACGCCCTGCGGAGGCTGGAAGCGCGCTTTGACGGAGCTGCGCCGGCGCGATCCGGGCAGCGGTTCCGGCGTCGCCGGGGCGCGCTCGCCGCCTTCCTCGCCGGCGCCGCCGCGCTGGCGGCAATCGGCGTCGCCGTCCTCCCGGCCGGCTCCGGCCCCCGGACCGAACTCGCGGCCGCCGAGGTCCTGAAGCGGACCGCGATCGTCGCCAGGGGTTCGAATGCCGCCCCGATGCGCCCGCCCGGCTCCGGGCAGTTCTTCTACCTGGGGGCGAAGGTGGTCGAACTTCAGGGCTGGCTCGCGGACGGTCCTGGGACGGGGCCGAAAGAGAGCCCGCGGTACTTCACCGCGCACATCCCCGGCGACCCCGGCGCCCGCCCCGCCCTCGTCCCAACCTGGAAGCAGTTCTGGATCAGCCGCGACGGTGACGCCCACACCCGCGAAACCCTCGGGCGGATCGAGTTCCTCTCCGCCGCGGACCAGGAGCTCTGGGAAGAAGCGGGCTCGCCGCCTCCGCTTTCCTTCGACCCCGCCGAACACTCCGTGGAACGCGACGCCGCCGGGCGGCCTTTGAAGGAATTCGATTCCTCCCAGGCAGCCGGCGTCTTCCTCGACAAGGGCGTCTTCGCCGACCTTTCCGATCTGCCGACCAGGCCCCGGGCCCTGCGCCTCGCGGTCGAATACCCCGAAGGAGGGGCGCCGGCGGTCTCGCCGCAGACGACGCCGCGGTTCCGCGTCTTTCGCAACCCCGATGCGCTCGAACCGCTGACCGCCATCCTCATCGCCCCGACCGCGAGCCCGGCGCTCCGCGCCGCCGCCTTCAACGCCCTGGCCGAACTCCCGGGGATCGAGCTGGAATCCGGCGTGACCGACGTCGCCGGCCGCCGCGGCGACGCGATCAGCTGGGAAGTCGAACCAGGATCCGGCTTCGTCCACGAGTTCATCTTCGATCCCCGCACCTCCAGGGTCCTCGCCGACGCCCAGGTCCTCGCCGGTGAGAAGGCCGCGGACGAAGAAGGGGTTCCGGAGGGCACCGTCTTCCGCGAGACTGCCTTCCTGCGGTCGGGGATCGTCGACTCGCTCGACGAAACCGCCGCGCTCAAAGCCAAGGGCCAGCGAAGCGAAGGGACGGGAGATGTGCGAGCGGAAGGACGCGAGTGAGTTCACGCAGCAGCTGAACGAAGCGGTCCTGGGCGAACTGCCCTTCGACTACACCAAGGACTTCGAGGACGCCGCCCGCGGCTTCATCGCCCCCCTCGACAACGACGGCATCGCCACCACCGAGGACGGCGTTCCCGTCTACAACGGCGCCGCCCTGTCCTTCGTCGAGGAGGGGGCGCCGGCGCCGGCGACCGTCAACCCGAGCCTCTGGCGCAACGCCCAGCTGATCAAGAAAGGTGGCCTCTTCAAGGTCGTCGACCGGCTCTACCAGGTGCGCGGCCAGGACCTCTCGAACCTGACGATCATCGAGGGCGACACCGGGTTGATCCTGATGGACCCGCTGATCTCGCCGGAGACGGCGCGGGCCGCGCTCGAGCTCTACTTCGAACACCGGCCGCGCAAAGAGGTGGTGGCGATGATCCACTCGCACAGCCACATCGACCACTACGGCGGCGTCAAGGGGGTGATCGACGAAGCCGACGTGAAGGCCGGCAGGGTGCGGGTGATCGCCCCGGTCGGGTTCCTCGAGGCGGCGGTCTCCGAGAACGTGATGGCGGGGACGGCGATGAGTCGGCGGGCGATGTACCACACCGGCCTGCTGCTGGAGCCGGGGCCGAAGGGGCACGTCGGCGTCGGCCTCGGGATCACCGCCTCGGTCGGCAAGGCGACGCTGATCCCGCCGACCGAGGAGATCACCGAGACCGGCCAGAAGCTGGAGATCGATGGTCTCACCTTCGAGTTCCTGCTTGCCCCCGACACCGAGGCGCCGGCGGAGATGCACTGGTTCGTCGAGGAGCTGGGGGCGCTGACCGCGGCCGAGAACTGCTGCCACACCCTCCACAACACCTACACCCTGCGCGGGGCGCCGACCCGCGACCCGCAGGCCTGGTCGCAGTATCTGAACGAGACGATCGACCGCTGGGGCCACCGGGCCGAGGTCCTCTACGCGATGCACCACTGGCCGGTCTGGGGGACCGACGAGGTGCTGCGGATGCTGCGCAACGGGCGCGACGCCTACCGCTTTATCAATGACCAGACCCTGCGACTCGCCAACCACGGCTACACGCCGGTGGAGATCGCCGAGATGATCGAGTTCCCGCCGGAGCTGGCGCGCGAGTGGAGCCTGCGCGGCTACTACGGCACCGTCAACCACAACGTCAAGGCGACCTACGTCAAGTACCTCGGTTGGTTCGACGGCAACCCGGCGAACCTGCACACGCTGCCGCCGGAGGAGGCCTCGAAGCGCTACGTCGAGCTGATGGGCGGGGCGGGGAAGGTGCTGGCGGCGGCGCGCAAGGCGTTCGAGGAAGGCGAGTACCGCTGGGTCGCCGAGGTCGTCAACAAAGTCGTCTTCGCCGATCCGCAGAACAAGGAGGCGCGCGAGCTGCAGGCGGACACGCTGGAGCAGATGGGCTACCAGGCGGAGTCGGGCAGTTGGCGCGGCCACTACCTGACCGGCGCCCAGGAGCTGCGCCACGGCACCCCCAGCATCCCCCTCGCCGGCACCGCGACGCCGGACACGGTGCGGGCAATGAGCCTGCAGCTCCTCTTCAACTACATGGCGATGCGGCTGAACGGCCCGGAGGCCGCCGGCCGGCGAATCACCCTCAACTTCGCCTTCACCGACACGGGCGAGAGCGCGGTGCTGGAGCTGCGCAACGGCTCGCTCAACCACTCGCTCGGCCGCCGTGACGAGGCCGCCGACGCGACCGTGACCCTGGAGCGCAGGGACCTCGACGCGGTGGTCGTCGGCGAGACCGACCTGCTGGAGGAGGCGAGGGCGGGGAGGATCGCGGTCGAGCCCGACGTCGCGCCCCTCGCCGAGCTGGTCGGCCTGCTCGACAGCTTCGACATCTGGTTCAACGTCGTCGAGCCCTGAGCCCGCGCGCCTACGCCGGCCTGTAGGACTCCGTCGTTGCCCATCCTTGCTCCTCCTTCCGTTGGAGATCGAACCCTCAAGACAGCCTAAAAAACCGTGGCCCTCGCGACGGGCGCTCGTAAGCTTTGGCGATGGGTTCCCTGGTGGGCATCGGCCGACGCTCCTTCCAGCGCTGGCCGATTCGCTGGAAGCTGGCGATGGTCTCGGCCTCGCTCACCTTCGTCATCCTCCTCGTCTTCGGGGTGATCGTCGGCACCGTGGCGACGAGCCGGATCCGCAGCGACTTCAACCGCGACCTCGAGGAGGCGGCGGCGCACCTGGTCAGTAAGACGCGGATCGTCGAACGGCCGCTTGCCGAACCAGTGGTCGAAAGCCCCGACCTGCGGGCCGTCTCGCTGCCGAACGGCGCCACCGCGCGGGTCGTCAACACCGCCGGCGTGGTGCTCAGCGAAGCCCCCGAACACCACCTCGAACTGGGGCCGCCGAAGGCGGGCGTCGCCAATGCCGCCGGGCTTTCGGTGGCGACCCAGCCGGTCTTCGGGCCCGAAGACGAAGTGGTCGGCTTCATCCAGTACGCGCGCAGCGACAACCAGGTCGACTCCAGCATCGCGCGGCTCTGGTTCTTCACGATCCTCGGGATCCTCGGCGGCACCGCCCTGGCGATCCTCGGCGGGGTGGCGCTGGCCAGCCGGGCGATGAAGCCGATCGCGACGCTGACCGCCAACGCCCGCGAAATCGCCGCCACCGGCGACACCTCGAAGCGACTGGCGCGGCCGAGCGCCGAAGACGAGGTCGCCGAGCTGACCCTCACCCTGCAGGAGATGCTGACCGCGCTCGACGCCTCCCGGGCCGAGCGTGAGGCGGCGATGCAGAAGCAGCGCGAGTTCGTCGCCGACGCCTCGCACGAGCTGCGCACCCCGCTGACCAGCATCCTCGCCAACCTCGAACTGCTCGAGGCCCAGCTCGGCAGCGTCGACTACGGCGAAGAGCGGGAACTGGCCGAATCGGCGGTCCGCTCCTCGCAGCGGATGAGCCGGCTGGTCTCCGACCTGCTGATTCTCGCCCGCAGCGACGCCGGTCAGCGCCGGCCGAAGGAGAAGCTCGACCTCGCCGAGGTGGCGATGGGAGCGGTTCGCGAGATCACCCCGAGCCTCGACGGGCGCATCTTGAGCACGGGCTGCGAGCAGTCGCCGGTGCTCGGCAACCGCGACGAGCTGCACCGCCTCGTCCTCAACCTGCTCGACAACGCCGTCCGCTACTCGCCGCGGGAGGCGGAGATCTCGCTCAGCACCGAGTGGCGCCGGGGGGACGGCAGCGTCGTCCTCGAGGTCGCCGACAGCGGCCCCGGCATCCCGGAGCCGATGCGGGAGCGCGTCTTCGAGCGCTTCGTCCGCGGCCAGGTCAGCTCCGACACCGCCTCCAGCGACGGAACCGGCCTCGGCCTGGCGATGGTGCGGGCGATCGCCGAGGGGCACGGGGGCACCGCCAGCGCCGGGTCCTCGGAGGAGCTTGGCGGGGCGCTGATCGTCGTCGCCCTGCCGGCGCTTGACGCGCGGGCCAGCGACCGCCAGGCCGTCGGCCGCCGCGTCGACTAAGCGTCCGAGGAATTCAGCTCGACGGCGGCGCGGATCAGCGCCTTCAGCGCCTCGCCGTCGATCTCCTCGCCCTCGCCGATGTCGATCGCCCGCCGGGTGTTGCCGCCGAGGCTGGAGTTGAAGAGGCCGGCCGGGTCATCCAGCGAGGCGCCTTTGGCGAAGGTCAGCTTCACCTTCTCCTTGTAGGACTCGCCGGTGCAGATGATCCCGTCGTGGGACCAGACCGGGTTGCGCCATTTCCACTCCTCGAGCACTTCCGGATCGGCCTCCTTGATCAGGCCGCGGACGCGGGCGAGCGTCTCGCCGCGCCAGTCGCCGAGCTCGGCGATCCGCTGGTCGATTAGCTGGGAGGGACTGGTGTCGTTCATGGCTGCCGTCGCTTTCTCTTGGTGGGTGCCCGTCAGGGCGCTGACATCAGCTCGACCGAGCGCAGGCGGTTTGGGACCGAGTCGGAGTAGTGGACGGTCATCAGCTCGTCGGCGCCGGTGTCGGCGGCGAAGCGCTCGAGGTAGGAGACGACCTCCGTGGCGCCGCCGGCGGCGGTGTAGGCGAGCATCTCGTCGACGGCCGCGGCCTGGGGCGATTCGAGCAGCGCGGTGACGTCGTCCTCGCTCAGCTTGCGGCCGCGGCCGAAGAGGGCGCGGGCGCGGATCCGCCGCGCCGCCTCCATCTGGGCGGCGGCGCTCTCCTCGGTGTCGGCGGCGATCACGCCGACGCCGGCGATCGCGTAGGGCTTGGCTTGCTGCCGGGAGGGCTTGAAGTTGTCGCGGTAGACGGCGAGCGCCTCGTGCAGGAAGCGCGGCGCGAAGTGCGAGGCGAAGGCGTAGGGGAGCCCCAGCTCCGCTGCCAGTTCGGCGCCGAAGAGGGAGGAGCCGAGGATGTAGAGGGGGACGTGGGTCCCCTGACCGGGGATTGCCTTGATCCCGGGCAGCGGGCTCTCGTCGCCGAGGAACTTCTGCAGCTCGACCACGTCCTGGGGGAAGCGGTCGCTGGCGGCCGGGTCGCGCCGCAGCGCCATCCAGGTGCGCTGGTCAGTCCCCGGCGCCCGCCCGAGGCCGAGGTCGATCCGGCCCGGGTGCAGCGTCGCCAGGGTCCCGAACTGCTCGGCGATCACCAGCGGCGAGTGGTTGGGCAGCATCACCCCGCCGGCGCCGAGGCGGATCGTCTTCGTGTTGGCGGCGATGTGGGCGATCAGGACCGCGGTCGCCGAGGAGGCGATCGAGGAGATGTTGTGGTGCTCGGCGTACCAGATGCGGCGGTAGCCGCCGCGCTCGGCGAGCCGGGCCAGCTCGAGGCTGCCGGCGAAGCTCTCGGCGATCGTCTCCTCGCGGCCTACGGCGGCCAGGTCGAGGATCGAGAGCGGGATCGAGGGCTTCGCCATCGTCTGAAACCTAGCCGGGCGCGTCGCCGGCCGGCGCATCCGCTTCCCGCCCCAGCGGGGTGAGGTCGAAATCGGATGCGGCGGATGGGGAGGTCTTCTGGGGCGACGATCGCCTCGAGGAAGGTCGCCCCCCCGAGCCGCGTCTAGTCCAGGCACCCCCTCCGAACTGCATCGATTTGGCTACCCGGCAGGTAGCGAAGTTGATGCAGTTCGGAGGGGAGAGGTCGGCGAGGAGGAAGAGGGCGGCTTGGACGGCCAGGGCCGCTGCGGTGGCGACGCCGAAGGCGGCGGCGGTGGCGAGGTCCGGCAGGGCGATCGCGAGGACGAAGCAGAAGCTGGCGAAGCCGTAGAAGCCACGGAGGAAGTTGCGCAGCAGCACCTCGAGCTGGGCGGCGCCGCCGTGGGCGTGGGTGAAGACGGCGAGGATGCTGGTGATGATCGGGAACGGCGCCAGCAGGCCGCTGAGGTGGGGGCCGAGGGCGCCGGAGACGGCGGTCAGCGCGAGCACGAGGGTTAGTGCGGCGAGGCCGCGGGCAGCGAGATCCCAGCGTGGTGGAGTCACCGGTGCGACCGGCGCCGAGGCCGACGGCAACAGGCGCAACCCGATCGCGAAGCAGGCGCCGACGAAGAGCAGCGAGACCTCCGGCGGCGGGTGAACCAGCCGCAGGACGGCGACACAGAGGAGGAAGGCGGCCCAACCGCGGAGCACGCTCGGCAGCGGTCCCCGCTCCTGGGCGGCGCGGCCGTAGACGACCACGAAAGCGGTCAGGGCGGCGAGGCCGAGCAGGGTCCCCGCGGCCGGCGTCGGCGCCGAACCCGCGGCCGTGGATCAGGGTCTCGGCCAGCAGGATCGGGCCGGCGACGACCGGCAGCCCGCCCAGCAGCCCCGCCACCCCGATCCCCCAGCGCCGCCCCGCCAGCGAGACGGCGACCACGCAGAGCGGGGCGAGGAGGACCTTGGCCAGCAGCAGCGACATCGGGCGCCGTCAGCTTCCCGATTCGCCACGCAGGTAATCGTCCGCCAGCCGCAGCACCTGGGCCCGGGTCATGCCGGGGTGCTCGGCAAGGACGAAGTTGCTGCCGATGAACAGCGAGAAGGCGAGGAGGCTGCGGGCCTCGGCTTCGTCCGCGTCGCGGCAGATCGGTTCGAAGAGCTGGCGCAGGTAGGCCATGCGCCGGCTGTCGACCCGGTACAGCCGGGCGGCGACGCTCTCGTCGCGTCGCGCCCAGTCACGCAGCGCTAGCTCGATCGGCATCAGGTCGGCGGCGGACCCGGCCAGCGCGAAGAGGCGCTGCAGCTTGACGCGAGGCTCCGCCGGCTCGCTCTCGACCTCGGCGATGACATCGGCGACGACGCGCCGCTCCCAGCTGTCGAGCATCTCCTCCAGCAGCGCCGCCCGGTCCTTGAAGTGCCAGTAGAAGCCGCCCTTGGAGACGCCGAGACCGGCGGCCAGGGACTCGATCCGGATCGCCTCCGGGCCGCCGGCGCTCAAGGCCAGCAGGGCCGCCTCGATCCACGCCTCTCGAGGAGTTCTCACCTTAGCCATCGACCAGATCTATACGGGGCTGTATTGACGGATGCAAATCCGTCCCCTAATTTCCATACGAGAGCGTATGGAGCGGGACGAGATGAAGCGCCTGAAGGTGGAGCACGAACGCCGCCCGCTGCGGATCCACGAGCTGGTCCCCGACTTCATCCTCGAAGACGTCTGGGCTCTGCCGGTGGAAGGCTGCGCCGAGGATTTCGATGCCTTCCTGGAGTTCATCGGCTCGATGGACCCGACCGCGACGGAAAACCGCCCGGCCCGCTTCCTCTGGGATCTCCGCAACCGCCTCGGTGCCTGGTTCGACCTCGGTGAGATCTCCTCACCCGTTGACGGCGACGGCGACGGCGACCTCGCGATTCCCGGCAGCGCCGAGACCACGCTCCGCGACCGCCTGCCCGCCGACCTGAGGAGCACCGCGGCGGGCTTCGACTTCGACTCGCTCCCCTTCGTCCCCCTCTACCGCACCGAGCGCGAGGCAGCCGCCGAGGTCTCGAACAAGACCGTCCACGGCGTCCTCCACCTGGCCTGGGTCGAGCGCGGGGACGGCCGCTACCAGGGCCAGATGGCCGTCTACGTGAAGCCACGGGGCCTTTTCGGCAGGGCCTACATGGCGCTGATCAAACCCTTCCGCTACCTCGTCGTCTACCCGGCGCTGATGCGGGAGGTGGGGCGGGCCTGGGCGGCGCGGCGCCCAGGCTGAGTCGCGCCGATCCGGCAGAATGCGCGGATGGCCGCGGGCGAAGGAAACGGTGCGGTATCGCCGACCGCGCACTACACGGGGGAGACCTGGGTCCGCAACGGGCTCTCCGATCCGCAGCTGCGCACCTGGCAGGGGCAGGTCTTCCACGGCGCCCTGGCACTGCCGTTCGCGGTCAGCAGGGCGGTGGGCGGCCCGACGTTGGAGGGCGTGCTCCTCGCCAGGCACCGGATCATCGACTCGCTGCTCGAGGAACAGATCGAGGGCGGGATCGGCCAGGTGGTCGAGGTGGCCTGCGGAATGTCGCCCCGGGGCTGGCGCTTCAGTGAGCGCCACGGCGACCGGCTCACCTACATTGAGGCCGACCTGCCGGCGATGGCGCGGCGCAAGCGCGAGGCGCTGGAGCGGATGGGGTCGCTCGGGGACCGCCACCGCGTCGTCGAGGTCGACATCCTCCGCGACGGCGGCCCCGGCAGCCTCGCCGCGCTTGCCGACACCCTCGATCCGGCTGCGGGGCTGGCGATCGTCACCGAGGGCCTGCTGACCTACCTCGACGGCGACACCGTCGAGGCTGTCTGGGCCCGGATCGCCAGGGTCCTCGCGCGGTTCGACCGCGGCGTCTACCTGGCGGACCTGCGGCTCGACGCGTCCGACCGCAGCGTCCCCGAGCGTGCCTTCGCCGTCCTCCTCGGAGCTTTCGTCCGCGGCAAGGTCCACGCCTACGGGCGCGCGGGGACGACGCCGGAGGCCGCGCTGCGCAGCGCCGGGTTCGGGCGCGTGGAGCTGCACCGCGGTGACCAGCATCCGGCGGCCGGGGAGGCCGGCAGGATCCGCGATCCACATCATCGAGGCCCAGCCGTAGCTCGTCGTCGCCGCCGGAAACCGAGAAAGCAACATCTCCGTCCTGGGGGTGCTGTTCCATTCCGGTGAGTCCGGTTTAGGACATTCGAATGCGAACGGCACCCCCACCTACGGCAGTCGAGACGGCACGGCCGACGCTCGAGCGGCGCCGGCTTCGCCTCGACGACGGCGCGACGACGACGGCCCATGTCGCCCGCTTCGCCCGCGCCGAGTTCGACCTGCGGGTGGTGGCGCTGCGACCGTGCGCGACCGTTCTGGGATGGTGCGAGAGCAGCGGCACCGAGCACGCGATCGTCGGCGGCTTCTACATGCGGCCCGGCGGCCCGGCGCTGGGTGACCTCTGGATCGACGGACGGGTGCTCGCGACCGAGCCCTTCGACGCGCCTTGGCACGAGCAGCGCGCCTGCGTCCACACCAGCGGGGGCGAGGTGCGGCTGGCGGCGCGGCGCGAGCTGGGGGAGGAGCCCCGCGGCGACCTCCTCCACGCCGGCCCGATGCTGGTCGCCGGCGGCCAACCGCTGGTCCGGGAAGGCGTCGACGCCGAGGGTTTCTCAGCGGGCTCGCGCCAGTTCGACTCCGACATCACCGCCGGTCGCTACCCGCGCGCAGCTCTGGGGCTATCTGCCCGCGACCTGATCGCCGTCGTGTGCGACGGCCGCGCCGACGACGAGGCGGGGCTGACGATGGCGGAGCTGGCGACGGCGATGGCCGACCTCGGCGCCGAGACCGCGATCAACCTCGACGGCGGCGGCTCCGCCTCCCTGGTCGTCGGGCGCACCCTCGTCAACACCCCGCGCGAGGAGCACGGCCTCGAGCTGACCGGCGGCCGCGAGGTCGCCACCGCGCTCTGCTTGACCCCGCGCCAGGCCTGACTGCCAAGTCGCCGCTAGCCTCGGTGGCCGTGGCCGCCGACGTGCAGAGAGTTCTGATGGGGATCTACTTCTATCCCCGCGGCGGTTCGGCGCACTCGGCGCGGGCGATCGCCCGGGAGCTGGGTGCCAACGGGATCGAGGTGACGCTGCTGGCCGGGTCGCGCTCGGATCTGGGCGACGATTCGCTGGCGAGCAGCTTCTACGCCGGGCTCGACCTACGGGCGATCGACTTCACGCCGGCGATGCGTTCCGCCGAGCCGCTGCGCTTCCGCGGGCCGGCCGGGACGGCGCCGATGCACGGCTCCTACGAGGACCGGCCCGGGGCGCCGGACGCGGTCCTCGCCTCCCTCGACGAGGAGGCCTTCGAGCTGCAGGTCGAGGTCTGGGCCGAGGCGATGGCGGCCGCCGCCGAGCCCGGGGTCGACGCCCTCTACCTCCACCACCTCACCCCGCTGAACGAGGCGGCGGCGCGGGTGCTGCCTGGGGTGCCGGTGATCGGCCACGTCCACGGCACCGAGCTGCTGATGCTGGAGGAGATCGAGGCGGGCCCGCCGCCCGGGTGGCGGTTCGCGGAGGAGTGGGCCCGGCGCCTGCGGCGTTGGGCCGCCGCCTGCGAGCGGATCGTCGTCAACGACCGCGGCGGTCTCGATCGCGCCGCCGTGCTGCTGGGACTGGAGGGGGACCGCTTCGCCTACATCCCCAACGGCGTCGCCCCGATCTTCAAGCCCGGCCCGGTGGATCGGCGGGCCCACTGGCGCCGGCACCTGGTCACCGAACCGCGAGGCTGGCGCCCGGGAGGGAGCCCGGGCGGCGTCTCCTACGAAGAGTCCGAGCTGACGGCTCTGGAGGGGGTGGTGCTGCTGGCGGTCGGGCGTTTCACCGAGGTCAAGCGGCTGCCGCTGCTGATCGAAGCCTTCGCCAGCGCCCAGCGGCGGCTGAAGCGCCGCGCTGCCCTGGTCCTGGTCGGCGGCCACCCCGGCGAGTGGGAGGGGGAGCACCCCTGTGACGCGATCGCCCGCACCGGCGTCCGCGACGTCTTCCTCGCCGGCTGGCACGGCCACGAGGAGCTGCCGTCGTTCCTGCGCGCCGGCGACCTCCTCGTCCACGCCTCGGTCCGGGAGCAGTTCGGCCACGTCCTGGTCGAGGCGATGGCCTGCGGGCTGCCGGCGATCGCCGTCGACCGCGGCGGCCCGGCGGCGATCGTCGACGACCCCGAGGACGGCTGGCTGGTCGAGCCCGACGACGCCGAGGCGCTCGCCGCGGCGATCGTCGCCGCGGTGGAAGACGAAGCCGAGCGCGAGCGGCGCGGCCAACGGGCCCGCGCCAAGGCGGTCGAGCGCTACTCCTGGGGCCGGAGCGGGCGCGAACTGGCGGAACTGATCCGCGCCGGCGCCAGGGTCGGTTAGCGTCCCGGCGTGGATCTCGTCTGGACCCTGCTCGGCGTCGCCCTGGTCCTGCTCGCCCTGCGGGACATCTTCGACGTGCTCTTCCACCCGCTCGGCCGCGGCATGGTCGCCCGCCGGGTCGTCCGGGGCGTGGCCTGGGCGGCGCGGAAGCTGCCCCGCGGGCCGAGCACGATCGGCCTCCTCGCCGGACCGATCGGCTACATCGCCGTCGTCGGCACCTGGGCGGGGCTGCTAGCGCTGGGCTGGGCGCTGATCTTCATGCCGCAGCTGCCGGGCGGCTTCAACTTCGATCCCAACCTCAACCCCGCCGAGCACACCGGCTTCCTCGACGCCCTCTACATCTCCCTCGTCAACCTCACCAGCCTCGGCTACGGCGACATCTCGCCAGCCTCGTCGCTGCTGCAGATCCTCGGCCCGGTGGAGACGATGTTCGGACTCGGCCTGCTGACCGCCAGCATCTCCTGGCTGATCTCGATCTACGGCTCGATCTCCCGCCGCGACTCGCTCGCCCACGAGGTCCGCCTGGCGAAGGAGACGGAGGAGCGGTTGGGGGAGAAGCTGGCCGACGCCGACCCCGCCCTGCTGGAGACGATGCTGGCCGGGTTCGCGGAGCAGCTGATCCGCACCCGCCGCGACGTCATCCACTTCCCGATCACCCACTACTTCCGCACCGAGGACGAGGAGCGGGCGCTGGCGGGGCTGCTGCCCTTCCTCACCCAGCTCGCCGAGGAGGCGGGGGAGGAGGGGCGGCCGCAGGCGCTGCGGGTGCGGGCGCAGATCCTGCAGCTGGCGATTGACGACTTCGCCGGTACCTTGAGAGTCAGGCTGCGTATGCCCGGGGAGTCGACCGAGGAGACGCTGCGCCATTATCAGTCTGAACACGGTCCGATCGAGGAGTGACATGCGCAGACCAGTCCTCAGCCTGATGGCGTTCGCCCTACTGGTTTCAGCGCTGCTGGCGGGCTGCGGCTCCAGCGGCGAATCCGGCAACGGGGAGACGCTGCTCGGCACCTACAACTCCTTCCCCGACTACCTCGACCCGGGCCTCTCCTTCACGCTCGAAGGGGCGACGGCGATGCACGACACCTACATCCCGCTGCTCACCCATCCGTCCGCGGGCGGCACCGCCGGTACCCGCCTGCTCCCCGGCCTGGCGCGCAGCCTGCCGAAGATCGACCAGGGCGGGCGCCGCTACACGCTGCAGCTGCGGCCGGGCCTGAAGTACTCCGACGGGACGCCGGTGAAAGCCTCCGACTTCCGCTTCGCGATCGAACGGCTCTTCCGGCTCAACTCCGCCGGCTCGTCCTTCTTCACCGGGATCGTCGGCGCCGAACGCTTCGCGAGGACGAAGCAGGGCGGGATCGACGGCATCGCCGCCGACGACGCCAGCGGCCGGATCGTCATCCGCCTGACCGAACCGAGCGGGACCTTCAGCAACGTCCTGGCTCTGTCCTTCGGCTCGCTGCTGCCGCCCGACACTCCGGTCGAAGACCAGACGCCGCACCCGCCGCCGGCGACCGGCCCGTACATGATCACCGCGGTCAAGCCCGGCCGCAGCTGGGAATACGCACGCAATCCCTACTGGGAATCGGCCAACGGCCCGGCGATGCCGCAGCTGCCCGACGGGCACGTCGACAAGATCAAGTTCGAAGTCCGCAGCAATCCCTCGACCCAGGTCGAAGAGGTCGAACGCGGCGAAGTCGACTGGATGAAGAACCCGCCGCCGCCGGAACGCTACGCCGAAATCAGGAAGCGCTACGAAGGCAGCCAGTTCCGCGAAGACCCGATGATCGGCGTCTACTACTTCTGGATGAACACCCAGGAACCGCCCTTCGACGACGTGCGGGTGCGGCGGGCGGTCAACTACGCGGTCGACCCGGAAGCGCTGGAACGGATCTACGCCGGCACCCTCGACCGCAGTCAGCAGATCCTGCCTCCCCACATGCCGGGCTACCGCCGCTTCCAGCTCTATCCCCACGACCTCGAACGGGCGAAGCGGCTGATCGAAGGTGCCGACCCGGCCGAACGCAAGGTCACGGTCTGGACCCTCGACCTGCCGCCGACCAAAGAAGCGGGCGAATACTACGAACAGGTGCTGAGCGAACTCGGCTTCGACGTCACCCTGAAAGTGGTCGGCGCCGCCAACTACTTCACCGTGATCGGCAACTCCGAGACGCCGGACCTCGACACCGGCTTCGGCAACTGGCTGCTCGATTACCCGCACCCGGACGACTACTTCCGCCCGCAGCTCTCCGGCGAAGCGATCCTCCCCAACGGCAATTCGAACTGGTCGCACTTCGACGACGCCGCGATCAACCGCAGGATCAAGGAGCTCGCCCGCCGGCAGCTCGATCCGGCCGTCGAAGGCGAATACGCGGCGCTCGATCGCGCAGTGATGAAGCAGGCACCCTGGGCGCCCTTCGGGACGCTGACGCTCGGCACCTTCGTCGCCGACTCGATCAACCTCGACAAGGTCGTCGTCAACCCGATCTACGCCCAGGACCTGACCAGCTTCGAATTCAAGTAAGGGAGTTCCGGATCTCCGCATAGCATGGCGGGGATGGCGACCGGTGAATTTGCTGAGAACAGTCGCGAGCAGGCGGCCGATTTCCGCTTCGCCTCTTGGGCGTGGCTGCGTCCCTACGCGCTCGGGCTGTACCTGATCTCGCTGGTCCTCTGGACGGCGACCTACGGGATCCCGGTCCAGCGGGAGCTGGTGATCCTCTGGACCTGCGGCGCCCTCGCCTGCGTCTCGATCGGGCGGCCGCCGCGGGAAATCCTCCAGCTGGTGGTCGACTGGCTGCCGATCGTCGCCGTGCTCTGGGCCTACGACCTGACGCGGGGGGCGGCCGACTCGCTGGGGATCGGCATCCACTACCACCCGATGATCGACTTCGACCGGTTCGTCTTCTTCGGCGAAACGCCGACCGAGTGGCTGCAGGACCGGCTCTACGATCCGGGCGTCGTCCACTGGTGGGATGTCTGCTTCACCCTCGTCTACACCTCCTACTTCATCGTCCCCTTCGTCCTCGCCGGCTGGTTATGGGCACGCAGTCGCCTCGCCTTCCAGCGCTTCACCCGGCGACTGGTGACGCTCGCCCTCTGCGGTCTGGCCACCTACATCGTCTTCCCGGCGGCGCCGCCGTGGATGGCCGGCGAAATGGGGTTGATCGGCGAAGTGCACCGCACCACGGGCAAGGGCTGGGAAGTGATCAGCATCGGCACCGCCTCGCTCTTCTCGAAGGGCCAGGCGAGCAGCAACCTGGTCGCCGCCGTCCCCTCCCTGCACACCGCCTTCACCACCCTCGTCGTCCTCTTCCTCTGGAAGCGGGTGCGCCACCGCTGGCTGCGCCCCTTCCTCCTCCTCTATCCCCTGGCGATGGGCCTGACCCTGATGGCGACCGGCGAGCACTGGTTCTTCGACGTCGCCCTCGGCTGTGTCTACGCGATCGGTGTGATGGCCGCCTGGGCCTGGTGGGAGCGTCGTCAGGAAGCGAGGCTGCCCGTGGCGGAGCCTTTGGCCGTGGAGGCTTCGGGGTAGGAACTGCCTAAGGAGCGGGCGGGGCCGGCCGCCGCACCAGGCCGCCGACGGCGCCCGGATGCTCGCGGACGGGGAGGCGCAGTTCCAGGTTCGAGACGGCGATCGGCGCCTGCAGGTTCGAGGGGCGGGCGTAGGGGGCGTCGGAGGGGAGCAGCTCGAGCTTGACCGTGTGGCCGACGGCGAAGCGGTAGGCCTGGGGGTGGAGCTGGAAGACGGTGCCGGTGCCGGTTCGCGGGCGCAGGAGGCCGCGGGCGACCAGGGTCTCCTTGCCGTCGGGGGCGACGTCGAGCAGGCGCGCCGCCAGCTCGGAGTCGGAGTTGGCGACGGTGAGGTCGGCGATGACGGTCGGGGAGCCGAGCAGGGTGAACCCGGGGGCCGGCACGGCCACTCGGTAGTTGGCGGTGCCGAGCTGGTTGGCGCCCGAGGCGGTGGCGCAGGCGCCGCTGCCGGCGATCGGGTCGAAGGCGGCGCCGATGGTGGGATCGCCCGCTCCCGGCAGCACGGCCTGCGGGGCGGCGGCGCCGAAGCGGACCTCGCCCGGCGACAGCGCGTCCCAGGAGGGCGCCCGGAAGGGGCCTTCCGAGGCCGCCGTTTGCGGGCAGGTCGTGGTCAGCGCTTCCGCGCTAGAGCTCGGCGCCGCCCCGGCGCCCTTCAGGTAGTGGTCGAACCAGGCATTCTCGCGCTGCAGGAAGAGCGCCTCGTCGGCGGCCTTGTTCTGGCTGCGGGCGTGGCCGTCGTCCATCAGAAAGAGCGAGATCGGGTCGCCCGGGTACTGGGCGCGGGTGCGGTTGTAGAAGCGCAGCGCCTCGTCAACCGGGAAGAGGTCGTCGTTCCAGCCGCTCTGGATCAGCAGCGGCGACGGCGGCTGCGAGTGGTCGATGTAGTACGAGGAGTGGTGGGCGGTGATCTCGGCGACGATCGAGGCCGCGAGTGGGTTCGGGTCGTAGGGCTCGCCGGCGTTGATCAGCCCGTACCAGGTGGTGAGATCGGCACCGGGGTCGGTGCCCGGCGGGGCGTAGTTGCTGCTGGCGAGGCCGGTGCCGTAGAGCCCGGACACGT
>CAMLHB010000001.1 GCA_946479725.1 uncultured Actinomycetes bacterium | reverse complement strand
GCCAGGATCCGGGCGATGGTGCCGGTCGGTTCGGCTTCGCCGCTTTCTTCCTGCAGGGTGTTCAGGCGCGGGGAGAGCGAGAGGGTGCTGAGCAGTTCGCTGATCGGGACGCTGTTGGAGAAGGATGCGGGCGCGGGGCCGTTGCGCTGGCCGCCTGCGCCCGCACCAGCAGGAGCGCCAGGGGCAACCGACCCTTCTCCGGCGCCGCCGAAGGTCGATTCCGGGGTGGATCCCGGCACCGCCTGCTGGACGCTGACCTGGATCTTGCCGCCCTTGTAGTTCGGCCGCAGGATCGCCGAGACCGGGGCGGGACCGGCAGCGACCGGTGAGCGCGCCACTTCGTCGCCGAAGTTCCCCGAGACCATTTCCCCGTTGCCGATGTAGAGGCCGATGTGCTGGCCGCTGAACGTAATTAGGTCACCCGGCTTGGCTTTCGCGAGGTCGGTGCCGATGTTGCGGCCGCCGCTCCATTCGGATTCGTAGGAGGGCACGAAGTTGGGATTCGGTGGGAGCGGTACGCCGCGGCGGGCGAGCCCGTTGCTGATGAAGTTCGCGCACCAAGGCTGGCTCTGGCTGAGCCCGTACCGACTTGCCCATGCGCCCTGCTTCGCTGAACCCTCGGGCGTTCCGAGCGCTGAGACAGCCCAGTGGACCATCCCCTGCGCGTCTGCGCGGATGGTGATGAGTTCGGGACCGGGGCCAGGGCCGACGTCGCCGTTGAACGGGGTCGGGTTGATCCCGAGAGAGCGAGCGTTCTGCTTGGCGGCGACGAGCGTTTCGCGGATCTTTGGGGAAACGTGGGCACCTTCCGCAGTCACGCCGGACTGAGCGATGCGACCGGTTCCCCACTGGCTCGGGCCTTCGATGTAGGAACGGAGGGCGGCTTCGGGCGCTCCAGCCTTCGCCAGTTCTGCGATCTTGCGAATCGACGGCGCCGCCTCATAGCCGTACTCCTGGCCGATCTTCCCTTCCATCCATTCGGCCGTTGCCTTGGCGGCGCGTTTGGGCGTGGTGTTGTTGAAGTAGGGCGATCGGCTGAAGGGCGTTGGCTGGCCGGGGTATCCGACGCCGAGCCAGTTCTGTTCGCCTGCCTGTCCCTGAGATACGCCGTGGGAGCCCCAGCCGCCGCCCTCCTGCTTCACCCATTCGCCGGCGAGGGCCGGAGGGATTTTCGTGTAGTGGCTCAGCCACTCGGCGAATTCCCGCTGGTCTGGATCGGCGATGCCTTGGATTCGCGGCACCGCGTAGCGCTGGTAGGCGCGCTGAGCCTGGCGCAGCTGGCGCTCTGCCTGGCGCGTGGCTGGGATGGTGAGCTTTCCTTTCGCGGTTCGCTGAGCCGTTCCCTTGCGGAGCGACTTGGCGATCTGCCCAACGGTCGGCGTACCCAGGACGTGTGGACTTTCGACTTTCGTTTTCGGCAGGTTGACCGCGACCTTCACGGCCTTGCCCAGGTCGTGAGCTGCCGTGTTCGTTGCCTGGCTGACCTCTCTCGGGAGAACGCCAAGGGTGTGGGCGACTTCGGCGAGCTCGCGTGGGTGCAGGGTTGAGCCACCGGGAGTGAGCAGACCGCTGATCGCGGAGAGGATTCCGCTGGGGGCAGTGGGCGTGGGGACGGACTTGACGGCGTTGTGGTAAGCGCGCTCCGACCCTGCGTAGCCACCGGACGGGGCAGCTGGACCCGTGGCCGCCTCTCCAGGGGGCGGGGCCACGGTGGGAGTCTTCGGCTTGTAGCCGGGGATCGTTAGGTCGGCGTGATACCCGGCGCTCTGAGAACCCGGCGCACGGGTGTGATGCGAGCCCTTGGTGACCCAGGGCGGTCCGGTTCCGAAGAGGTAGCGGCGACGGGGTAGCATTACTGGCCCCCGAAGACGCTGGCGTAGTTGACGCTGGAACTGGCGCTGCCGCTGAAGACGCTGCCGTAGTCGACCCCGGTGCTGCTGGCTGAGGAACCGGTCGTTTCACCCTTGACCGGCACCGAGATCGTCTGCCGCTTGATCCGGGCCTGGGCGACCTTTTCGGCGTCGTATTCGTGTGGCAGGGGAACGTGGGGCTTGATGACGGTCTTGCCCTTTTCTTCGTCAAGGACCAGGTTCATGCCGGGGATTGCGGCGCGAACGAGCCCGAGAGTGGCCGCCAGCACTTTGTCGGCTTCCGAGGGAGATCCGGGCAGTGGCTCGCCGAAGGCGTTGCGGCCGCCAAGCCCTTCGCGCACCGCTGCGATCTGCGGGGCAACCGCGCGTTCGCCAGCTTCGGAGGGTGAGGCGGCGTAGCCGAAGCTGTTGTAGTTGGCGGTCGGGACGATCCCGCCGGTGGCGTCAATCGGGATGCCGCCCCGCAGGTAGTCCTCGACGGGTTTCGCGCCTTCGGGATCCAGGCCGAAGGCTTCGAGATGCGCCTGGTTCGCCCGCCGTGCCGCAGTCAGTAGGCCCGTCTGGATCGGATGGTGGGCTGGCATCGTGACGTAGACGAATTTGTAGGCGGCTCGCATCCAGGTCCAGAATGGGACGAAGGTGGAGAGCGTCTTGCGCGCGCCGGGACTCATCCGCGAGTAGTTGCCGTAGACCTCCTCGAGGTCCTTCTGCAGACGCGTCATGGTGCTGAGCTTCGGGGCGCCCTTCGCAAACTCCGTTGATGCCTCGTCGAAGTGGCGGATTGCCTTCGCCCAGGAACCCTGCGTCTCGCGCATGTCGGCGAGCGCCACCTTGCCGAGGGCGCCGTACTGGGGCAGCCGCTCGGTGAGCAGAGCGTTGGTCGAGAGCAGGAAGTGGGAGGCGCCCGACATGAGGCTCGGGAGGAATTTGGCCGCAGCCTGTTTCGCGCCATGCCTGTGGGACCACTCGGCCATCCGGCGCGCCGCCTTAGATGCCAAGTCCTCGCCCTTGACGATCGACTCGATGCTCCGGTGCGGTGCCATCCGGTCCACGGAGGAGTAGAGCGCCCCGCCGAGCAGTTCGGCCTTCGTCTCCTCGCTGAGCTTCCTGGCCACTTTCGAGCCGACCAGGAAGTGCGCGGGGTTGATCCCGGCGAGGAAGGTCCGCATGTAGTTGTCGAAGCCGTTGCCGATGTAGAAGCTGGGGCTGAACGGCAGCACGGCGCGCTTGAAGACGTTGGTGGCCGCCTGTCCTGCCTTCAACCCGGTGTTGGAGGGCTCGGCATCCTTGCGGAACTCTTCGGCGATCTTCTTCGGCATGAAGGCGACCTCCGTGCCAGGGGCGAGTTCCTCTTTCTCTCCAGCCTTCAGGCTGTCGGCGAGGATTTCGCCCGCGTGGTCGTGGGAGTAGGAGGTATCGCCCCCCTGCTCAAGCAGGGCCATCGCCGGACTCTGGTTCTCCAGCGCCCCTTCGCGCTCGTGTTTCTTGGCCTGGAAGGGATGAAGCGGCACGGTAACCCACTGCTCGTTCGGGTCGAGCCCGTACTTCTCCGGGTTTTCCTTGACCTTCCAGGCGTCGGCGAATTTCTTGACGCCTCGGACCACATGGCCGAACTCGGTTACCGCCGCGTTCCACGTCTTCGCTCGATGCACAAGACCCGACGATCGCCGCAGTTGCCGCGTCAGCGCCTCGATTCCGTGCAGCGCCGTTCCCGTGACCGCAGCCTCGCCCGTCCGAGTGCCCTTCGGGAGCATCGCGCCGCCGTAGTGGGGCTGAAAGTAGTCGCCGGGCTTGGGTGGCTGGTGGCTGATGAAGCCCGGGGGCTCGACACCCCGTCGCGCCATCTCGGCCTCGATCTGTTCAGCGTGAAGGGGCTGCCCCTCCTTGTCGACCAAGCCATCCTCTTTCCAGCCTGCCCCCATGTGGACCCGAGCGAAGCTGACGAGCCGCGCCATTCGGGACTGCGCCGGGGTCAGCAGTTTCAGCTTCTGCATCTCCTCCAGGATCGGCTGCTGGAGGTCAATGAAGGCGTTGGCGGCGTTGATGACGTTGTGGATTCGGTGCGGGTCGTCGATCTTTTCCGCTCGCTTGATCTGGTCGATCAGTGCCCTGTGGCGGCGCAGCTGCTCAGGGCCCAGACTGCGCTCTTTGGCCGCATCTTCGATCAGGTGCCGGTAGAACGGCAGATCCTCGTGGAAGGTCTGCGGGTGCTGGATCAGCCGTTCGACCGCGAGGCTGACGATTTCCGCTCCCCTCCGGTCGAGCTTGCCCCGGTTGCGGCCTTTGAAGTGGACCACCGGGCCCCGCCGCGGAAGGATGTCGGCAAGGCTCTTGTCGAGTTCGTGGTTCATCTGGCGCCGCCTCGCCTCAGCGTTGGAGCTGAAGCGGTTGGCTGCCTCCTTCTGGATCCGCCGCGCCCGAAGGGTGCTGGGTTTCACGCGCTGGCCGAACTGCGTACGATCAAAGGCCCGCTGTCCGAGTTGGCGGATCAGGTCGCGGGAGTAGCCCCGCTCCCTGACAAGGCCGGTCGCCCCCACCGGTAGATCGGCGCGGTCCAAGCTGCCGAACTCCCCCGGTAGTGCGCGGGCGCCAGCCCCCAGACCCCGCCCGAGCGCTGAGAGGGCGCCGCTGGCTTCCAGGCCGCCGTAGAGCGGATGCTCGCCCAGCCGGTGCGCCGCCTCGCCGAGATTCCCTTCGACAAGCGCGGGAAGCAGACCGGTCTTCCGGTAGGCGTCGAGCAGGTGGGACAGTTCGGAGCCGTTGCCCTGCGCTGCGTTGACCGCTGCCTTGCCAGTCAGGAACGCCGTGGGCAGGACGGTCGCTGGCAGGCTGATCGCTTCACCGGGCACGCCTCCGACCTTGTTGGCGAGGGCACCGACCACGTTGGCGTAGACGCCCGTTCCCTCCAGGGGCTTGACCAGTTCCTTTGGGTTGCCGTGGGCAAGTGCGAAGGGGACCTGAGCGGAGAAAGGCGCCTGAACTGGGTGGCGAACCGGATAGCTCGCGCCCTTCGCCGCTACCCTCGCTGCGGTTTTCACGGACTGCGGGATTGCCTCAGAGGCCGCTTGGCGGGTTGCACGAACCGCCTCGGGCTCGGCTTTCTGGGCAGCGCGCTTGGCCGCGGCGCGCAGCGCGGCTTTGACTCCAGTGGACTCCGCTGAACTGGCAGCCTCTCGGGCCGCGGCGCCGCCGAGCGCCTCCTTGATTCCAACCTCGCCGATGGTCCGTCCCAGGCTTGCGATCTCCCCCGCTCCAGAGGCCAGCAGGATCGCGTTGGTGAGGTCGTCCGGTTCTTTTAAGCCTTCCTGCTGGCTCAGATAGTGGATGCGGGCGAGTTCGGCCCGCTGGAAGGCTTTCCGCCCGTATTCGCGTTCAAGGCTGCGCGGTGGGGCGATGCCGTGGGTCAGTGCGTTCATCAACGCGACCTCTGGGGTGGGAGTCGCGACGGGGCCGGTCGTGGGGAGCTTCAGCAGGGAATGGAGACTCGCCAGCGTCGGCGGAGGCGGTCCTGGGAGCCGGGGACCTCGAGGCGAGGGAGCGGGGACGCCGGGCTGCTTGACCCGGCCCTCGTGCAACCGGACGTTCCGGCTCGAGCGGGGGGCCGAGCGCTCGCGGCGCTTCTGCTTCGTAACCCAGGAAGGAACCCCCGTGCCGAAGAGGTAGCGGGTGCTGGGTAGCATTGGCTAGAACCCCGTGCCGGTGCCGAGAACCCCGTTTTCCTTCCGGGCGCGTTTGCGGAGGAACTCCTGGAGGACATGGTTGATTTCGGCCAATCCGAAGCCGTCGTAGTTCTTGACCAGGCCGTTGGCGAAGGTGAGCCAGTCTTCGCGGGTCCGCAAGGGATTCACCTGTTTGAGCGGCACTTCGGAGCCGTCCGGGCCTTCGACGGTCGGGTTCTTCGCCCACTGCGACAGCGCGTCTTTGAGAGCCAGCTTGGCGTTTTCGAGGTTGGTCTGGTCGTACTTGCCTTCGCCTGGTTCGGCCGCTTCTTGGGCTTTCTTCTTCCGAGCTTCAGCCCGCTGGGCTTCCAACGAAGAGCCTTCGCCGCGGGTTTCCTTGAGCAGGGTGTTGAACGCGCCTAGACCAGCTTTCAGCATCGACCCCCTGGCCGAGCGAAGTTCCTGCCGCCCTTCCGAGAGAGCTTTGTTCCGTTCTTCCTGGGCGTCCGCCAGCAGGAAGGGGATGGCCGATGCCGTGTCACTCTCACGGGAGCCGATCTCGTGGGTCAGCTGCCTCAGGTAGCCCCCATGTAGGCCGGATGCCTGCGCGCCCGCGAGAGCGTGCGACAACGCGTTCTGGACCATGCTGGAGGCGTTCCTGATGGACGCCGCCTGGTTGCGGTACTGGCCGCGCGTTTCGGCGATGTTCGCCCGGTCCGCGGCGATTTCCGGCGCATAGGCGCGGCGGGCCGCCCGCATCGAGCGCCGCTTGAGCACCTTCCGCAACTGCGGGCTCAGCTGGACAACGTGCAGGTCTCTGGCGGTGACGGTCGGCAGGGCCATCTACTTCCTCCTCCTCTTTCGCGGCGCGGGGGTCAGACCGGCGATGCCGGGTGCTGAAGGGCCACCGCGGTTGCTGCCGTTGGTGCCGCCGCTGGGTCCCATGTTGGCGAAGGCTCCGGGGTGTTCGTGCTGGGCCTGCCAGATCTCCTCTTCGAGCAAGTCCACGTTGGAGATCGCGCCCTCCCGCTTGGTCCGCTGTGCTTTGCGGCCGAGTTCGAAATGTTCGCGATTGAATTCCCGGTGGGCACCTTCGCGTTCGCGATCACGTTCCTGTTTCAGCTGGGACATCCCAATCCCGTAATCCTGTCCAAGCTGGGAGAGGCCGGTGTTGCGGTCTTCCGTCAGCTGCCCGCGCGAGGTGCCAAGACGGCTGAGCGCCGTGGCGAGGTCTTCGGAGAGCCTGCCTTCGGCCGTGCCGATCGGCGCTTCGGCGATCCGCTGGTTGCGCGCCCTGGCCGCGGCCGAGGCTGCCGTGGTGCCTGCGTCGTTGACCCCGCTGGCGTTGGCAGATTCGCCCTGGCGCTGGCCGAGTTCGCCGAACTGCCGCACGATTTCGTTCCGCTTGGTCTGGAGATCTTCCTGGGTCCGCGCGGCCTTCAGACGGGTGTCGGCTTCGGCGTTGCCGATCTTTTCGTTGCCGCGCTGGAAATCCGTGCCGATTTTCTGCGTCTGGCGGTTGAAGTCGATCCCGAGCTTTTGGCGGCCACGCTTGGCAGTCGTAATGATGCCGCGGAGTGCGGTGTGCAGGTCTTTTTCTTTGAAGTGTTCCTGAGTTCTGATGTCGGCGAGGCTGTCGTGCATTCCCCGCTGGGCGGCGCGGCGCTGGGCCTCCAGGGCTGGATCGAAGGTGCCTGACGGAGGGCCGGCGGGACCGCCCATGCCGTCGCCCGCCATCGGTACCGGGTGCGCATGCGGGTTGAACGCGACCCCGCCGCCGGAGTTGGCGTAGTTGCCGGGCTTCTTCGGCGGGTGGAAGCCCCATTTCTGGGCGAAGCCGTATTGGCCGTATCCGGGCATCAGACCTAGCCGATCGCGATCCAGTGGACGGTCACTTCGCCGGTAAGAGCTTCGAACCAGTTGCCACCCCAGAGCGTGAACGAGGTTTCCGTGTAGCCGAAGGTCGAGACCGTAACCACATTGTTTGCCGGAGTGGCGACGACAACGGCCGGAATCGTGCCGAGGCCGTGAGCCACAGATTTTTCGCCGGGGAATTTGCTCGCCGAGAATTTGAGGGTGGTAGT
Source organism: uncultured Actinomycetes bacterium (assembly GCA_946479725.1). The sequence goes on along the minus strand of CAMLHB010000001.1, from coordinate 38,524 downwards.
GCCGAAGTCGACCTTGCGATCGCCGCCCTGCGCTAGGTGCAGGAGGGACGAGGGCGTTGGCGGCAGGATGTCGGGCGTCTGGAGCTCGCGCCGCAGCCAGCGCTTCAAATCACCCTCGTGTTTGATCGCGCCGATACTCATGGTTCCGGATTGGGTAGGACGAGGTAGGCGAGGCGCGTGTTGGTTTTGCGGCATTCCGCATTCCCCACGTTTTCCTTGCGGGCCTGCAACTTCAGCGTGTGGGCGCCGACGTCGAGGGGGATCACATAGTCCTGGCCGACCGTCGCAGCGGTCTTCCACAGCGTGGCGTTGGCGAATCCTTCCGCCCGAGCGATCGCCGCCTGGTTGCTGCCATCCACGTTGAGCGCACCAATGCATTCCGCTCCGCCGGAAGAGCTTCCCGCCATCACGAAATCGAACGTCGTGGTGACGAGAGCGAGGCTCGCCCGCGCCACCGTGACCGTCACGGAAGTACCGGGAACGTCCTGGTAGGGGCCGCCAGGGGTCAGGTTGCCGCTCGCTCCCACGCTGGCCATCTTGAAGAGGCCGTTGAGGGCTTCTTCGATTGCCGTGAAGTTCTCGTCTACGTCGGCGGCCTTTGCCTTCTGGCCCGCCGTGAAGACCTTGGGGGTCGTGAACCAGCTCATCGCCTCACCGCCTTGCTTGGTCGAACGTTCATTTTCATCTGCCGCAGCGCGAAGAAGGCAGGCGCTCCTCGGGTAGAGATGCGGAAACGGCCGTAGCGCTGGCGTTTGTTGACTCGGAACCTCTTGCGCCCTGGGTTACCAGGGAGTCCTTCCTGGGGGATGAGGTTGAAGACGACGCCTTCTTCCTCGGCCGCCCACTCGAATTCGTCCCACGACACCGCGTCCCACTCTGCTTCGCCGCCCACGTAGGACCCGTCCGACCACTCGGCATGGACAACCGCCGAGGCCGCAGGATCCACAACTAGGTCGTAGACGAATTCCACGGAGCGGATCGTGTTCTCCGTGTTGTTCCCAGTCGCAATGTCACGGCTGATCATCTCGAAGTCGAAGGTGCTGCCATCGGCATCGACGCGGTGCGCAGCATCGGGTTCGAAGTAAGGGGTGCAGTTCAGGACGTGCGAGGGTTCGCGGGCCTGAGCGCCGAGCAGCAGCGGCTCACGCGCATCCACCGAGCTGCGCACCGCGAAGGCCGTAACCTCGCCCCCATCGCCCGTGAACCGGGACCACGGGAAGCTCGTCGCACCGCGTGAGCGAAACGGCGCGTCGAGGCGACAGACGAAGAGGTCCCGCACGTTGGCGGAGCCGTCGAGGATCGGCAGGAGGTAATGGCCGCGGTAGACCTCCGCCTTGCCAAGTCGATAGCCCGCTGCGATTCGGGCGCGGTAGAGGCGGTCGATGGACCGTGAGATGCGCTCCGGCGAGCTGATCCCGTCCATGAGGAACACGCCTTCGGTCGTCGGGACCACAAGCCGGGTTCCCGAGCCAGCCAGGCCCGGAGCGTCAGCCAATACCAGGTCGGATGAGAACTGCTGGAGGCGATGCTGCGGATTGCCGTTCTGGTCCACGATCGAAAGCGCCAGACCGTCGAGAGTCCAGACGCCGCCGGTCGTGAAGACGAGCACCGTCTCGCCGACCGTTGCAAGTCCAACACCCTCCACTCCTTCGGGCAGCGTGTGTTCGTTCGCCGTGCCAAAGGAATTGGTGAAAGTGTGCGGGTTGTCGACCTCGGTGAAGAGGATGCGCCGGCCGATCAGCAGCACGAGCCGATTCGCACAGACCGTCATGTAGTCGGCGACTTGGTAGGGGTCCGAACCGAGCGTGTAGAGCGGGGAGAGGGTGTAGGACTTCCCGCCACCGCCGCTCCCCTGATATGCATCGCGCAGGGTCAGTTCGGTGTCGGAGTTGACGGCTTCAACCGAATAGACCCGCTCTGAGCCGATGTGCAGAAGCATCCCTGCATCGACGTTCGCGGCCCAGCTGGTCCCAGTACCGGTCACGACCTTCGAGCCGGTGGCGACGGTGGCGGTGCCGGAGGAGTAGACCGCTTCCTTCCGGGAGCCGCCGTAGATGGAGCCACCCACGAACAGCAGGTCATCCAGGACGGCCGACTGCTTGGGAAGGGCGAGGCCGGAGCCGCCAAGGTCGACCGGGCTTTCGTCGTCAGCGGCGAGCGTGACAAAGTCCGAGGCGTCGGCAAAGACAGTCCGCTGGCCAGGCTTCAGGTAGACGTCGGTGAGCCACGTGAGACGCGTGGGCGCGAAAGTCGTCAGTGGCGTAAGAGCGAAGTCATCTATCGAAGCTCTTTCGAGCAGGACCGCGATCAGCCCGGCCTCTTTGACAGGTGCCTTCATGGTCGTCGCGAGCCGTTCCCATTCGGCCCCTTCTTCGTTCGACTTGCGCCAGGCGGAGAGTTCGCTACCGACGAATTTGAAGCCCAGCTTGTCCCCAGCCACGACGGGGTTGATTTTCTGAGTAAGGAGGTCCACCGTTTCGCCCGACGTAGTCCGTCGAAGTGACACGTGCCAGTCGAAACCGACGAAAGGCGAGGAGACCTCCATCAGGTAGGCCGTTTCGCCAACTTCGCCCGCTGGGACTCGAGCGGCCAGTGAGATGCCGAGACCTTCGGTGCCAAGCGCGGCAACCGTCACGACCAGGAAGCCGTCGGCGACCGACTTGTTGTAGACCGCGGTCCCCACGCTTTCGGGATCCCCGAGTTGTTCGCCTTCAAGGGCCAGGTCAGCTTCTTCGGCGCCGTAGGGCCCGATCCAGTTGCCGCCCTGGGAAACCGGGTTCTCGTTCGCTCGGTTGAAGTTGTCCAGCACTTCTTCGGTCCCGGAGGGCGAGGACTTGTACTCGGTCCCGCCCCGCCGATAGGGGTTGCCGTCTTCGTCGAGGAGGGCGTTGACGAGGTCGTAGGCGCCGTTCGAAGGGATCAGCGCTGGCGCAATGTCCCGGGACATCCCGGCCGACCAGTCGTTCTGGACGACCTCGCTGCGGAGCGCAGGGCTCATGCGTCGATCCCCAAGATCGGGGCTTTGAAGACTCCGCTCCCAACCCTGCGGAGGTTCTCGTAGTGGCGAAGGTCGACTACCCACTGGTCGGCCTTTTCGGCGTTCCGCTGCGCCAGTTCGGGATCGTCCTCGACGGTCTCGTAGTAGTAGGAGGCGACCTCGGGCAGGAGGGCCGGGTGGAACTCCTCGGGCAACTCGGTCGGCTCGTCGGCCCCATCCACAAGCGGGGTCGGCCGGAAGACCCACTCCAGCTTCAATTCCAGGCCCGCTTCGCCGGGGGCCGGGTAGAGGTAGAGCTTGCGGGCGCCGTTCACATCGGGAGCGTCGTACCAGCCGCCGATCTGCTGGAGGGCCAGTTCGCTCCGTTCGAAGCGCTCCACCGAATCGGCGTCCGTAGGAGGCCAGGGAGTGCCAGCGACTGAGAGGCCGAGCGGCAGCAGAAGGTCTTCGGGCCAGTCGTAGGCGGACTGGCCGGCCACAGTCAGGCCGATCGAGCCGCGCTTACGCGGGTACTTCGACCGCAGCGCAAAGCGGCGCCTCGCCTCGTTGAGGAGATCCTTGGCTTCGGTGTCGGTGAGGTCGAAGCCGGAGAAGCTATTGAGCCGGGTCGTGAGCTGCGCGAGATTCATGATCTCCGTCCGCGCCAGCTCCGGAGCCCATCTGGGCCTCCAGTTTGCGGATCCCGGAGATTGCCGCTTCTGCGGCTACCAGGACCGGCTCGCGATTGTGGGTGTCCTTCTCGAGCGTGAGGATCTCCTCCAGCCGCTCGAGGTCGCCCATGGCACTTGCTTCGCCGATGGCCTCGGTCTGCTGCGACATCGTGGGCTTCGGCTCATCGGGCGCGTTGCCGCGCTCGTAAAAGCCGCGCTCCACGTTGTTGAAGAGCTTGTGGTTGCGGAGCCAGTCGATGAGGTTCTGGTCCTCGGTGGTGAAGGTGCCGTTCTCGAACTCGGCCCGCCAGGGGGTGCGGTCGATCTCCCGCGGCTCCTCGCCCCGCTGGATCAGGGTGAAGTTGATGTCTTCCTGCTGGTTGATCCACTCGTCGTAGTTGACGTGGACCCTGTTGCCTGCCTCGTCGGTGCGAGTGCGGGCTGCGCGTCGAACGAGCACCAGGTTCGGGCACCGGGCGGCGATGAACGTGACGGCCTTGGTGACCGGATCTGCGGTTGCGGTGCTCATTCGTTCAGTTCTCCTCAGTCGGTTGCGTAGGGCATGTGCTCGGCGCGAGCAGCGGCAGCTACCTCCGCGGCGCGCTCTGCGGTCTCGTAATAGCCGAAGCTCGTCTCGCGGCCGTCCACGTAGCAGCGGGCTTGCCAGGGGCGGTTCTTGCAGTTCGCGTGGAACTTCACGCCCCGACCATGGCGGCTGTCGTAGCGTCGGCCAGCGTTCTGCTTGTTCCCTCTGGAGTCAGTGACTCGCAAGTTGCACCGGCGGTTATCCCGACGATCACGGTTGATGTGATCCCCCTCCTGGCTCCGGTCTCCGTTGGCGAGCCCAAGGATCTGCCGATGAAGCGCGATATGCCCACGGCCCTCCGTCTTGTGGGAGAGGTTGCGGTAGAAGTAGCCGTCGCGGCCGAGATACCAACGGAGCTTCGATGCCCACTCGTAATCCGCAGCATCGAGGAGCGCCCATGCCCGAACGCTCCCGTCTCTGGCATAGGCCGGTAGAAAGGTCCAGGCACCCCCCGAGCGCGTGGCCCGAGGGGTGCTCTGGATCAGACTGTCGACGCAGGTGGCTACGAGGTCACCCCAGTCAGGATGCCTCCGGTCGAGACCAGCGGGAAGGTGAAGCCTCCCTCGGTCAAGATCTCGTCCTTCTGGCCGTCGCGATCCGACTCCTGGCGGTTCGTCAGGAGCTTCGTGTCGCGCGAGCCGCCCGGGCCACCGGTGAGGTAGCGCCAGCCGGGAGCCGCCCGGTCGTAGTCGACCGCGATCGCCATGCCGCCCCAGACCGTGCCTTCCAGCAGCTCGTGGCGGATCAGGTTGATGCGGCCGTTCGCGGTGACGTACTTCGTCACTTCGATGCCGTAGGTCGCGTCGGTCGGGTTTTCCGACTGGACGACCTGCAGCTTGCCGACCGCGTAGTTGTTGATGACGTCGAGCACCAGCGGCGAGGCGAAGACGACCTTCCTGCGGCCGTGCTTCGTCAGGCTGCGGAGCCAGGAGGACAACTCGGCTTCCGTGAGGGTGCCGCCTGCGTCCTGGTTGTTCTGGGTGAGGAACGCCGTGGCGCCCCCCGTGGTGCGGATCGGCTTGCCGTTGGGGCCGGTCGCTTCGCCCTTGTGCCCGAACAGGGCTGCGTTCTCGATGTCGATCAGGTGTTCGCGGTTCTTCACCCGATGCTGGAACACCCAGTCGTGGGGGCTCGTCATGTTCTGGGAGCTCATCCATGATCCGGTCGCCTCGATCGACGTCCGGAAAATCTGGGTGAGGTTGGTCTTCGGGGCCGGGTTGTTGCTCCGGGCCGCGAAAGACGTGTCTCCTTCTTCGGCCACGCGGGAGAGGATGTAGAGCGGGTCGTTGTCCACGAGCGCCGCTTTCGTCGTCCCCGAGTAGCCGCGGGTGACTTTGATTTTGCTCGAACCGGGCAGCGAGGACACGTACATGATCTCCCCGGTGCGGGGGACCGTGACCAGCTGCCCGACGGCGAAGAGGCTTTCGGTGTCGACGACCAGTTCGGTCGATTCCGACGTATAGCCTTCGGCTTTGTTGATGGCGTCGAAGCGCTGATCGCGTTCCTCCTCCATCCACTTGTATTCGACGTCGCCCGTGCCGCGGACGTTGCCGCCTTCCTGCATCTTCTTGGTGAGCGCGGTGAAGGGGGTCGCGGCCGGATCGAGCTGGAGGATCTCCTTGTCGATCTCGATGTAGCGCTGCTCTGCCGCGACGTTTCCTACCCGCCTCTGACCTAAAATCGTGGTCATGATTCGTTTCTCCTAGTGCGGGGTGCTCCGGCCGGTCAGCCGAGGATCGGATCCTTGGCGCCGGTCTGGAACACGGATTGCTTGTAGAACTCCTCCACGGATTGCTCGGCGGACCCCAGCTGGGAAGCACCGCCGTTCGTCTCGAGAGACGCTCCGTTCGTCGCGGCCGACTCGGCCGGTACTGCGCTGGCGTCGGCCATCTCGGCCTTCACCAGCTTGTATGCCCTGCGCACGAAGTCCGCGTTTTCTGCCAGCGACTCATTGCCCGTCTGAGCAATGAAGTCGCCCACGGTCCGTTCGAGGGGCTCCAAAATCTCCGGTTTGGTGATGTCCGGGAACTCCTGCTGGAGCGCCCGGATTTCCTTGGCGTTCTGCTGCTGGATGTACGGGGAGACCATCTGCTGGGCCTCCTCGCGGACGAACTGCCGCAGCATGTCGAGCTCGGCCTGGGCCTCGGGTCCGACTGGGCCTTCGCCCTGGGGCTGTTCGGCGCCGGGCTGGGCCTGAACGTCTTGGCCGCCCGCCGGGTCCTCTTCGCCCAGAAGAGCGTCGAGCAGATCGGGGGCCGGCGAGGACTCCTGCTGCTGGGCGGGTAGGCGTTCGTCGATCCGCTGCTCCATCTGCGCGAGCTTGGCGAGGATGGGGTTCTCCTCGCCCTGGTTCTGCTGCTCGGCCGGGGCGGGTGCCGCCGGCTCGGTCTGGGGGGTCGGCTCGGTCTGCTGAACGGCCTGCTCCTCGGCTTCTGCCGGGGGCGCGCCTGCGAAGTTGGACTCCATCAGCTACCTGCCTCCTCGGCCTCGCGGATCTCCGCTTCGGCCTGCTTGCCGTTGTTGACGATGCTGTTGAGGACGCGCTCGATGTCCGCGAGCCCGTTGGCCCTCCCGATGTGCGCCGCGTAGGTCGCCCCTTCGTTGGTCGGCTGCATGCCCATCAGCGTTCTGGTGGCGACGTCCTGCTGACCCCGGATCGCCGATCTGACGACCTCGAAGGCAGGAGACTCCATGAACTCGGCAACCGCGCGTCCCGCTGCAGCTCTCTGCTCCGGAGACGGTTGGCTGTCCTGTGGCTGTGGCATCCCATGCGACACTCTAGCCGCGAGTTTGACCGCCAGAGCGGACAGCACGCCTGATTCGCTTCCTTTTCTGTTGCAGCGTCCGCCTCACTTTGAGCGGGTGGGGGCGGTTCAGTGGTTCGCCGCGAAGCATCGCGCCGAGGGTTGGACCGGGAGTTCGAGGACGGCCTTTGCGGTAGGGCTGAGTTCGGCGCGTGGGTCTCATTGGGTCTATTGCTCCTCACGCGACTCGGAAGACTCGCCGGGCTTGGGTGCAATCCGCGCCTCCAGAGCCTCCATCTCGGCGTCAAGCCGTTCGGCCGCGAAGGTGCGGAACGCCTGCGGGGAGAGCTGGATCGGGTCGGTGTTGAGCGGTTCCAGGTCGCCGCCGTCGCCATGATCGACCGCGAGCGCGAGGTTGACGACCGCTCCGAGAAGGCGGACCTTCGGCTGCTCGCTCATACCAGGGCCACCGATTTCCAGCCGCCGTTGTAGGCGTAGAGTTTGTTGTTGGCGCGGTCGTATTGGAAGGCGATACAGCCGGTTTGGGAGGTCGGAACTCCGGTCGGGGGGCCGTTGGAAGAGGGCAGGTAGAGAAAGCCATCCGTTGCGGTGGTGGCTAGGCCGCTGCCAACCCTGACGCTGCCCGCCGCGGTGACGTTGAACAGCGTCGCGCTAGCGCTGCTCTGGATGGTCAGGAGGCTGCCTTCTTGGCTTTCCAGCCCCCGGATGACGAGGCCCGGTTCGGCTTTCGCACTCGGCCTGACGGTCCCCCGGATGACCGACGTACCGCCGTTGACGTAGAGCGAGTAGTTGTTCGTGCCTTTGCTCTGCGCGCCGACGTAGAGGCCGTAGAGATTGGTGACCGTCAGACCGGCCGCGAGGGTTTCGACCGGCTGGATCTGCGCTATCCGCAGGTTTTCGATCGTCCCGGTCGGTTCGCCTTCGGTTTTGAAGTTCACCAGCAGGCCATTGACCTGCGCCAGGGAGGTTGCTCCGGCCGTGACGACCACCGACGCCTCGAAGGCGTTCTGCCCCGTGCCCCCGTTGCTGGCTTCGGTCAGCCGCAGCTCGGTCGCCGCGCCATCGTGGACTTTCCCCCCCAGGTCACCCTTGACCCGGTGCTGGATATACAACCCCTGGCTCTGGAGCACGGGGTTTTCCCGCTGTGCGCCCGCGATGAAGAAAACCGAGTCGAAGGGATTGGCGAATCCGGCGCTGATCGCCGCCTGGTCCGCTGGGGCGTACTTCGTCCCGTTGTAGCCGAGCAGGTCGAGCGTGTTGACGCCCGTGGAGTCGATCTTCTTGGGGGACGCGGCGCTATCGGTTACCACCGAACTCGGCAGGGCCGCGTCTTTCAGGGTGACCCCGGAGAACCGTTCTTCCAGCGCCGACTGCCACGCCTCTGGTTCCTGGAGCGTGGCGGTAACGAACCGCACCGACCGCCACTTCCCAGCAACTTCGGCCATCGCAAAGTAGGCGGTGCCGTATTCGAGAACATCGTCAACGGCGACCGTGCGAGCCGAGGCGGTTGCCGTGGTGACCGGATTCCCCGGCGGGCCGCTTGCGGGCGGCTCCAGGTAGCCGGTGGCGTCGTAGATCCCTACGCTCGTGCCGTCTGGGAACGGCGTGTTGTGAAGGGTGAAGCCGACCATCGCCTACTTGACCGTGACCTCGAGGTAGCGCTCCTTCAGCCCGTAGCCGGCGGGACCACCCAGGACCCACTTGCCCTTGCCGAGCCCCTCGGTGTGCAGCGAGCCGTCCTCGCGGACGGTGCGGGAGGCGACCGCCGTGGGGAACGGTTCTTCGGCCTTCAGCATCCGCTTGGTGATGTGGGTGGCGGGCCAGAAGGCGATCTCCTCCCCGGGCTGGAAGCGGTGCTTGACGCCCTTCAGGACCGGCTTGGTGGAGTCGGGGTTCAGGTGCTCGGACTGCGGCATCGCCCCGGGGTCCGGGTTCGGCTTGACTTTCTCGGTCTGCGTGGGGGTCGCGGTCCGTTTGGCGGTGCGGGACGCCGACCGTTTGGCGGTGCGGGATTTGCTCTTGGTAGCCATCTACGCTCCAATCGGTTCGGGCGCCGCTCCGTTGGAGGACGCCGGGGGTTCGGATTCAGGGGCCGCGCCGGGAGGCGGGCCTTCCTGGGACTGTTCGGTGTCGAGGTTCGAGTGGGCGGCTTCGAGGATCTGCTGGATCAACTGTTCGGGGAGGCCGGCGCGCTCCATCGCTTCGTTGAACTTCTGGGCGACGGACTGGGCGGTCTGCGAGCCGACCTGCGCGGGGCTCGGCCCTTCCTTGACCCATTTCTCCACGCCTTCGATGTCGTGCTGGCGCAGGGCGTATTTCAGGAACTCCGGCACGTTCAGCTGTTCGGCGAAGGGCGCGAGCAGCATCCCCAGTTCCCCGGCGTCGTGCTTCTTCTGGGCGGGGTCGTCAGCTTCGGTTGAGCCGTCTACCGGGACCACTTCGACGTTCGCCAGGAACATCTCGGGGCTGACCTGGATGAAGCGATAGCCGGTCGGGGTGGTGGCATCCTCCACGCGGACCGTCTGCGACTGGCCCTGGGCGACGACGTACTGTTCGTAGAGGGATTCGCGGTGCGCGGTCTCGGGGCGAACCAGGTCGACGAAGAGATTCTTGGCCTTCTGTTTGATCCGCAGGTTCGCGGCGGCCTGGACCAGCTGGGTACCGGTCGCGGTTTCTTCGCCGCCGGTGCCGGTCACCGCTTCGGAGATCCCGGTCGCCAGCTCGATGTCGGCCTTGATCGCCTGCTCCTCGGAGATCCCCGACTGGGGGATGTCCCGGAAGTTCATCGGCTGCATGATTTCCGAGGGGTTGCCCCAGACCGGGTTCATCATGCCGGGGCCGAGGGCGATCTGGGTCGGATCCAGAGTGCCCTCCTGGTAGAAGTAGCCCTGGTTCAGGGCGAGGGTGGCGGCGTCCCGGCGCTGGCCGCGCAGGGTGTTCAACTCCCACTGAAGGTGGGCGATCGGCTCGATCTCCCCGATCCCCACGAACTCGTGCTCGACGATCGTGGGCCGGAAGATGGCGAAGGGGAAGTCGCCGTGGATGAACGGGTTGCCGTTCTGTTCGACGAGGATGCCGCTCTCGCCGCCGAGGACGACGAGGACCTGTTCGCGGTCGTGGCACTCCCAGACCTCGAAGAGTTCTTCTTCGGCGGCGTTGGAACTGAGGCCCGAGGCTTCGTTCCGCCCCGCCCAGACCTTCGCGCGGCCGTCGCCGGAGCTGAGCTTCTTGATCCTCTCGATGTCGAGTTCGCGCCAGCCGCGGTTGATCCCCTGCGCCCGGTTCTTGGTGCCTTCAGCCACTCGGTCGACGATGTAGTCGATCGAGCGCCAGGTGCGGTGGATCACGTAGTCGCAGGTCTCCAGGTCGTGGCCGGAGGGATCCCAGCGGAAGTTGAAGATGTCGACCGACTCGTTTTGCGGACCCTCGTAGACGGTGATTCGCTTGTCCCTGACCTGGTAGCCGGCTTTGGTGTCGTAGCCGGCGATGCTCTTGCCCTTGCGGGTGCGGCATTCCCAGTAGTCCTTGTGGACGCCGAGGCCGTAGCGCAGGCCCGAGCGGGCCGATTCCTGCAGCTTGCGGGTGTAGCTCATCGCTTTGGCGTCCCGTTCGTAGAGCCGTTCGAGCGGTTCGGCGGCTTCGTGGGCCGCGTCGCTCAAGTCACCCGGGAGGGCGCGGTACTGGACGTCGCGGGAGAGGATCCGGGGCAGGACGGTCTCGATGACCGTGTGGCAGTAGGGGATGAAGAGCTCCTGCCCCCACTGCCGCTTCAGTTCGTCGATCACGACGTCGCGGTCGTTCTCGGTGGACGCCTGCGTGAGCGCCTTCTTCTGCCGCCGCCAGTTGCGGGAGAGCCCGTAGAACTGGTCCCATTTGGGCCGGTACTGCTGGTGCAGTTTCTCGGCTGCGCCCCAGCGCTTGCAGACCAGATCGAGCAGCCGTTTCTCCTCAGCGCTGTGTTCGTCGCGGCTGCCGAGCGGCGGCTTCGTGGCGAGCGGGGGCATCGGTTACCCCGTGGAAACTGCGGCGGACTCCTCGTCCAAGGCTTCTGCCTCGGCCTCGATCTCGTCCCGAAGGTCGGTCTCGACCTCCTCCTCGGCTTCCCTCCCGGGCGCGTCGATCTCGATGCGCGTGGGCGGCTCGCTGAAGTCCTGGATCGGCACCGCGCCTACCTGGTCGGGCGACGGGGCGATGTGCATCTTGGCGTCACGGGTCTCGTAGCGCACGTGGATGGCTTCGGTCTCGTACTCGTCCTCGGCGACCTGGCGGCGCAGGGTGACGATGTACATCTGGCCGCCGATGCGGTTGAGGAAGGACAGCGCGTCGGCGACCGCCTGGATCGTGGGCGCGTCGAAGCGATCGGCCAGCGCGGCCGCTGCGCGGTGGGCGTGCTCGTCGCCCGGCCGATAGCCGCGCTCGAAGTTCTCCTCGAAGATGACGGTTGCGAAGTCGCGCTTCATCGGGGCTTAGCGGCCTCCCGCCGCAGGTATGCCTCGAACTCCAGGTCGAAGAGGTCGTCCCCGTGGAACTGCTCGCGCCGGTGGACGTGCTCCTGCAGGACGTCGATGTTGCGCTTCAGGCAAGCCTTGATGTGTCGGTGGGCCTGCTGCTCTTGCTCGGCGGGGAAGCGCCGCTTGCAGAGTTCGCAGACGATGACGCGCCGACGCTCCCGAGCGGAGGGCGGTATCCACAGCTCGAGGCTCATCGCTCGTCGGTGTCGCGTCGGGAAGCAACAGGCGGAAGTGTGCCTGAGCGGGCGGACGGCTCACCGCAGGCGGGCATCGTAGGCCCCGAGCGAAGAAGGCGCGTGGGCGGTGTGGCGTGGCGAGGAGACAGCCTGCCCGCGCATGAAGGATTCCTTGGCTACCTGCTGGGCGATCATCCAGGCCATCAGCAGGTCGTCGTACTTCTTGGGCTCGGCTTCGGCGACGCCTTTCTCGGTGCGGGTGTAGGTCTGCATCTCCCCAACCAGCAGGCGCGAGCGGATCCCGTCCACTTCGTCGCGCAGCAACTCGGTCGCGTGGGCGATCAGTTCGGGCTTGGTGCGGACGTTGGTGTCCCAGCCAAGCCGCTGGTCGATCCGCTCGGTGGCGTTGCCGACCTTCTTGGAGCGATAGACGTGCGGGTAGTGGTAGTCGTGGTAGAGGATCCGGGCGACCGGGCCGCCCCAGCCGCCGGTCCGCTCCACCGCGACCAGCGCCTTGTTGAAGAACAGGGCCGCCATCAGGACCTCGAGGGCCACCAGGTCGGGGTCAATCCGGGAGCGGTACTCGGCCACCTGCTCCAGGGTCTTGTGGTCGATCACCTGCACGGCGTGGTAGTCGGCCTCCTCGGTGGATTCGGTGTTGGCGCCGGAGACGTCTACCGCGATCACGTACTGGCTCGGCCGCTTCAGGCCCCCGCGGCCGTCTGACTCCAGCCAGAAGCGCCACGGCGGCATCGGGCTCGCCACGCCTCGCGGGCGGGGGGTCCAGAGGACTTTCGTTGGGACCTCGATCGTGCCGCCGGCGGGAGTCGGGAAGGGGCGGTGCTCGATCCCCTTGAAGTCGCCGACGCGCGGCCCGGGGCATTCCTCGGTCGGCTGGCGGGGGTCGGTGAACTCGACTCGTTTGGCGAGCCGGGAGAGCTTGTAGGAGTCGAAGACCTTGCGGCCCGTGGCGATGAAAGCGTGCTGTGGGGTGGCGGGGTACTCCTGGTCGAAGAAGCGGATGTCGCCGCCGAATTTCGCGGAGATCACCTGCCGGCGCCAGTTCAGCTGCTCTGGCTCCAGCTCGAAGCGCTCGACCAGCTCGGGCTCTTCCTCGGCATATGGATGCGTCGGGTCGCCGACCATGAATCGTTCGGCCTCGGTCTCCGAGGCGAAGGCCATCCTGTAGTCCGGCTCTTTGAACCACGGCCAGAAGAAGGCGATCCAGTCGGCGTTGCGGCCGGATTCCGCGTCGTCCCAGCGGTCCTTGAATTCGTTGTAGCCGTTGGCCGTGGACTCCATCACGAAGAGGGTCTCGGGGTCGTCGGGGACGGCCGACATCAGCGCCGTGAGCTTCTCGTTGATCCGCGACCAGAAGGCGCACTCGGAAGCGTGGATGGCGCGGTAGGTGCCGCCGCGGCCAGCCTGGAACTCGCCAGCGGTGTCGACGGTGTAGCGGGAGTCGGGGAAAATGTCTCCGGCGTGGCGAAGGCCATCGCCGCCGAGGTGAAGGTACTGCGACCGCCGGTAGGTGTGGGCATCGGGCTTGAGCTCGCGGTCCTCGGGCAGATTGATGTAGATCGTCTCGAACATCCGGAAGAGCTTTCCGCCGGTTTCCTTGTCGTGGGCGACCGTCACCGCGTCGTAGTGCTCGCGCAGGGTGGCGCGGTGGCAGAGCTTTGCCTGGATCCACGTCGAGTTGTGGGAGACGAAGCCCTCGGCGATGAACGTTTGGGTCGACGTCTGAAGGTCGATCATCCGCTGCTCGCCGAGCGGCTCGACTGCCACCACCTTGGCCCAGGCGACGCCCGAGCGCTTGCCGGGCAACTCCCTGCCCTCCCACCAGTTCTCAGGGAATCTGACCGGCCGACATTTGCCGAGAAGGCGGAAGAGGTCGTTGAGTCGGTTGACCACCAGGCGGCCAACTGGATCGCGGCCGAGCTTCGAAGACCCGGGACCGCGGGCATCGAGATCCTCGCGGAAGGTGAAGCCGTTGCGCCGCAGGTATTCGGCCGCGCGATCGTAGACCCGCCCATGCCGCTGCGAGATGGTGACCTCGCCCTTGTCCTTTCGTAGGCAACCCTCTCCGTCGAGGATCCCCCCAATCCATGCGTCCTCGATGTCCGTCTCGTCCCACGGCTGGGTGATGTGGCGGATTTCATCGCCGACGCGGATGTGCTCGACCGTCCGCCACTGGGTATCGACGGCGCCGCGTTTCTTGCAGAGGAAGCGGTGCGGCCCGGTGGCCACAAGTTCCTCCCCATTGTCCATCCGGAGGCGATAGGCCCGCTCGAAGACTTCGCGGCGGCCCTCCACTTCGCCGACCCGCAAGCGTCGGCCGCGCCTCGGCCCCGGCGGCATCTCGTCAGTGGCGACGAGTTGGTCGCCGGGCCGCAAGCTCTCGATCGGCACCCAGCGCAGATCAGATGTCAGCACGCGGGTCGCTGGGTCCAAGCAGAAACCGATCTGCCGTGCCTTCAGCACGATCGCCCGCATCGGTTTGCCGGCCGCTCGCTGGGCCTCCAGGGCTTCGTCTAGTGCCAGCTGACCGGCTTTCGGAACGAGCGGGATCAGCCGCCCCTGCTTGTCGCGAATCTTGGCGAAGCGTTCGGCCCAGAACGGCGTCGACTCGCGCAGTTCCGCCCGCAGGGCGTCGAGGTCGGTTGCCACAGTCGCGCTCTCCAAGGTCCGGGGAGTGTCGCATCCGTCTGCGACAGTTCCGCCCGTCCGCAAACCGGCAAGGAGCGATTCATCGCCCTACTGCCCCGCTCCCTGATCCACCGCGGGGCACCCGAAAAAGCGAAGGGAGAGACCGTGAGAGGTCTAGCAACTCTCGTCGTGCTGGCCGCATTCACCAGCCCGACTCAGCACCCCGTACCCGTCCATTGCACCGCCCAGGCGTTCCGCCCGTTCTCGGCGAAGGTCTGGGACATCTCGCGATGGCAGCGCGCTGAGACCACGGACGCAACGATCAGGGCCGAGCGCCGGCGCCTGTCGTGCGCCCCGGCCGACCACCGCCACGCCATGAAGCACATCTGGCGCCGGGACCAGCGGGCCTTCTACGACCACCGCAAGCGCAAGCTGTGGCGGGTCCGCGTCACGCCGTTCTACTACGGCGGCCACTACTGGGCGGTGCCGTACCCGATCGCCCTTTGCGAGTCCGGCGGGGACTACTTCGTCGGCCCCTCTGGTGCCTACGGCTTGATCCCTCCCTTCCCTCAGTGGCTCTCGCCACGAGAACAGGACCGGATCGCGCACCGGCTCTACCTCGAACAGGGCGAAGGGCCGTGGGCTCCCTACGAGAGCGGCTGCGCCTACCGCTGAGCCCAACAGCAAGGTTCTCTGAGTAGCGCTAGCCTTATCCCTCTGGTCCCTTGGACGGACCATCCCTAGCCCCGCCGGCTCTTCATTGGGCCGGTGGGGCTTTTCCTTGGACGCCTACCGGATTTCCTTGCCGCTTTCGGAGTAGCAGCGCACCCAGCCCACGTGCAGGTAGACCAGATCGCGATCGGGTCGTTCGATCGCCGAGACGTGGAAGCGGCAGATCCGGAAGTTGCCGTTGTGGCGGTACTCCTGCCACGCCTTGCAGCGGACCTTGTGGCGGCCCAGCTTCCAGCAGTGTTCGACGTTCCAGTCCAAGCAGCGGAAGCCGGGGTAGGAGTGGCAGTCCTGCTCGACCCAGCGCCGTAGATGGTGGACGGCCTGCGGGCCGTAGATCGCCTGCGCGGCCGCCGGCACCATAAGCGCCATCACCGCAACCAGTAGAACCGCCCGAACTCGCATAGCCCCTCCCCCACTCGACGTTGACCCGCTCAGGCTAGGCCGAGCGGTTAGAGGCTGTCAAGCCGAGTGGCGACCGGCGGGCTTACGCATCTGCGGCTGCCCACCCCGTGCTGCCCGGGCTTCGTGGACATCAGCCCAGTGCTCCATCGCCTCCTCGGACCCGCTGCGCAGGAGCCCCCAGTCTTCTTCCGGGTGGCCGAGATAGTGCATGAAGGCATCAAGCAGGACCGCCGCTGGCGAGCGCCCTTCGTCCTTCGCCCATTGGTGCAGGACCTCTTCCCATTCCCTCGGCCAGTCCAGGCCTACCCCGACCTCCTCGAGCAGGGCGGCCGAAGGCCAGAACCACTCACCGCCAATCCGGTCCTCCGCGAAGCGCTCGTGAAGCGCGGCCTCGTCGGCCGTCGAGCCGGCGCGTAGCCCAATTAGGACGAGACGGGCCGCTGAACCGATCTGGAGCGCGGTGAGGCGTCTGCCGGCGTGCTCGGGAGAACTCGCCCAGCCGATCTTTATCGGGCCTTCCCGGCCAGTCTGGATGAAGTAGATGACGCCCGCCCCGTTCATTCTGCGGTTCTCTCCCGCAGTCGTTCGCGGGCCGCCAGGATTCGCGCGTTCCGCTCGGGCATCAGGGGGTTTGGGCGGTCGAGCGGCGCCGCTGCGGTCCTTTGTGCCGGCGCCGTGATCGGCCGCGCGCCCGAAATTCCCAGCTGCCGGATGTAGTCGCTGAGCCGCAGCCCCGCCGTCTGGGCGTTGGCTTCGATCATTGCCTTCTCGGGGTCGGAGACGCGGATCCTTAGCCAGCTCGTCCTCCGAGCGACCGGTGGCTTCGGGGGACGACCCCGGCTCCTGGATGGCGCAGCTTGAGGCATCGGGGCGATTCTAGGCGGGAGCGAGGATGTATCCCCATTTATTGCGGATACGTGCGAGAGGGGGGTAGGGAAGTTACGCGCGGGTCCCATATCGCGCCGCAGGGGGTGACGGGGGGTCCTCGGAATCGCGGCTCAGGCATGCAACCGATGATGGGGATAGGTTGCGAGGCCGCAGCAAATGGCTTGCTAGTGCGGGATGCGGGCTGCCTTGCTACCGAGGACGCGACCGAATGGCCGTCTACTCGGGCCAGCCTGGGCCGCTGGTCTTCGACGCCTGATCGCGGGCAGGTTCGGGCTTGACGGCCCGCCCCGCCTGATCCAAGGCCCGGCGTTCCTGCTCGCCGCTCTCTGCCCGACGCTGCTGGTCCGGCGCCTGTTGCGTGGGCTGGCTCTCGCCGCCTTGCGCCCCTGACGCCCGACCGTTGCCGCTGTCCGTCTTGTTCTCTGGGGGTTTGGTGTCGGTGCTGAACGGCGCGTCGATCCTGGCCGGCGCCTGCGCCATCTGTTCGGCCAGCGACCGCAAGGCAGAGCCGGATTCGGCCTTCGCGCCTGGGCTTCGCTTGCTGGTCTTGCTGCTCTTTGGTCCTAGCTTCTTCTGGACGGTCTCGGCGCAGTCAACGATGCCCTTGAGGTCCCGGGCCTTGGCTGCGGTCATGCTGCCCGGCCGCTGCTTCTCGTGGTAGGTGACTTCGCGTTGGAAGAGTGCAAGGGCTCGCAGCCTTATCCGGCGTTTCGAGTCCTCGCTGAGCGCCTCCTCGTCGAGGGCAAGTGCCGGCCCGTTGGCGACGCGCCACTCTGCCGCCCACTTGGCTACTGATCGGTAGCCGATGTCGATCTTTTCGCCTAGCCCTGCCGTGTCTGCCTTGATGCGCCGCTCTACCTCTTTGGCACTCAGGCCGGTCGCGAAGAGCTCTTCCGCGCGTTCCCTGACCCGTTTGTCGTAGCGCTTGGGCACGGCTCAATTGAAGCGCTTGGAGGGGATGTTGCCGGTTTGTGGCGGCGTCCGTCGCCTAGGACCGCATCGGCCCGTTATCTCCCGTGGCGGGGCTGTCTCCTCGTGTAGCCACACTGAGTGTCCGGTCTACTTGACAAATGGCCGTGCGTCTGGGATGGTCTCGGCCACAACACGAAAGCGCCCCGGCGACGGTTAGAGCGTCCCGGGGCCGGCTCATCGACAGAAAGGGATAGAGCAATGGGACGGATCAGATTCGAGACGCGCTGCCGTGCAGACGTTCTAGAGACGTGGGAGGTTGACGCGCCGGAGGCCCTCTACCTGATGACCCCGGAGGATCAGGCCGACTGGCTTCACGCCGCGCTCAGTGAGGGTCGTGCCGAGTTTGTCTCCGAGCGGGCCGAAGGCGAGGAAGACCGGAATGTGCTGGAGGGCATCGAGCCCGCGCCGCCGCGCGAGAAGGCCGCAGCGATCTTGGCCGAGCTCGCCGAGGAATGCGGCTACTCCCCCGAAGGGGGTTGCTCGCTGGATAGCCTGATCACCTACAAGGATGCGCTGGAGGATCGCTTGACCGCTGCCTATGAACGGACCACGCCATGACCGCCGATGACGTCCGCAAACAGATCCGCCAGGCCGACGCCGCCCGCCGCCGCGCGGAGATAGCCCTGGACCGCGCCAATGCGCAGCTGCTCGACGCTCTCCGGGCCGCTCAAGAGACTCCGGGGGTCACGATGGGTGAGGCTGCACGGCTGGCCGGCGTGAGCCGAGCTCGGGTCTACGAACTGCTGGGTCAGAACGGTTCACGCGATCTGGCTTGATGCCAAGGCCGAAGTTTTGGAGGACCCTTGGGGATCAGGTCTCTGGCGGTCTACGCAGCGCCTCTCGGACCTCTCCTGCGGGGAGCCAGATGTGATCCGAGAACTCAACGCTTTGATCATCGTCTTCGAGGAGTGCGACGGCGATCCACTCATCGCCGTTGAGAATCTTCCGCACGACATGCGCTTGAAGCGCCATGAACCGCTCCCCGTGATCGGTCTCGCTCTCAACGAAGAAGCCATAACGCGCCAAGGCCCCAAACCATCCAGGCTGTCTCTGCTTGGCGAGATGTTGGTCGATCTCGGCCACGGCTGCGGGGTTGAACCGCATGCTCATTCGTTTTCTACTCGCTTGCGGTTCATCATCCGCTTCGTGGCGTTCCGCTTCGCGCCGGCAGGAGTTCGATCTGGTAGCGGCGCGCTGACGTAGTCCAGGGCGCTATCCAAGGTCTTCATCGCATGGTCCCGGTCCCCCTGTTCGAGCGACAGAATCGCCCCGGCTACTGAGTCCCGCAAGACGGTGACGCGCCTCTCCAAGTCGCGGACACGCTTCCTAAGGCGGGCCTGCTTCTCCCGCGTCACGCGAAGCTCCCCCCGAAGATCCATGCGTAGAGATTACCGAGCCAGCGCCGACCATGAGGAGGCCATTTGCGGCAGGGGCGAAGCGTCTGACGGCCCCCGGCGGCCCTCGGAGACCTAGACCATGCGCGGGGGCCTCAGCTACGCCCTGCGGTTCTGAATCGCGATGCGCTCGGCATAGAGGTCACCGGGCACATAGCAGCCGGGGCAGAACTCGTACTCGTCCTTGAGCGGGCGAAACTTCAGACCACAGCGACTACAGTGCCGCCGCTTGGGCCTCTTCTGCTTCTCTGCCCGCGCCCGGAAGGGCTCTCGTCGTTGCGTCACGTTCGTGTTCTCCTTTCTCCGTACTTCTGTTGGGCGGGCGCCGACATCCGGTCAGCACGGCGACGCAGTAAGCGAGTCCCGCCGCCTACCCGCCCAGCAGTTCAGCCGTGGGGTCAGTTGACACCCACGAGGTCTTTGAGCAGGCCGCCTACCTTCCGTAGCCGGCTTTTCCGCTTCGCGGTGTACGGCCGTTTGCCGGTCAACTCCTCCAGCGCCTCGGCCTCAGTCATGAATCGGGCCAGAAACGCCTTGGGCTCGCCGCCGGGGAAGTCGCGGTAGGCCGCAGGATCAAACGTGCCGGCTCTCTTCGGCAACAGCTCCGCGGCGTCCGCACCGCATCCCGGGCAGGAAGGCCAAACCCCGCCTTCGGGGCAGGCGCACCACCAGCCACACTTTTCACACGAGCCGTAGCAGAGCATGATCTGCCCCGCTGCGTGTCGGTTCTCGAAGTGGTGGCGCCCCGTGGGGAGACAGGACTGCTTGCCGCTCTCGTAGACGTAGTTGCTCATGGCTCTCCTTTGGTCAGGTTGGATTCGATCCGCTCGATGAGCCAGCGCTTCCACTGCGGGGAGTCCGCGCCGCCGTAGACGCGCTGGCCGAAGTTCAGGACTTTCTTTTTGGAGCGGGTGATCAGCTCCCAGTCGTCGTAGATTTCGAGGTTGCCGTTCTTCATGCGCCGCGAGCCCGGGTCATAGGCGGCGCCGGCGATCGCCTGGAGTAGCTGCTGCAGGCCGTTGCGTTCGCGGAGCCTGGGAAGGGCTTGGTAGAACTCCTCGGCCGCGAATTTGGTGCCGGGGTGCCAGCAGGCCAGACGCCACCATTCGTGTGCGGCCTGGGCCTCGTCCCAGAGATGGTGTTGACGTGCCTCGGCCTCGGCGTCACGTTTCATCCGCGTGATCTCGGCCATCGCCGAGCGGTACTTGCGCTCCAGGGCCACCAGGGCGTCCTCCTTCTCCTGGCAGTGAGGGCATGCCTGTTCGGTGATCTCGCCGTTGTCGTCGACGAGTCGCAGTAGGGGCCGCTCGCTCACGGCTTGCCTCCCGCCGACATCAGCGACTTCAGGGCTTCGTAGCGGCGCCGCCAGTCCGCTGCATCCTCTCGAGCGTCCTGTAGCCGGTCTTCGGTCTCCAGCAGGCGGATCCAGACGTCGACGTCTTCGGCGTCGGCTCGCTCGAGCGCGGTCAGTGCCTTCATCAGCTCACGCTTGGCGAAGCGGAGTCGGGGCTGGGTAAGGGCGTCGTCACTCACAGCCTTACCCAGCTTCTTTCGTCCCGCAGCCGACGCACCGAGCCCTTTAGGAGACCCTCCGAAAACTTCGGCTCCGTCAAACCCCGCTGTTGCATCACGTGCGACACCTCGCGCGCACAGCGTCCATCCTGCCCCTCTGACGGGCGAAGCGACGTTCCGAATCGGCGACAGGCGGGTCAACCGGGGAAACGACCGCAGGTCCGAGTGGTAGCCTCGTCCCTGGCGATGTAGACAAGCTGCACCCTAGGCGCCCTCCCGGACAAACCTCCGTGGGGGCGCCTTTCATTTGGCCTCAAAAGTCGGGATGCCCCGGTGCCCGACGAACCACAAGTAGCTTGCGGCGATCGCGGTGTAGACCTTGATCTCTTCCAGCTTTGGGCCAAAGCTCGGCCGGACGTGAACCTCTGCCGTCTCCGGCACCTGCACCTGCCAAAGGTCCCACTCCTCGGTTTCGTGCCAGTCCAAAATAGCGCCGCTCAGCGCCCAGCCGATCGAGGGCGTCGGGCTCAGGCAAACGTAGGGCGCCACTTGCTCGCCGCTGCAGACCGTTGGCCGCTGATAAGGGACCAGGCCATGGACCCGGATCGATGGGCGCCGCTCGGTTGGAGCCCAGTGGAAGAGTGCTGTAGGGATCACAGGTCTTCCAGCTGCTCCGTGGCCTGTTCACGGTCCCGGCGCCGCAGTGGTAGGTCCAGCCGTTCACGTAGCCGCCGCTCGACCCATGGGCGCAGCTCCGGCGCCGGGTTCATGAGTCGGACCTGAGCCGCGAATCGTCGCTCCGCTGCCTGGTTGATCCGGATCTCCGCGCCGAAGACGACTGCCGATGCTTCTGGGGCGTCGAGCACGAACTGGTCCGGCTCGGGATGGGGCGCGTTCACTTGGCCCTCCGATGCTGGGATGCGTTCGGGCAGGTCGCGAAGTGGGAGACGAACCGGCGCGGTAGCGCGAGCCCGGGCAGGGTGTCGCCCTCGCCCTTCTTCAGGTGGCGGACGACCGGATCCCCGCCGCCTTCCTCCTTGCCGACGATCGCGATGTTGCCGTCCTCGCGCGGGTCGGCATCGATCGGCTCGCGCTTCCCCTTGTCGTTGACCGCCCAGAAGATCGGTGCGCCGCAGCTTCGACACGCCGGCATCACTTCACCGCCCGGAACTGGATCGACTCAACCTCCAGTTCACCTTGCTCCACTGCCTCGGCGATCTCCCGGAGTAGGTCTGATCGGTTGCGGCCGACCGCGGCGCAGAGGAAGCCGAAGTGGAACGGCGAGGACAGGCCGCCGCTGAAGCCCCGCTTGGACCGGGCCTCCAGGTCGTCGCGGACGTACTCGACGATGCCCTTCTGGGCGCCCGACCCTTCGCCGCTCACGGCCTTCCTGCCTTCAGACGAGCATTACCCTTGAAACGGTCCGCAGAGCCTCTACGGCGCCATACCACGATCTCTGTCTGAACGTCCGAATCGGCGATCCGGCAGGCCCCGACGACCGACTCAAACCACGAGTTGCCCTTTCGGTCGGTGATCAGCTCCGGATCTCGGCAGCGGCGACCATCGAAACCGGTCGCTTCGAACTCGCCAGCACGGTGTTTCTCGAAGGCTTCATCGCCCGCGAAGTGCCGACCGCAGGTGCGGCAATGCGACGCGCAGGGACGCGGGGCGGTTGCCCTTCCCCGCTGAACAACCGCCCCACTCACGACTTAGCCCTCGACCTTCTGGATGCCGTCGAGCTTCAGAACGTGCTTGCGCTTCGTCCCGGTCACTTCGCCGGTCTTGTGGTCCATCAGGTCGGTGAACGTGACCTCGGAGACCACACCCTCGATCTCGAAGCGCAGCCGCGACCCCTTCTCGAACTGTCCTTCGACGGTGACCTCGCCGCCGCGAAAGACGATGGTGGACTCGTCGGGATTCCGGCCGCCGACCTTTAGGCTGACCTGGCCGCCCGCCTCGATCACCAACTCGGCGCGTTCCTGGAGCTCCTCCGGCTCCCCGATTTCGTGACCGGCGGAAGCCGATTCGTCTCTTACGGGCGGGTCCAACACTGCTGACTCAGCACTCATGCGCTGCTCCTTTGGTTGATTGACAAAAACTCATGGCTCCAACCTCTCGCCGCACTCGGGACAGCACCCGTTCTCGTCCAACTGGTCGAGCCAGCACTGGCAGCCGGGACACTCTTCGGGGATGTCCGGCGCATAGAGGTCGGGCGGGTCGACCTTGCCGTAGGCCGCGTCTAGGTAGGCCACGGTTCCTCCCTGACTTCCGGGCGGCCGCTGCGGCGGTTGAGGCTGCTGGCGTTCCTGGTCTTGCGGGCGGCGCGGCGGTGTTGCTTGAGCCGGTTCTTGCGCCGCCGCTCGCGCTGCGCGGCCTCGCCAAGGTCGGGGGTCAGGATGGTGGTGATCGTGCGACCGCGAACCACGCCGACCACTTCAGGCGCCAGTTCGATCCAGCTATCCGCCGTTTCGCAGCCGCGGGTGAACTCCGGCCGCTCGACCGGCGTGGCGAACTGAATCAGGGCTTCCAACTCCCGGCGGGCCTGCTCCTCGCCCAGCTGGGGCTTCGCGCGCTGGATGTAGCGGGCAACCGCGTGGGTGGTGACGAACAGGCTCACGGCAGCCTCCTGATGCGGATGACGGACCGCGGCTGCTCCCACCAGGCGATGTAGGTCTTGTGGGCCCGGATCGAGACGACCTGATCGTCGTCCTTCCAGACCACGCCGGTCAGCGCGTCCTCGACCATCTTCACGAGGTTGCTCAGGTCCGGCCGGCCGGTCGGGTGGGCATTCTCGAACGCCGGCTTCAGGGTCCGCTCGTTCCTGCCGCTGCCGTAATGCGTCGACTTCGGGCGGGTGACATAGAACTCGCAGTCGATCTCGACCGCCGTGCCCTTCTCAAGCCACACGTCCTGAGCCGTCCGCTCCCAAGCGGTGACGATCGCGCTGGCGTGGCGGCTCTGGCGATCGGGCACCTTCCGCGGTGCTTTCGGAGACGAGCTCACCTTCACGGCCGCCTGCCAGGGAACCGGATCGCCGGGGACCGCTAGGACCCACTCGCGGGGTGTTGCATGGCGTGCAACAGCCGGGTCAAAAAAAGAGGTCGGCCCCTCGTTCACCGCTCCTCCCCTATGGGTTGCTCGGGGTCGGGGTGCTTTGCGGCTCGCCACTCGTCGTCGTACTCGCCGCGCACGTAGATTTGCTCCGGTCCGTCGCCGCCGAAGTTGACCTCTACCCAATCGAGATAGACCCCTCGGTCGTGGGCATCGCGCATCCATTGAACGAACTCGGTGCGCTTTACCTCGGCGTCATCAGAGTCTTTCCAGCCCTCCTTGGACCCATCCGGAGCGACGAGGAACGACTGGTAAGCGTTAACGCCAGCGGGGGTGATCGGCGTTACGTGCGCCATCACATCAGCAAAGCGCCGCGTCGCCTCGATGTGCGCCTCCCTCAGGGCTTCCTCAAAGCAGGAGGTCACCACGATTGCGTCGTGCCGTTCGTAGCCCATTAGTCCTCCTCGGGTTGCTCGGGGGGTTGTTGCTGGGTGGGGGTTGCGAACTTGGCGGCTTGCTCGGCAATGCTTTCGGCCTGCTCGGCAAGACGGGAGAAGCGCGTCTCAAGGTTCTCGGCACGAGCCTTGCCTTCGAGGACGAGACGTACGGCTCTGCCAAGCTCGGCCGGGTCGTACGTCGCCGGGTAGCGACCTTCGAGGGTCAGACCAGACTCACGGGTGAAAGCGCGGACCTTCTCGCGGAGAGCCTTTAGCTCGCCCTCGTAGAGCTCGGCTCGGTCCTTGAAGACCGCTTCTCCGTGTTTGCGACCGGCCGCTTCTGCGACCGTGATCGCCTCGGGCCTGACCTCAGCCTTCCGTCCGGCAGCGCGCAGCAGCCCGGCTAGAAACTGTGGCGAGCAGGGCTCCGGTTCAAGCTCAGGTGCCGCGGTCGCCTGCACCAACTTGCTACCACGACGAACCAGCAGACCCCACGTCTTCGGCAGCTCACCGTCTTCGACTACATCAGGCTCGGTGACGAGCCACCAGTGATCGCAGTGGCGGATGAAGTCCTCAGACTTGCCCGGCTCGCGCAGCTCTCGGAGCCAATCGGCCCTGCTGGCCTTGATCTCAAAGCCATGCAAGGTGAGACCGCGACTCGGCCACAGGCTCATGGCAATGGCATCGGCCGAGCGAATCGTGCTTCGGCTGAACCCGGTCTGATTGCGGACCTCGGTGAAGTAGGCCCACGCCTCACCATTCGCGCCGTTGCTTCCGATGTGTCGCTGGCGAAGCAACCGCTGGAGCCGCGCCGTCTTTTCGCGATCAGACAGCTTGTCGCTCACGACCGCCTCCCTTCAATGGCCTGCTCGGGCGGGGCCTTGTCGAGGGCGTCGAGGAGCTGGGCGGCCTCGTCTTCGAGACACGATCGCGTTGGGGAGGACGCGCCCGACACGGGACAGAAGCGCCAGGCGTCGAGGAAGTCGACAACCACATCCAGCCGCTTCCCCCCTACCTCGCTCATGAGTCCTCCCGTATGGAGTTGGCGACGGCGTAGAGGTCTTCGTCTCGGCGCGATAGGCGGGTGGGGAAGCGGGGCGGGGCGTGACGCGCCAAAGCCTCCTCTTGGTGCTCCTCTATTTTTTCCAGTAGCTGATCGCGCTGGCCCCTTACCTGCGTAAGTTCGCCGATCTTCTTGCTGAGAATGCGCTCGGCATCGCGTTTGCTTTCCTTCAGCGCTGCGGCGTATTCCTTCTCTTCGCGCAGTTCGCCCCGGAGCGAATCGAATGCAACCTGGTCAGCCATCGGCGATCCCACCCTCTCGCGCCAAGCTCTCGAAACTCCGCTCGGCAGACTTGTCCTCGCACGACTCCCATGAGAGCGCCAGCACGTCTTTGCGACTCGAAGGAAATGCCCGGTCAAGCGCCTTGTCGATGCGGTCGTTGACCTGAGCCTCAGAACCCGTCATCCGCACGTAGATCGTCACGTCGAACTCAGCCATTCAGGTGCCCCCTCTCTCCCTCGGTGGTGTCTCGTAGGAGCTTGAGGAGCGTTTGCAGGCGGTCAGAGGCCTGGGCGAATCCATCGGCAGCACCGTCCTCCTTCCACGCAAGGTATAGCCGGCAAAGGTCATCCAGGGTGTCGATCTCGTCGTCAAGCTCCTGGGCTACCTGCTCTAGCTTGGAGGCGGGGATGTAGCGTTCATGGCCCAGCGTCCAGTCCGGCACGGGTTCATCGGCGGCGAGGACCATCGTGCTGTGCATCGGCCCCCACCAGTCGGGCGCGATTGCAAGCTCGACCTCCGGCCACTCCGCTTTCACTGGCTCGCTCACCGTCCTGCCTCCCCTTTGTCTGCCGCGAAGCAGCGACGACAGCGGGGGGTCTCGTCGTCCGGGTGGACTGGAAGGCCGAAGACACCGCAGCGGGTCCTCATCGGCTGGGTGTGCCCGTACTTGCTCGGACGGTGCCACCGCACTTGCTCGCGAGCCGGAGCGGCCAGGTGCAGCTTCGAGCCGTAGTCCGTCGTCAACCGAACTGCCGGGCTCATCCTTCGTCTCCTCCTGTGTAGTGGGGCTGCTGGGTGGAAGCAGCTTTGCGGCGGGCGATCAGGGTCGAGCGCTGCGTGTGGCCGCGGCCGTCCTTCATCAGCACGTCGTCGGGGATCTCCGTCGCACTCCAGCGGCCCCAACCCGAGTCGGGGAGTTGGTCCACGTAGACAGTCATCGCCCCTCCCCGCTTCCACTGCTCTGCTCTGGTTGGCAGTCCTCGCAGCCGGGACAATCCGCCTGACCCGATTCGGAGTCCGGGACCTCGACCACTTCGTTGCCACCGCAGCGAGGCCAGCTACCGCGAGCCGAAAGGCGCTCGTCTTGTGGTTGCGGGGTGGTGGCGAAGGTGCGGCAGAGATTGGCGGCGGCAAGGTACCCGTCGCGGAGCAGCAGTACGCCATCCATGTCCGGGTTCTGTGCGGCCGTCACCTCCTGGGACTTCGCCCAACGCTCGAACTCCTGCGCCAGCCGCTCTCGAAGCCCGTCCCCCGCTCCCTCCGATAGGTGAGTGGTGGGATTGGGCTGGGTGGAGGCGAGGAGCTTCGCGACGACGTTGCGGGCGATCTCGTCGTAGTGCGAATCCTCAACCGGGCCGTCTTCGTCTTCAAGGGCTATGCAAGCCCGTAGCTCGGCGGCGATTCGAGTCTCCAGGTCGCCCAGCACCGCGGCGGGGATGACCTCAACCTCGGCTGCCCGGCACCAATCGGTGCCGCTGAGGCCGGCATCATCGGGAGGATTCGTCGCCGGACCGAGAACGCCCGACCACGGCTCCAGATCCTCGCCCCGCTCTATCCGCCAGATCGTCCAGCGCCCCTCCTCTACCCCGCTGCTGTTCTCCGGTGATAGGCGGGCGATGCGGTCCTCATGCCAAGGGTCGAGACAGCCGCCGCGAAGATCACCCCGCTCTGGAGCCTCGCGTCCGGTTTCTTCCTCGGCCTCTTTGCGGTCGATGCACTGCGTCCAGTACGGGTTGCTGCTCAGGCAGGTAGGGCAGCGGTCCTTGGCCGGTGATAGGCGGCAAGCGGGGCAGCGCTCGACCGACACGCCGGCGTCGTCCTGCGGCGTCTGTTCCCAGCCCGCTTCGACGGCCGTCTCCTCCGGGCTGATCGCGCCGCAGGTATCGCAGAACCACTCGTCCTTGTTTGGCTCCCGGTTCTCCGGTGATTCTCGAAGCTCTGCCTCTATGGCGGGGAGGACGGCATCGACAGCAGCCACGGCGTACTCGCGAAGGTGGCGGTCTGGCCCAACACGGTCGATTGCCTCCTCGGCCGCATCCACCAACTCGTTACGAACCCGCTTCTCTACCTCAGATTGGCTCATGCCGATCCCCCTAGGGTCTGTAGCTCGGCTACGAGCCGATCGGCTTCCCGTTCGAACGCCGCCGACCGCTGCGCCGACGCCGCCGACTCCGCCGCCGACCACGCCGACCACGCCGCCGACTCCGCCGACCACGCCGCCGACTCCGCCGACTCCGCCGCCGACGCCGCCGACTCCGCCGCCGACGCCGCCGACTCCGCCGACCACGCCGCCGACGCCGCCGACCACGCCGCCGACGCCGCCGACGCCGCCGCCGACCGATCGCCTTTGCCTTCAAGCGCCGCGATGCACTGCTCGATTGCGGCGACCACCTCTGCCCTGATGGACTCAGGCCAGGTCCCGCTCAGCGGCAGGCACTCCTCTTTGAGGCGTCGGATCGCAAGCCGGTCGGCCAAGCCCTCGAACTCCGCCCCGACCGGGATCGCCTCAAGGAAGCGGACCGGCCAGTCCTCCATCTTGCCATCAGGGAGGCCGATGAAAATCCTCTCCTCCAGGTGGGCAAGCCACTCGGGGATGCCCCACTTCTCGGGGTAGAGATGGTGGCCGCCGTCCGGGTCCTCGGTCAGGCAGCCGACGGCACAGACTTTCGTCTTGCCGTTCTTGCTGAAGTAGGTGCTGCGATCGAGGATGCTGTGAGTGCGGTGCCACTCGGCTTTCTCGACGGTCTCCTTCTTCAGGTCGTCGCTGCCGTGGTAGGCACGTAGCTCTTTAGTTGCCGTGGTCATTTACGCTGCGCTCCTTTCGGGGAGGGCTCTTAGGTGCTGGAGGAGGGTGTAGGGGGTCATGCGGCTTGCTCCGAGAGGTCGGCGATCGACGTTTGCGGGGCGGGTGAGTGAGCGCCGGTCGCGGGCGGTCGCCAGACCACGAGGCAGCAGCCGAAGCGTGGGCGTTCGTTCGGTTTGACCACCGGCTGGCCGGGCTTCAGGAACCGCATCCGGCCCGGAAGAAACTCAACCTCGATCGACCCGGCGCGACGATAGGGCTCGATGTGCCGCTGCCACCAGCCCTGCTCGGTTCGGTTGGCGGGCAGCAACATCACCACGAGCTCGGCGCCGCAACGGTGGGCCTTTTCAGCCCACGGCTCGATGTTGGAATAGGGCGGGTTGCACCAGACACGCTCGCCGGTCCAGTCCTGCGTCAGCCCGTCGTCCTCGGTCGTGTAGAAGCGCGGCAGCTTCGCGTTCTCCGCTGAAGCCGCTACGTCGATCGAGAAGTCGAATCGCTCATGCAGCGGCGCGAAGTCCTCGAGCGTCGTGGCGCGATCGTCCACGTGAGGCTGCGGCCCCCGCTTCATTACTTGCTGGCGGTGGTTCTCCGCTTTGAAGCCGACCAAGCTCACCCAGCCCCCCCTTCAACCTCATACCGATGGGTTACTGGCGCCTGAAGTTCGAATTCGATGCGGTCTACTAGCTGGGTGGGGTCGTAGGAGCCGTAGAGCGTGGTCCAGTAGTCCTGGAAGTCCTTCCAGCTAGAGAAGCCCTCGCGCAGGGCATCCACTACCCCACCGTGGGCGTTTAGAGCGTCGAGCTCCATGCGCCGCACGGCCAAGATCCGAATCCGCCCGACCGACTTCATCCCCCTCGCGGGCTGCACGGCATAGGTCTTGCCTACCTCGTAGCGGCAGGGGTTGGCCGATTGCGTCCGTTGGGTGTAATCGCCAAGATGGTTGGTGACTACCGTGTACTTCACCGGGCGACGAGTCACCGTCTTTTCCCCGGCCAGGATCTTCTCCACCATCTCGCGCTGGAAGATCATGCGGCCGTCCCCGCAACCTCTTCGCGGTGAGTAACTGGCTCCAGACGAATACGTGCCGCCTCGATGCTCCCTGCGTCTTTGACGGCCTGAAGCTGCTCCTCAAGGGTCAGGTAGGGCAGGACGTTGATCCGGCGCATGTCGATGTCGCCATGGCAGCCGGAGGGGAACGGTCCGCACAGAGGCACGATCCGATCGGGGTGGACGTAGAGAACGCGAGAGCTAGTGAAGATCTCGCCATTTGAATCAACGCGAATCTTCGGTTCGTCGTGCTCCCGGCCCAGGATGTGAGCCGCCTCCAAGGGACGGTCGGAGCGCTTACAGATTCGGCAGCAGCCCTCTTCCTCGACCTTCCTGCGGGCGTCCGTCCAGTTGCGCTTTGGCGCGCTGCGCTTCATCGGCTTGCGGGGCTTGGGCGCGTCCGTCTTCTCGAAGACCGCTCCGTGGTCGCAGACTCTGGGCCGCTTTTGACCGGCGTAGTACTCCGCTTCGCAGCCGTCGCGGGCGATGAGGGTGGTCATGCGAGGCCCCAGTCCCGCGTGTAGGGGCTGGAGGTGACGTAGCGGCCAGGCCTGAAGCTGCCCGTTCGCAGCACGCACTCCAGCGCCGTCGCGGTCTCCTCGTGCAGAGCGAGGGCGGCACCATGCACTTTTGGGTCCTCAGCATCCCCCGGCCATCCAAGGATGCGGCAGATGTCGTCTACGAGGTCTCCGTTCCCGTAGGGCCGCTTGCCGTTGATTGCGGGCGCTCCCCATTCATCGCCACCGAATTCGACATTGGCTCGCCGGAGCAGCGCAAGGTGCTGCTCGGTGACCGTGAAACTCTTGCCCTCCCCCATCAGACCTCCACCCCCGGATACCTCATACGGAGCCAGTTCAGTAGTTGGTGGCGCTCGGGGCAGCCGGAGTGTCGGCTACCGGCGCAACGGGCGCTCTGCGACCGAAATGCGACCGAGTTCAGTCGCAGAAGGACCCTGGCCGTGCGTGGGACGTTCGGGGAACCGAAACCTGTCCCAGGCACGGAACTGCCTGCAAAGCCGGGAAGAAGGCCCCGGTGCCGGTGGGGTGCAACTGATCGGGGAGACAGGCTGTCTCTGGCCGGCATTGGGCTTCGGAATGCCATTTAGCGGTCCTCCTGCTCCGAGGTTGCAACCGAGCGGAGGTCGTCGGCAATCAGCTGCTCCTCGTTTCCGAGCGGCGGATCGGCCTGAATGTCGCGAACCGGTGCCACAGGAAATACCGGCAATTCAGCCATTCGCGGCCTCCCCACCTTCGACGGGCCGCAGCGGCTCCACGTTGGACTGCCACAGCCGCTTGATCCGCTCGCGGGCCAGGTCCTCGCTCGGGTGGCCGTAGAGGGTCCTGACCAGCTCGCCTTCGTCGGTGTGCCCCAGCTGACGGGCCACATCGGCCGAGCCGTCCTGGCCGCCGGCGCGGAACATCTCCAGCAGGTGCGTGGCTGCCAGGTGGCGGAGCTCGTACAGCGCCATGGCCTGCTGCTTGGGGTTCCTGGGTGCTCGCAATTCTGCGCGCCTCTCAGGGCTCAGCTGCGCTTCAAAGATGGTTCGTACCGGGGACCAGTAGAAGTGCGTAGAAGTGGCTGACAACGCGTTGCCGGACTTGCTGCGGAAGATGATGTGGACCGGCCGCTCCTTGTCGCGCTCGTCGAGCATCCGGATCGGCCCCCACCGCTCGGCTTCGCGCAGGGCCTCGGCGGCCTGGGGCGGCAGCACGATCGTCCGCCGCTTGTCGTTCTTGGGCAGGGTGCAGCGGCCCTTGTGGATCTGGCGGTTGACCCGGATCTCCTCCCGCTCGAGGTCGACGTCGGGCCACTCCAGCCCGTAGATCTCGGAGGGCCGCATGCCCGTGTAGGCGGCGAAACGGACGAAGAGGTCGAAGCGGTAGTCCTCGTGGGACTCGCGGGCGACCGCTTCCAGCAGGCCGAGCTCCTCCAGCGTCAGGACCACGATGTCCCGCCGACCGCCCCGCCCCTCGGCCGGGAGCCGCAGGTTGGCGAAGGGGTTGGTCTCGACCAGGCCCTCGTCCATGGCGTCGGAGAACATGGCCCTGATGGTCCTGGCGGCGCCGCGGTGCTTGCGGGCGAAGCGTCGGGCGTCCAGTCGGCCGAACTCCTGCAGCTTGGTCTCACCGTGGTCGGCCGCGAAGAGCTTCGCCATCTGGCCGTAGTGGTCGTTCGTGGATTCCTTCGGGCGCGGGTAGTCGCGGATCCACCGCTCGACGAAGCTGGCGATCGTTTCCTGGCTGGCCGGGAGCCGCTTGGACTCGTCGTGCCGCTGCATCGCCGCGCGCAGGGCTTCGTCCTCGGTGTCGAAGGTGCCGAGCCAGACGTGCTCGCCGTTGATGTACGGCCGCGCAACGTACTTCTTCCCCCGTTTCCTGACGCCGTAGCGCCGGGGCCGGTCATCGGGCATATGCCTCCACTCCCTTTCTGTCTCTCTGGCTGAGCCAGTTGCGGCACTCGGTCTCACGGTAGACCCGGCAGCGCCCGACGATCTTAGAAGGCATCCCGAGAGCCGTCAGCTTCTCGATGTGGCGCACGGTGTAGCCGAGTCGATGGGCCAGCTCGGCCTTCTTCAGGACGGCCTCGGGTTCACGGCTGAAGCTCACGTGGATCAGGTCGCCCATTAGCGCCGCCTCCACAACAGGAGAAGGCCGGCGATTGCGCCCAGGGCCAAGGCGAGCAAGCCGAGGTCGATCGCGTCGTCGCGGCTCACTGGTCGGCTCCTTGCTGGGTGGTGGAGAGTGAGCCGAGGCAGGCGATGAGGATGCGGCGCCATTCCTCGCGCGGCATCGGGCGATTCTGTGACGCGCCCCGGCTACTGTGCTTGTACCAACGAACCTCGAAGTCGCGGCCAGGGAAACGGAAGTTC
The DNA here is from genome assembly GCA_946479725.1 of uncultured Actinomycetes bacterium. The sequence continues at coordinate 6,794 of CAMLHB010000001.1, read as the reverse complement.
GGCGGGCAGCCGTCCTCGTGTCCCTCCTGCTCTCCGTCACACCAGCAGTAGGCGCGAAGCTCAAACGTCCCGTTGTCGATATTGCCGGCGGGGCCGTGGTTGAAGATCGCGAGCTTTTCCCGATCCTCCCCAGCCGCGATGAAGCAGAGGGCGTCGACCCCCGCGATCACATGATCTTCGGCGTCGTGTTCGGCCCAAGGGCTATTCGAGAACACCGCCTGTCCAAGCTCTGGCTCGAACCCGCTCACTGGTCCCCTCCAGACTCAGCGGCGGCTATGGCCGAGTCGATGAGCCGTTCGGCGGTGGGCCAGGCGTCGTCCTCGTCGTAGCCCTCGTCAACCAGGGCTTTGGCAATCCCGGCCTTGCCCTCGCTCAGCAACCGCTCCTTGAAGTCCTCAAGCTGGCGCTCGGCCTCGGCCTCCACAATCTCGCGCTCGATCTGGCCGCGGATCGTGCTGCCCTTCCTCACCCGCCCCACCACCACCGGAGGAACGTCGTCGTGGTGGGTCATGCGATCACCCGCTCTCGTTCCAGCGAGGTCACCACGCCAAGGCTGACCGGGTGGCGCAAGGGGCCGTCCTCGATCACCAACGTCCGGAAACCGGAGAGCCGCAGCAGCTTCCCGGTCTTCACCGAGCCGTAGGAGGTCTGGACACGGACCCGCTTCCCGACGAGACCGCTGGCGAGCGCCTCCATCTCCAGCGGGTCTGAGCCGCAGGAGCCGCGCTCGACCTTCACGGCCTGCTGGATGCGCTTGCGGGCCGCCTCGACGGCATCGCACTCGGCGGCCGTCATGGATGCCTTGATGCCGTCCGGGGCGAGCCGTTTCAGCAGGGCCTCGGCCTCGCTGATCGGGAACTCGACGGCGACCATCAGGCGGACTCCTCGATCAGGTCGATGCCGGCGCAGAGGTCGGTGATCCGCACGTTGCGGCCGACCGTGCCGGGTTCGAAGCGGATGTTGATCTCGCCGTCCGCTGCGCCGCCCCTCAGCTGGATCGCGGGTGCCGGACCGAAGCCGTCGCCCAGATCGGCCGGGATCTCGACCCATTCGTCCTCCCGCTTGCAGACTCGCTGAGCCGCTTGTGCTGCCTCGTCAACCATCTAGCTCCTCCTCCGTCGCTTTCCTCTTGGCGTACTTCGTGGAGGTCCGAATCTCCACATGGTCAGTTACCTCGAACGGGCTGCCGAACTCCGAGGTCTGGTAGAGCGCGTAGGTCATGGCATCCCAGTCCTTGACGGCGCGGGACTCGATGACCTGCGCGTCGAAGGCCAAGTCGCCGACGCGGATCGGCTGACCGGTGGCTTGGACGTAGCCCCGGAGCCCCTTCTGGACCCGGCGGCTCTCCCGTTCCAGCGCCAGCTTGTGCGAGAAGGCTTCCTCGGCCTCGGCCTCGGTGGTGATCTCGGGTAGCTCCCGCAGCTTCGCGGGGATCGGGCACTCCGGCTGGCAGGCGCAGGTGTCGCACCAGGAGCCGTCGCGGGCGGGCCACTCGCCGCTCTCCAGCTGTTCGGCGAACTGGCCGACATTCCGCTCGACCGAACCCCGGAACTCGTAGACCTCGGCCTTGTTCCAGAACGCGTCCTTCTGGATCAGCTGGCCGCTCTCCTTATCCCGGTAGCGCGGATAGACCTCGGCGAAGTTGACGTCGGTGATCCCGGCGCCGAGCGAGAGGCCGGTGTCGCGGTGGGTGCCGAAGAGGCAGAGCAGCGCGTACATCTTGCCCTGGAAGCCCCGGGCGACCTCCTCGCGCTTTTTGATCGCGAGCGAGGTCTTGAAGTCCCGGATGTGCAGCGTGGAGCCATGGGCTTCGATCAGGTCGACGGTGCCGGTGAGCGTGAAGCCGCCGAGTTCCATCTGCAGCGGGACCTCAACGCCGACCACCGCCCCCGGATCGACCACGTAGCCCTCGCCGAAGTTGTAGGCGCAGAGGCGAACCACGTCCTGCTCGGCCGCCGACATCACCAGGTCGGTCCGCTCGCGCAGAACCTCTTCGGCGATCGTGCGGCAGACGTCACCGGGCATGGAGGCTTCCTCGCGCTGGACCATCTCCGTGATCGCCCGCTCGGCGACCTGATGGAAGGCGGTACCGCGGGCCGCTGCGTGGCTGTCGGAGCTGCCCTCGTACTTCATCGCCAGCATCGCGGAGTAGGGGCACTTGTCGTGGCGGGCGAGGAGGGTCTGCCGCAGGGTGGCCGGCCGCTCGACGGTCTCGGTCATGCGGCGACCCTTTGACGGCGGACGGGGGGATGTGCGGGCACGTCCCAGCCCTTCTTCCGCATGGTGGTGAACGCGGCGCTGACGCTGGACGCCGACGCGAAGCCGGTTATCTCGGCGATCTCGGCATTACTACGTCCTTCCCGCTTCAGCTCGATCATCCGATGGCGGCGGGCCTCGCGGGTGGAGAAGTTGCCGCCAAGGCGACCGAGCGGAATGTCCTGCCCGTATCGATGGCGGTGAACGTGCATCCAGCTATAGACGGCCTCCTCGGTCATCCCGCATTTCTCGGCGATGTAGGAGACCGGCTCTTCGGCTTCCCACATCTCGCAAAGCAGGGCGTTGCGGTCCGCGAACCGCTGCCGAGCACAGGTGTTGCATCGCTCAGGGGCGCGCTCACGCCCATTTGCCGTCCCGTTGGTCGGCCCCCCGCAGTCGATGCACGTGCCCGCGTACTTGGTCTTGCGACACTTCTCCGAGCACCACACCCGCTTGCCGTGAGCGCCAGTCAGGTCCGCGCCGCAGGCTGGGCACGCGCGGGTCACAGCCGCCGCCCTCCCCTGCGCCCGCGCTGCTCGATCTCGCGGATGGCCTCGTGCTGCGCCCGCTTGTTGTGCCGCTCGCTGATCGTCACGGCTACCAGGGCGATCGTGCAGCCGATGACCAAGCCGAAGGCGAAGTTGCCGATGGCGGCGTGGAGGGCCTGGAAGATCACGATTTGGCTCCCGCTGGCTGCAGCCCCTCAAGGACCCCGATCAGCTTCTTCAACTCCTCCTCGGAGTGCCAGGCACCCTCGAGCTGGCGCCGGAAGGCCGCCGGTGGCATGGCCTTCTTGTCCACGGTCTTGTGCAGCTGCTCGGCCTTCTCGATCAGCGCCGTGCCTGCCGCCGTGGTCAGCTTCTCGGGGCGTGGCTCCTCGGGAGGCCCCTCGACCGGCTGCTCGGCCTCCACGTCGCCGTAGGACTCGCCGATGTCGCCGTGGTCGAGCGGGTCGCCGAAGTTCTTGCCCGCCGCTTCCTTCAGCCAAGCGCGGTAACCGGACTGACAGCGCGCGAGCCCCTTGTCGGTGAGGACCGTGGCCTGCTTAGAGCCCTGCTTGGCGAGGAAGCCCTCGGAGAAGTCGAACTTGATCTGGGGCAGCGCGTAGAGGGAGACACCGATCCCGAACTTGACGGCCGCTCGCTTGAGCGCGTCGGAGTACAGGCCCTTGCCCTGGTAGCCGCCGCCGACATCCTGGCGAGTGATGCCGTCGATGGTCAGGCGGCAGAGCAGCCCTTTGCCCCCAGCGACCGATTCGTAGTCGTCGTACCAGAGATGCGGGACGACCAGGTTCAGCCGCTCGACCACAAGGCGGGCATCGATGTAGGGGACGATCAGCGCGCCGCCCTCCCAGGTCGCCTGCACTTTCCACTTGACCGCCTCCGCGGTGAACGGCCGCCGCAGGTGGATCGCCGCCTCGCGGAAGGAGTCAACGGGGAAGGACACAGCAGGGGACCCCGTGCCGGTGTGTGCGCAGGCGTCGGGGTCGCCCTGCTGCTGATCCGCCGTGGGGGTGGCGGACTCCGGTGCGGCCCCACCCGAGCCGCCCGAAGATTCGTGAGGTTCGACGATCGCGCCGTCCTCGGAGATCAGAAGTTCCTGCTCGCCGGCGCGGAAGATGACGTCTCCTCCCGAGTCGCCGTCCACGACCTCGCCCTCGCCGTAGGAGTCCTGCAGGTCCTCCAGGACCCGCTTCTGGGCCGGGTTCATGCCTCCGCCTTCTCCTTGGTGGTGTTCCAGCCCAACGCGACCATCTCCTCGTCGGAAAGCTTCAGCTTGTCGCAGATCCGATCCTGCAAGTTTTTCCCCGGACGCAGACCGTTGCGGATCTTCGAAACATTGGCTTCGGTCGTGTCGATCGCGCTGGCAAGCGCCCTGTTGGTCATCTGACGGTCAGCCAGGATCTGGGCGAAGGGTGTTGCGTGTTGCGGCTTCATGCGACAGACGGAAGCCAATCACATCTATCGGACATTGACAAGCACATGCACATGTAAATTTCTTCGGAAAGTGCTAGGAATATCCCGGCTGACTCAACAGCGCAGGCCAGAAAAGGGGTAGGAACAATGCCCGTGAAGAGCAACAAGCCGTTCCCGGAAACCGTCCAATCTCTCCTCCAGCTGGAAGGCATCAGTCGCCGGGAGCTGGCACGCAGGGCTATCGCCCACGGGTGGAAGCGAGATCAGTCCTCGATCGCCCGCCTGGTCTCAGGGGAGATCGCGGCCCAGCCCGAGCATCTGGAGGCGATTGCCAAGACGCTGCTGATACAGCCAGAGACCTTCGCGGAGTACCGCCTATGGAAGGCCCGCTCCGAGTACGACCCCTCCGTCATTGGCTGGGAGCAGGCGATCAAGAATCTCGAACGCTGGGAAGGAGCCGTAGGTCTGGCCGACCCGCCGCTTGACCCAGACCTCGATGAGCCCGAAGCATCTCCTCGAGGTCGAGCCGGGTCTGCCTGAAGTGCGCGGGCTCCTCGCCTCCGGTCAGTTCGTAGAGGCCGTAGAGCGCGTAGTAGGCAACTGCTGCTAGACGGCGCTGGATGTTGCGCCTTCCCGGGCTGATAGTGGCCTGACCTCCCCCCGCCAAGGGCTCGTGGTTGGTCACCGCGACCATCCCCACTACGGGCAGATCGTCAATACCCGGTAACGGTCGGCTATTCGCTTAGGGCTAGAGCCTGCCGGCGACGGCGAGGATCACGAGGATCAGCAGGATGATCAGGAGGAGCGTGACGAGGCTCATGCCGAGTAGGTGAAGTAGGCCGAGACCGAGTTGATGATCGTGACGCCGATCGCCACGTAGGGCGCGACGGCCGGAACCGCCGTGAGACCCGCGAGGACGGCGAGGACGATGGCGATGATCGTGCCGATGACCGCCGGGACCTTAACCTTGGGATGAAGCGGCTGCATGGTGGCTCCTTACCGGTAGGTGCGGATTACGTAGTCGTGGTCGCCGAACAGGTCGAAGACGCCCTGGTCGACGGGCGCCGAGCCGTGGCCGATCGTCGTCTGCTTCTCGGGATCCAGAACGACCTCGACGTGGTGGTGCGGGAACGGCCCGTAGAGCACGAGGTCTCCCGGCTTCGGGTTGTCGGTGGGCTTCCCGTGCGCCCCCAGGGTGCCGGTGTAGCCGCCGCTGTAGCGCTCGCCGTTGGGATCGGGGAGTCCTGCGGAGCGGTAGACGGACGTGGCCCAGCTTGAGCAATCCGACCGCTCGCCGTAATGCTCCCCGGTGATGCAGTGGTCGACGTCCCAGGAGCCGATCTGGCTGTAGAAGTTCGGGCGATGACCCGCTGCACACGCCTTGGCCGAGGCGAGCATGACCGCGCGCAGCCGCTCATCGCGCGTCCCCCCCGTCGCCTTGTTGCCAGCGATCGTGACGTGGTTGAGCTTCCGTAGTTCCGCCTCCAGGGCGATATGGTCGCTCTCGATGCCGTGCAGCCGCTGGGTGAGGACCTTTATCCGGCCGAGCCAGAACTGCGCCCGCTGGTGGTTCCGGTACGCGACGTGACCGTGGCGCAAGGCATCGGCATCGATCTGCCGCGCCCTGGCGGGAGAAGTCTTGCGGATGCGGTCGGCCTTCTGCTGCGCCCTCACCTGCTGGTTGTGGGCGACGTAGGCCCGTTTGCGGTTCGCCTTGTAGCGGCGCTGAGCCCGAGCGAGGAGTCGACGATTCGGCTCCAGGGCTTCAGAGACCTTCGCGAGGGCTTCCTTCAGCTTCTTCACGCCCCAGAGTGTCGCAGGCTAATGCGACAGAACCGGGCGGAGCAACGGATTCTCTGTTGCGCGTCATGCCACAAGCCGGGGACTACGGGCTGGGGAACAGCGAGGGGCAGTCCACCGGGGCGAGCTTCCGCAGGGTCTTGTGGTCGGCCCGGTTCTGCTGGGCGAGGAGGCTCTCCAGTTCCGCTGGCGGGATGTCGGGGAAGAACCGGGAGTAGTCGATGGTCCCGCGTTTGTGGATCTCTTCGCGCAACTGCCCGCGGACCGCTTCCCGTAGGGGGTTGCCGTTCGTCTCGCAGTTCCGGACCAGCCCCGCCCGGAGATCCTGGGAGAAGCGCTCCAGCTCGTCGTTGCGGGTCGCGAAGACGACGATCAGGCCACCGACGACGATGACGAAGAGCACGACGCTCAGGACGAAAGCGGCGATGGCGACTTTCAACCCCTTGACCGGCCCAATGGCGACCCTATCCATGCCCAGTCCCTTGGAAGAGGAGGACCAGGGCCGAGAAGAAGAAGCCGGTGAAAGTGGCCGCCGCGACCCAGAGGCCCCGCTGGACCCACTTGTTTTCTTCCCGCTGTTCCTTGCGGTGAGCGTCGAGCGTCTTGCGGATCTCGGCGATGTCGTCGCGGACTTCCCGTAGCTCGGTGCTCGTTACCTTGATTTCGGTCTCGTGGCGGGCGCAGATGTCCCGCAGGGTGGTGATCGAACGGTGGCTTGCGTCTAGGCGGGCGTCGTGGTTGCGCAGGCGGATGTCGATCGCGTTGGCCTCCATCAGAGCCTCTTCCGGGGCGAGCAGAACGCCTTCTTCGATCCCGGCGACG